>CAJXSW010000030.1 GCA_913060645.1 uncultured Dokdonia sp. | reverse complement strand
CCACCACAAGATGAGATTTCTTTAAAGGGTCGTGGGAGACTACCACGTTGATAGGCTATAGGTGTAAAGGCAGTAATGTCATAGCCGAGTAGTACTAATAACCCGTAAGCTTATGTACACTTCCTCCGCTAGCAATAGCGGAGGAGGAAACTCTTTTAATAGATTAAATAAGTAAGATTACCTATACCATATACTTCAAGTATTACTTTAATTACTTCCTTTTATGTTAAGATATTTGTGCATCAAAGATGCACGCTTTAGGCATTAGGCCTTAAGCAAGTAGCGCAAGCCAACTGCTTATAGTCTATAACCGAAGCTAAAACTAAGGTGGTTATAGCGACGGGGCTCACCTCTTCCCATTTCGAACAGAGAAGTTAAGCCCGTCAGCGCCGATGGTACTGCACTCGTGGGAGAGTAGGTCGCCGCCTTTTTAAGGCTCCAATACAACTATTGTATTGGAGCTTTTTTTATACCATAAAATCAAGGAAATGTAAGTCTTCAATTTCTTAAGTGATATATGGATGAGGATTCAGCAGCGTTGATTACTTACTTTACTTTACTTTATAAGCTTAAAAGGACTATGATTGTTATTATCTTTTGGAGTTCCCTTTGGATTATAGAATGCCGTAGTTTTTGTATCAGATCTATAATGCTGTCTTTCTAATGTTGATACCTCAATAGTGATAAAATCAAATTCCGCTACTACTTTACCAGTTATCTTATAAACTGCTTTACCTTGTATAGGGTATTTCTTTAATGAAGGAGGAAAGTGAACAGTATCTATCCAATCACCGTTATAATCTAAGAAGGTTCCAAAGCACATGCGATTACCATTTGAGGTACCTGTATTCTTTGCCGTTACCAGATATCCATAAATCGCTACTGTCATATTTAAATAGCTAGGCAAGTCTTTTGCTAAAAGCTAGATGTGCGATTTATTATTTAGTAAAATAGAATGCCATAACTAGTCTACTATTAATCTATAATGAAATGTAGAAGGATTGCCAGCAATGGTTATTATGTCTAATAAGGGGGTAAGAAGCTGTATTCCTATTCTAAAGTTTGACTATCAGGGTTGTACTAGTGCTGAAAGGATGCTCTATTAGGATTTTATAAAATCCTGATATTCCATGTAGAAGAGTTCTAGATTGGACATGTTTTCAAACATGAAATCAAAAACCTGTGGCCAGTGATTCTTATTATGAATGTTAACACCTTCTAATTTGATATATGCTCTTGAGATGAGCTTGCCGCTTTCTAGAATATAATCTGAATCAAAAATCATATTTTGAGACACTTCGTCCAGAAGTAGGTTTTTAAGACTTAATATTTTATCGAAGTAATAAGTTCTATCTATTTCATCCCGAGATTCTGAATCTATAGAGACTATAGCTTTGTCATTATCAAAATCAAACTTGAGATTTAAATCTTTGACTCCAGTATTATACAACATCCACTTCTTAGGATATCTCTTCCCGAAGAAAATCCAAAATTGTTTTCGTATTTCTTTAGACTCTTCTCTTGTGAACATTATAAAAAGTATGCTATTATTATACCCAGTAATATTACGGCTAATTTTGAGGCATTAAATTGATGATCTTTTGAAGATTCAAATAGAATAGTAGTAGATACGTGCAATAGTACTCCTACTACAAACGCATTTACATAGGTGCTATATTCTTGTAGAAATATCAATTGAGACTTCAAAAATGCTCCTATGGGTGTCATTAAACCAAAAAGAACTAGAAATATACCTGATTTTATATTACTCATTTTAGAGTTAAATAAAAAAGCCGATATAATGATGGCAATTGGAATCTTGTGGATAACCACTCCATAAAGTAAATCCTGATTATCTGCAATGGGAAAACCTTCAATTACAGAGTGTAAACATAAACTTATGAATAGTAAGAAAGGGAAACTCCCTTGATCTTGATGATGCATGTGTCCGTGTTCAGCTCCTTTAGAACCAAATTCTAAAAGTATTTGAACGAGTAATCCAGCCATAATGTAAATACCTATATTATTTGTGCTTTCACTATAAACTTCGGGTAGAAATTCAAAAATGATAACCGATAATAGAAAAGCGCCGCTAAATGAAAGCAAAAGTTTAATACTATTATTTACTACAGGCTTAAAAATAAGCGCAATAGTGAATCCAATAATAACTGCGATAATGGGTGAGATAATTGCTAACAAATGGTTAGGTATTTTGCGGTGTTAAGGCGATAAAATTAACGTATTTTTGCGGTATATGAGCGAGACAAGTCAAAACTTTAAGATGGTAGCCAAAACGTTTTTTGGCTTTGAAAATATATTAGCAGAAGAACTACGTATTTTAGGTGCTGGTAATGTGCAAATAGGCGTACGTAATGTTTCTTTTGAAGGTGATAAAGGCTTTATGTATAAGGCAAATCTTTGTTGCCGTACGGCTATCAAGATTTTAAAACCTATTGCTGAGTTTAGGGTGATGAATGAAGACGACTTGTATCGTCGCATGCAGAGAATTAATTGGCGTAAATTTATGGATGTGAATACTACGTTTGCAATAAATGCAACCGTAAGCGGTCCTACATTTACCCATTCTCAGTATATCTCATTTAAGACCAAGGATGCGATTGTAGATAAATTCCGTCGTGAAGAGAATGTAAGGCCTAATGTGGATACAAAGCATCCAGACCTTCGTCTCAACGTACATATACAAGATAATTGGTGTACGCTATCTTTAGATAGTAGTGGAGCTTCTCTTCACCATAGAGGTTATCGTACTGCTACAAATATTGCTCCTATTAATGAAGCACTTGCTGCTGGGCTAATAATGATGAGCGGATGGTACGGACAGTCAGATTTTCTTGATCCTATGTGTGGTTCTGGAACCATGTGTATAGAGGCGGCAATGATAGCTTGTAATGTTCCTGCAAATCTTAATAGAAAAGAATTTGCTTTTGAAAAGTGGGGAGACTGGGATGTTGATCTCTTTGAGCTCATTGAAGCCTCTGCTTTAAAAAGAGTTAAAGATTTTAGGTACACCATCACTGGATATGATAAAGCTCCATCTGCGGTAGAGAAAGCAAGAGAGAATGTTAAGAATGCTCAGCTATCTGATTTTGTTACTATAAGAGAAGAGAATTTTTTTAAGACAGAAAAGGAAGGGAATGACTTCTTACAGATGGTATTTAACCCACCATATGGGGAACGTTTACCTATTGAGATGGAAGAATTTTATAAAGAAATAGGAGACACTCTTAAATCTGGATATCCTGGATCTCACGCTTGGATGATTACATCAAATATGGAATCATTAAAACATGTAGGACTTAGACCGAGTAGAAAAATTAAATGCTTCAATGGTAGTTTAGAGAGTAGACTTGTCAAGTATGAAATGTACGAAGGAAGCAAAAAAGGTAAATACTTAGACAGGGAAGAGGAGTAGTCTTTTTTCGCGAAAGCGTAAATAATTACTTTTTGAAAATAGGGATTAGATATGATAGTGTATATCCATATCCTACGCCTATAGGAGTACCTTCTGTAAGTTCTCCGAACCCTGGTATATATAAATTTGAGTAGCCGTCTGGGTCTGTAGTTGTAATAGTTCTTTTCAATTGTGCATTTACCCCTAGGTAAATGTTGCTAAATAGCTCTACCTCTAAGCCAATTTTGAGTTCAAGCCAAGTGGCATTAAGACCTTTGAATTCTTGACTTACTGACCTCGTGTCATCACCAAATACAGGATTAGTGGTATAGATTGTATAACTCTCTAGCTCTTGACTAAAACTAGAGAAACCAGCTCTAACCCCTGCATAAATAAGATTGTTCATCCCAAACCAATTTTCATAGGTATTATAATTAAAACCTGCTTTAATGTAACTTCCGCTAGTGGTATTCTCAATATTAGGAAGGTCAGAGTTCCAGGTTTCGTTACCTATTTCTGCAGCAACATAGTAATTCTTCTTAAGTCTAAAGTCTGCAACGAGTTCTAGTCCTTTGTAATTATCGTCAAGGAAAGATCTAATAGGTTTAGATATATCCACACCAAGGCGTAAGCCATAGTAGTCTGTAGGTGCAGTGATAGAATCACTAGCAGTATTTTCTATAGACGTTTTTTGAGCTCTTAGAGAGCTAGTGAAAACGGTGAGAATTATACTAGTGAAAAATAGAAATATGTGCTTCAGTTTGATCATTAACCGTTGGGTTTTCAATATCTATATTTTGTATCCATGCTCCATCTTGTAGAGGATCATTTGTATTTTGTAAATCGTCATATACTACTCTAAAGCCACATGCTTTATTTACAAACTCATCTGTGACGGTATATGTGAAGTTCAAAACATCAGTATTGACTTCTTCATCATCATCTTCGGCAGTATTGATGCTGAATGAGTAGGTTGTGAGTTCGTCATTTGTACGTAAAGGAATCTCTATACTCTCTAGGTTTACGAGCGCTAACACTTCGTTTACCTCTTCATTAACTATTGTTGAGATAGTTAGATTATTAGGAGCTTTTAATAATGTCGGATTATTTACATCGTAAAATTCAATAATAAGTAATGGAGTAGTGGGAGTAGTCTCTGCGCAGATATCATCTCGTTCGCAAGAACTCTGTCCAAAACTGGCACCTATTATTAATATTAAAAGTAGCTTTTTCATATTATCTCTTTTCAAGCAACACTACATTCTCAACATGATGAGTTTGGGGAAACATAGGTAAATTTACTGCAATCTCTTAGAACGCTTATAAACTACGGTTTGTGGGCGTTTTTGCTTTTATAAACTGTGGCAAAAATTACATCTTTCCTTAAACTTGTACTTCATTTTCCGCAATTTATCCGCAAATACTATGAGGGGCAAAATAAGAATCGATGGTCGTAAGAATAGTTTAACTCAAAAGGGTTATCCTATTATCATTTACTTAACCAAAGATAGCAAAGAGAAGATAATACAAACGGGTTATCATGCTAAAAAAACACATTGGAACAAAACAACGGGTTTACCTACTCCTAAGCATCCTAACTTTGAAGAGCTTGTAAACTATCTTCAGATTAAAAATATACGCCTACGATCATTTTTAGCTAGCAACCCGTTTACAACCTTTGAAACGGTTGAAGCGTATGTAATGGATTTTGATAGCGGTATTTTTACACGTGAAGCGATAGCCTACACAAACACCCACGACTTAAAAAGGTCTTACGCTATTGCCTTACGTTCGTTTGATAGAATGTTTCCTGATATGCCGTATGCAATGATAGATAAGAGTATTGCAGAACGTTTTAGAGATACTATATTAAAAGAACCCGTTAACGGTAAGCCGCGAAGTCCTAACGGGGTTAAAAGCTATTTAAGCAGTTTATCCGCAGTCTGGAATAAATTAGGAAAACCAGATAATCCATTTTCAAAAGTTACGGTTAAGGCGGTACCTACAAAGAGTAAAGCAATGACGGACGAAGATTTGCGGAAAATTGCGGAAAATCCCTTTACCCCTCATGATAACGCTACTTTCGGGGGTTACTATCATTATCTTAACTATTGGATGCTATGTTTTTACTTAGGCGGTTGCGACCTTTTCGACCTCGCTGGTCTGCGATGGTCGGACGTGAATAATAATAGAGTAGAATTTATACGGGGTAAAGGTGGTACAAATGTTTTTGTATCTAATATGATACTTCCAGAAGCTAAAGCGATACTAGATATTTACAAAGGTAGCGATTACCTGATCCCGTTAAGACAAAACAAGCTCCACAACTTCCACGGGAACACTAGCAGAGTTTACCAAGAAATTAAAGACAAGTTAGAACTATCTAAAAAGCCTTTTAGTAAATCACCCCGATACACCTTTATAACCAGAGCGCAAAACCTATTGATTGATGAACGCATAACTATTGCACTTGTAGGACATAGTCAAAGCTCCACGCATTCAATTTATAAAGATGAATTTCCGCAACACTTAAAAGACAAAGCGCACAAAAGGATAATTAATTTGAACATCCAATAAAACTAGCATTTGATTGTATAGGTGATCCGTCTCTTTCTCCTGTATCACAGTCTACATTCTCAGCAAAGAAAGTTCCGCTATTTTCTCCATCAATAAAAAAGTACTCTCCCCTACAGGTGCACTCATCGTCATTACTACAAGATGAAAGTGTAAATAAAGCTATTAGTACTATTGTAATATTTCTCATTAAATAAAGTTTTGTGATATTTTGCCCTTTACCGCAAATAATGCAAGGACGTTTTTTTTATGGATTATTGTATCTCCTTTGAATCTAGGATTACTTGCTCTTAGTATAATCTTATCGTCGTCCTCGTGTTGGTAAACTTCTTTTACCGTCTTAAGCTCATTTGCTTCTGCATCTGTAATTACTAGGAATGTTTCACCCCATGTTATTACGTCGAAGTTATGATATTGCTTAACTGCTAGTCTCTCTCCGTTCTTATATGACGGATACATACTATCACCCCAATTTGTTACAACTGCATCACAGTTATTAAAGGGTTCGTAATCCATATAAAAAGACGGTATTTCACTAACGTCACTAAAACTTGATACGATACTACTTGTTACGTCTATTTCGTATACGGGCACTCTATGCGTTTTTGATTGATTGATTGATTTACTGACTTTATATGGAGCGCTCTCTTCTTTTACACTTTCAAGAGGTTTAAAGTTATTCTCAATATAAGACTTATATAGGTTTAAGGTTTTTTGATATGGTTTTGATTTTCCGTTTAGAAAGGCATCAGCCGCTACTTGAGTAATGGATATATCCTTAGCTAGCCTATAGCCAGTTATACC
The DNA here is from genome assembly GCA_913060645.1 of uncultured Dokdonia sp. GTDB lineage: Bacteria > Bacteroidota > Bacteroidia > Flavobacteriales > Flavobacteriaceae > Dokdonia. The sequence goes on along the minus strand of CAJXSW010000030.1, from coordinate 20,248 downwards.
GTTCTCTTTTAATTTATCTCTTATTTTTTCAATATCCATCCTTATTTAGAATAATTATACATTAGTCTTATGTATAAGTTTTAACAGTTATATATTAGACTAATGCATAAGTCTTATGTATATTTACACCATACAACAAATGTAAAGATATGGAAACAATAAACACACTTTCACAAAGAAATGTTAACGAAACTCTAAACATGAGCGACGTTAAGAAGATGTTAGTAGCTCTCGCTACGTCATTTGATGCTTACGATCACTTCTATATGAGTGGTTTAACAGAGCAGCTTAACGGCTACTTTGAGTTTGAGTATGAGGAAACAAGTATCTCTTTTACTGCCGATGCTTACTACAACGAATTTAACCACGAAGCAACTTTTTACATTCCAGAGCAAGATATAAACCTATGGGTTAATGAGGATAAATCTGTAGCGGTTCAATCTTCAATAGTTGAAAAGGCTTTCAAATCAATACTAATCGATAAAAACTTTTAACATGATAGAATTAATAGAAAAACTAGAGAGAAATTTTGAAGCAGAGCAATCGCTTAATGATAGATACAAAAACGTTCTAACGGGTGTTTTTTACACAAGGTTTGCAAGTGATGAAGATCAATTATCTGAACTTCTTTGGGTCTCTAAAATTCAGAAACGTGTGCTAGGAATGAGACACAGATTGTTAGAAAACATACAGAGCGAAACTACTAAACAAATGTATGCGCTTTCCTCAAAGCAAAGAGAACTTAATACAAAACAATATCAAAATGTAGCGTAATGGTAGAAGAAATTAAAGAGCTATGGAAAGACCTTGATTATAAGACGGGTTTTATAAAAGAGGTAGCAGTAGAGGTTGACAGAAGCCCTAACACACTTAATAATCATTGGTTTAGTCACTTTTGGCTAATACCTGAAGAGTTCCAAGCGAAAGTAAAAGAATTACTAGAGAAGAAAATCAAATCACAATCTAAGCAAGTAGCATAACCACTTTGTCTATCCACACTCAAATATTACTCCAATCTGTTAATCAAGGCTTAACCAAGTCTTTGATAAGCACTAGAGAGGTTATTAAGTTGCTGGATGACAAACGGTATAATAAAAACTCATTGCTGCTAGACAAGTACGCTATTGAGTTAGGTAGAGTAAATGTAAGCAAGGGCGAAAAGCCACACTACAAGTTTTCATTTATCAAGGTTGCAGCCTTAAAAATACAACTACTAGAGAATAAAGAAAATAACTTAAAAATAGCATCATGAGAGATATAAAATTTAGAGCGTATATACATCCTTATTGTGGATATGGAGTTCCCCAAGAACTTTACAACACAATGGATAGTACCGATAACTATCAAGGTGATTTATCAGAGTTCTTTGGAATATACAACCCTGTATTCTTTAAAATAATGCAATACACAGGTTTAAAAGACAAAAACGGTGTAGAGATATACGAGGGTGATGTAGTTAAAACTAGAACTTTAAGCGATGAATTATATGAAAATGAAATGCAATCTTATAGTGTAGGATTTTATAACGGAACTTTTTGCTTAATGAAAGGAAAGCAATTCTTGAGACAATGGAAAGACGGAACGCATGATTGGTATTCATTAGAAAATACAGAATCATTTGATATAGAAGTTATCGGAAACATACACGAAAACCCAGAACTCCTAAAATCATAAGCTATGACTATTAACCAAATCGCCTACATAGCCTTAGCACTTTCAATTATCGCTCTAGGCTACACTATCTACACAGCTATAAGCGACTACAAAAAATTCAAGTAAGATGAATACAGTTTATTTCCAACCGCCAAATATCAACCCGAAATACTGCGAAGTGGGTTTAGTAATGGACGACGACCCAGAACACATACACTACCTAGACGAACCGTGTAAAGTATTAAAATCTGATGTTAAAATTATAGATAAAAAGCAAACGAGGTTCAATAAGAAAACTAGGCTTTGTTATGTGATTAACGATAAATAAAACAAGATGAATCTAACGGTAAATTATATACCGCCTAATTGGCACGCAACTCCTTTATCATTTCAAAAATGGTTGGAGAAAATTAAGCAAGAAGTAAAACATTATTAAAACCGAAGCGGTCACGGTGAATTGATCGCAGTATAAAAAACAGTTTATTATGAGTTGGTTAGAAAGACCCGAAAAAAAGAGTAGCAACCCATCAAGCAAATTTCTTGAATGGAGTTCAAACGACAAGTGTTTCAAGTACTATGACAAGGCGAAAAAAGAGAACGTGTTAGTTTCTCTTCCTTTAAAATTCGTAATGCTAGAACATTATCACGCTGTAAAAGGATGGAATGACGCCAGCGAAAGTGGTATCTATTCAAATGAAGTACTGTTTATCGGTTCGGAACCAGTAACAGTAAAGTCATTTAAAGGTGGTGAGATAGCATCTGGACTTTACAAAGAGATCAAGCCAAAAATTCAACAGGCAGGAGGACACTATACAAGGTCTGTGTATGCTGTAGATGCAAATGGAGATCTCATAAACATTTCTTTTAAAGGTAGCGCAGTATCAAACTACTCTGACTTTATGAAAGAAAACGAAAACAAAAATACTTCATTCTGGTTCTCTGTCACAAAAGCTGAGGATATGAAAAAAGGAAGTGTAAAGTATTCTGTTCCTGTATTTGAGGTTGCTGATGCAATAAAAAAGCCTGAAGTATTGAGAGAGAAAGCGACAATCCTTCAGGAGTATATGACCGAGTATGTGAATCCAATATCAAAGGGGCGTGAAAACTCAGAAGTTGATAAATATGACACAGCAAAAGAGGAAGATGCTGTTGAAGATCTAGCATTCTAATAATGGATGGGACAAAGGAAATGTTCCTTAGAATGAGAGAGGCAGACTTTAACGGTCTGCCTACCTCTACTAGAGAACTATTCACGTACGCTGAAGTACGTGAAACTAACGAGTATAATACTCATCAAAATGATCCTAAGTATATAGCACTGTACAACGATAAACGCAAAAGTGCTAAAGCAGTTCAAGAGTACTTATTCCAGAAAAGACACAAATGAAAGAAACGCTTATCTCTGTATTTAAAGATTTGTTCAAATCAACCGATGTACCGTACATCATAACGCTAGAAAAATCACTAGAAAGGATAAAAAGAGGAACCTCTAAAAATTTAATTGTTGAGATAAGAAAGGGAAATAAAGAACTTAAAAAGAAACTACCATCAATACTTTTTGCAGGTGAGTTCCAAGAGCGAAAGCGTTCAGGGCTTATCAAGCACTCAGGTATGATGGTAGTTGACTTTGATAAATATCCCAATAACGAGGTGATGCTAAAACATCTTGAGCTTCTTAAAAAGAACAGACATTTTATAACTCTTTTTATATCACCTTCCGGAAATGGGATAAAAGGTGTAGTTCGAGTTCCTAATTTTTTGGATAAAGACTCCCATCCAAAGTACTTTAAAGCTTTCGCGAAAGCTTATGACTATGAGTATTTTGATATGGCCAACTCAAACGTTGACCGTGTTTGCTTTGAATCTTATGACCCAAATATCTATATAAACTATAATGCAAAGGAGTTTGAATCTGAGATTGAAGATGATGGGTATGATCGTGTAGAGCGTGCTCCTTTACTTCCTATTACCAATGAAGATGTTATTATCAATAAGATAATGCAATGGAATTGGAAGCGCGATTTTATAGACGGAGAACGCAACGCTTTCATCTTTGATATAGCAGGTGCCTTTTGTGAATATGGTATATCTGAAAGCACAGCAAACGGTTACATACTTAACAATATAGTTTATGGTGATTTTACAGAACGTGAAATGACAGCTACTATATCTAGCGCTTATAAATCAAGAGATTACAACTCAAAATACTTTGAGGACTACACTAAGGTGTCCAGGATAAAGAATGACCTGAACAAGGGAAAAGATAGGGTGATATCTGAGCACAAGATATCAGAAGAACAATATGAGTCTATAAGCGATGAAAAAGAAACAGAAGATTTCTGGTATTTCGATAAAAATGACAAGCCAAAAATTGACCCCTTTAAGTACAAAAATTTCTTAGAGCGTAACGGGTTTAAAAAATACTTTCCTAACGGATCTCAAAAACCTACTTGGGTATACGTGCAATCTAATAAGGTAGTAGAAACATCAGTAGAACGCCTTAAAGACTTTGTGCTAGATAATCTACTTAATAATGGAGAGGTTGAAGTATGGAAGTATTGTGTGAATTATGGGAATATGTTTTCAGAAATATTCCTAACAATGTTATCAAGTATTGAGCTTGATATGCTTAGGGATAATAAGTGTGAGTCATTTATTGCTTATCAAAATGGTATTCTAAAAATATCAAAAGATAAAGCAGAACTTATTGATTACATAGATGTAGATGGGTATGTGTGGGAATCTCAAATCATAAAGCGTGACTTTATTAAAACAGAAACAAACACAAATGAATATCAAAAATTTATTAGCAACATATCTTCAGAAGATCCTTTGCCATTTGAATGTGTTATAGGTTACCTACTCTCTACCTACAAAAACAAAACTAATAATAAAGCTATCATTCTTAATGATGAAGTGATAAGCGATAATCCAGAAGGAGGTACAGGAAAGGGATTATTTGTGCAAGGTTTACGCCAAATAAGAAAGGTTGCTATACTAGATGGTAAATCATTTGACGACAAGAAATCATTCCCTTACCAAACCGTATCACAAGATAGTCAAGTGTTAGTGTGGGATGATGTTAAGAGAAACTTTGACTTTGAGTCTAAATTCTCACTTGTTACTGAGGGTATCACTATCGAGAGAAAAAATAAAGATGCTATCAAATTATCAGTAGAGGAAAGTCCTAAGATACTTATATCTACAAATTACGCTATAAAAGGAGCTGGTAATAGTCACGATAGACGTAGGCACGAAATGGAAGTGTCACAATATTACGGAGATAAGATTACACCTTATAATGAGTTTGGACATCAATTGTTTGATGACTGGAGTGATGATATGTATGGGCGATTTGATAATTATATGGTGCATTGTATTCAAAAATATTTGCTACACGGATTAATAAGCCAGACAGCTAAGAATATAAAACTTAGAAAATTCATTGCGGAAACCTCTATGGAGTTTTACGAATGGATGGAAGAAGATGGAATCTTTCCTCTTAATATTAGAAAAACTAAATCAGAAGCATTTGCAGAGTTTATACAAGATAATCCAGATTATCAAAAATGGCTGAAGCGTAAGACATTTAATGTTTGGATAAGAAAATATGCTTCTTTCAAAGGGTTAATTTATAGAGACGGGAGAAGCGGTAATGATAAATGGATTGTGCTTTCTGCTGAAAAAGGAGGGGGAGAACTTGATAAGATAGATGATATTCAATTTTAAAAATGCGCCTTTTGCGCCACTTTAATTTGAAAAATAGACCCCCCCCTATAAATATATGTTTAAAAATAAGGGGGGGGGTGTAAAAACACTTATACAAGTAGCACAAGTGTATCAAAAACACATAAACACCATTAAAATAGGGTGTTTTCGGTGCGCTACTTTAAAAATAAAATGCTCCACTTAGGACACTTAAAATTAAAATTATGTTCACACCAAGAGATTATCAGTCAGAAATAAGCGAGAGAGGGTATAAGATTTTGAATAATCAGGGTATTCTCATTCTTTCGTGCCAAGTGAGAACAGGGAAAACTTTTATGTCGCTAATGACTTGCGAGAAAGCAAAAGCAAAGCACGTCCTATTTGTAACTAAAAAGAAAGCAATAGGATCAATACAAGATGATTACAACACCTTTAATCCTGCTTATACAATAGAAATCATAAACTATGAGTCTATCCATAAAGTAAAACGCAAAGACTTTGATGTCATTATATGCGATGAGTCGCACACATTAGGAGCGTATCCTAAACCATCCAAAAGGACAAAAAAACTAAAAGAACTCGTAAAGAATAAGAGATTGATATTAATGTCTGGAACAATCACACCAGAATCTTACTCCCAGATATATCACCAATTATGGATAAGTGGGAACACACCCTTTAGAGAATCTAATTTTTACAAATGGTCTAAGGTGTTTGTGAATGTTAAAAAAGTTTTTAGAGCGTATGGAAAAGAAGCCAACGACTATTCAGATGCTAATTACAAAATGATGCTTCCATATCTATCTAAAATAATGATAAGCTATACGCAAAAACAAGCTGGATTTACAAGTCAGATACAGGAGAAGATATTGAATGTGAAAATGAAACCCATAACCTATCAAATAGCAAAATTACTTAGAAAAGATAAAGTAATAGTAGGTAGTAATGGAGGTGTGATTCTAGGAGATACACCAGTAAAGGAGTTATCTAAGATTACTCAGATATACTCTGGCACAGTTAAGTTAGAAGATGGATCTAATTTCATATTTGACACCTCTAAAGCTGATTATATAAAAGAATACTTTAAAGGTCAAAAAATAGGAATATTCTACGTCTATAAAGCTGAGTTAGAAATATTAAAAAATGTGTTCGGAGAAAATCTAACGCAAGATCTTGACATTTTCAATTCTACAGATAAAAATATTGCGCTACAAGTAGTTTCTGGAAGAGAGGGGATAAGCTTGAAAAATGCAAATTCATTAGTAATGTATAATATACAGCATAGCGCAGTTTCATACTGGCAATCTAGAGATCGTATGACTACAAAAGAAAGACAAGTTAATAACGTCTATTGGATGTTTGCAAAAAATGGAATAGAACAAAGTATTTATAATACCGTAAAGGATAAAGAATCATACACAACTAAACATTATGACAGAGTCGCAATATCAGTCTAAAATAATGAAGGAATATGAAGCGGATGGGTGGTATGTCCTGAAGCTGATTACAACCAATAAAAATGGAATCCCCGATTTACTCGCATTAAAAAAGGGAATGGTGCCACAGTTTATAGAAGTTAAAGGGGCTAAAGGAAAGACTTCTGCTCTACAAGATTATAGGATAAAAGAATTAAAAAAAAATGGATTTAAAGCTGAAGTCAGAACCGCTAGTAGCTAGTGTGTTTGAAATGGATATTTTTCTAGAAAAAAAGGGTTACGACGTTATACCGTTCAGGGATGATCTAAAAACTGGATTCCTAATTACTAAAGAGAACATAGTAATAAAAAAGGGAGTGCAAAGGTACGACAACTGGAAAGAAGGGAGGAAGGAAGTCTTGAACAAATTATGTAAAGTATTAGGGTTATGACAAAGCAAAAGGTATTAGAGGGAATAAATGACGACCACGAAGAGATTAAAGAATACTACAAACGCCACAAAAGAAAGGAGTTGACATCTCAAGATATTGATTGGTTGTTTATGAAAATAACAATGTATCTAGTATTCAAAGAGGAAGCGGTAAGGAGTGAGAATTAATAAAAGAACTTTAAGATGAAAAGCAAATATACAGAAGTAGAAAAGGCTGAAATCATAATTAGAGAGGTTTCAGAATATTACGAAATGGAAGTCGAGGAGCTATTTAGTAAGACACGTAAAAGGCATATATGTGAATCTAGGCAAATCTGTCAATTCTTATTAAAGGAACACACTAAATTATCCTTAGGTAAAATAGGAGAAAAGACAGGAGGTAAAGACCATGCGACAGTTTTACATTCTCACAAATTAATAAGCCTTTTCATGAAATCTGATAAGAGAATTGAAGAGCAAGTAAGAGAGTTAATCGAATCAATAGAGGAAAAGTTTAAAAAGAGATATTCCATCAAATCAACGTTAGGATTAAAAAAACTTGATTGGTATGTAAAAATAAGAACGGCAGCAACAGAGGACGAAATTAAAAACAAGCTCATTAAAGCCTTTAATCTAAATCCAGAAACCAAGAGTATCAAAACACTTGAAAACAAGGTTAAACGCCTTGAATTAAAGTTAGAGCGACAAAAGAACCCGACGTTACAGAAAATACTATCTCTTCCAGAAGATAAACTAGAGAACTTTTTAAAATACAAAGCAGAACCACACTTAAAAATGAATGCGTAATGAAAGAAAAAGAAGCAATAGAAGTACTTGTAAAATTCAACGAGTGGAGAAGATTTGACGGAGAAATAAATGATAGTCCAAATATGCCTGACCCTAAAATTATAGGAATAGCTATCGATACAGTATTATCTGAATACAAAAAGGATTTAAAAACAGAACTACTAAAAGCATTACAAATATATCTTAACGCTGGAGGAAAAGAAGCAAGGCGTGAAGCATCCGTAATAGCCAAGAAAGCAATATCAAAAGCACTAGACTAATGAAAACGGGAAAGTATTCTGAAGAAGAGATAAAGATCATTACATCAAGCGAAAACAAAACCATAAAAGAACTAGCAAAGATAATTGACAGGCCTTACAACGGTGTAAAAAAGAAAATATACTCTATGCAGTTAAAAGGGATAGCAAAGGTAAATGTAAAACATGCTAGCAAATACACCGAGGGGGAGAAACAGTTTATCCTAGATCATCCTAATATGTCTACTAACGAAATGTGCAAACGCATTAACGGATAGCTATATGAAGCGGTTGCCTATTTATCCGAGTGATTGCAACTGATTTATATAGCGTGTTATCTATCTGTTTTAAAAGAAAAAAGAGCGATGGCAAATTAGTGAGGAACGAACTAAAATATATACAACAATGAGTAACAAAATTAAAAAAGTAACAAGTATTAATTCTAAGGGCATAAAAACTCTTGAAGTTGGAAAAAACGATGTAACAAGGATTGAAGATAAATCACTTGAATATCCTGATTCAATTCACATTCAATTTGATGCTTATAGTCAATATGGTGAATTAGTAGGAACGTTCATAAATGGTGCTTTATCAATAGATTACTTTCACGATTAAAATATATACAATGATTGGTAAAAAACTAAAATTTGCATTATACAAAAAAGGACTGTGTGATAACGTCACTTTAAAACTGAACGCTATCAACAATCAATGGTTAGTTATAAAAACCTTAACAGACGATTATACTCACGTATTGTCTATTTGCGAGATTGAAATTAAAGAACTAAAACAATTTTTAAACGAAAATTACCCAGAATTATGAGAGAATTAAAATTTAGAGCTTGGAATGAAAAATCAATGATAGAAAACGCTGTACCAATAGGTAAAAATAGATATGGTTACTTTGAAAAGGAAGGGTACGAAAGTGTTTTTAAATACTCGCATAAAGGAATAATTAATCAATTTACTGGTGTTAAAGACCAAAACGGAAATGATATTTATGAAGGCGATATTGTTAAAGTAAGAACTGAAGTTGATATTTCCTCGATGGATACTTTTTTGTTTGAAGGTTCTGAAATGGTTGAACAAGAAATTTATTGTGTAGTAAATTATAATGAAGATATAGCTTGCTTTGATTTAGAAACCATAGAAAAAGATTTGCATTTAAGTAATTGGGGTTTTTACGGAAAAGATGTACAAAGCGATATGATTGTAGTTGGTAATATTTACGAGAACAAAGAGCTTTTAAAAAGTGCTTAATGATTTATATACGAGTATATGAAGCGATAAGTACCCACACAACCGCAACAGTGGTGGGCTTTTTTTCTTTTAAAATTTTAGATAACAGAGGTCGAAACTCTCTAATTTGTAAAAGACTAGAATTAACACCAAACTTTAAAAGGCGCAAAAAGAAAGTAAAAGCAGAGCCTGACGGATTTAATAAGGTTTTAACTCTAGTAAAAGAAAAAGGATTTAAAAATACACACGAAGCAATAGCACACTACGGAGGTGTGCAGCAATTTAAACAAGCGATAAGACAATGAAAAATGTAATATTTATATCCATATAGTAAACTTTAACACTTTGACTATTGCGTAATGTAATTATATAGCTATATTTGTAGGGTAGTAAGGAAGTAACCTACTCAGCTAAAACTAGATATTATGACAACGCAATTCACAACAAACGAATATAATGTAACTGAAGATCAATTATCAACTTCATTTGATGGATTTATTGAAAATGTAGATTACTTAAATTTATGGAATATACAGTTATCTCCATCAGGTCACGGACACTATGCTATTGAGGCTACTTTTAATGTGAATGAAAAAGAATTAGTAATTAAGACTAAAACTAACGATATGCAATTAGTCGACGCTTGGAAAACTGGAGTATATGATTTTGATCAAAGAGAAGATGCTTATTTTGATACTTGGGATGAAGTAGTTGCTTCAATGCTCTCTACTATTGATGCAGAAGAAAATATAGTTGAATTTATAGAGGATTAAACTTATGACGATCCAAGAACTCAAAAAAAAGTTAGGTTTAAAAAATCCAGATATTGCAGATATGTTTGATATTTCAGCCGACACCTACGCAACAAGCAGCGCAAAATCAAGATACGATAACGCACTTATAAGATTCTACAAGAAAGTGCGAGAGGTAGATAAGGAAAACGAAAGTAAAATTAACGAAGAGCTATAGGTAACACTATAGCTTTTTTTATGCTCAATTCTAACCTGTTAGTAACTCATAATAACTAGCTATATTTATTTAGACTAAATTAAGACAATGGTTGTAAATTGTTGACTCATAAGTTATTTAGTTTAAGTTTCTGCCCTAAATACGAACGACACACATCCGACACAAGCGTTTTAATTTAGGGTAGTTTTTTAAAAATCATATGAGTAAGCTGCCTAAAACATTTTGCCCTAACTGCAATAACTATCTAGGAGATATACACAACGGAACGCCGTATTGCACCAAGTGTAAAACTCACATAATTATCAAGCAAGGGAAAGACGTTAAGAGGGTATCTAAAGACTTTTATAACGGAACTGAATTAAAGGAAGTGGTATGAAAACATATACAAGGGAGCAACTTATTGAAGCGTTTAGATTGTATAATATTGACGCTATTAATGGAGGTTGGGAAGATAAGGAAGAGTTAAGACTAGATAACACAGAAGAGTGTGCAATAGAACAAACAGACTACTTATTAAGCAAGGTTTCTTAGATAAAAACACATGAGTAAGTTAACACCAAAGCAAAAAAGATTCTGTGAAGAGTACGTTATTGATCTTAACGGTACTCAAGCTGCTATTCGTGCAGGCTACTCTGAAAATAGTGCAAATGTTATATCTTCTGAAAACCTTGCTAAACCTAATATTAAAGAATACATAACAGAACTTCAAAAGGAAATAAGCGAGCGTAATAAAATCACAGTAGACGAATGCGTTTCGCTACTTGCTAAAATGGCTCGTTTTGATATAGCAGAACTTTACGACAATACGGGTGCTATAAAATCTATTCACGACATACCAGAGGACACAAGGTTAGCTATTGAAGCGATAGACACCGAAGATATGAGAATGGAAGGTATGACTATGGGTTCTGTAAATAAGGTAAAGCTATCAAGTAGACGTGCTAACATCATTGAGTTAATGAAGCACTTAGGAGGTTACGAAAAAGACAACGACCAAAAGGCAACTACAGTAAACATTCCTGTAATCCAATGGGCGAAACCTCAATAATACACCCAAAGTTTAAACCTCTTTATACTTCAGACAAGAGATATTACATCTTAACGGGTGGACGTGGTGGCGGTAAGACTTACGCTGTACACGAATTTATAGCACGACTAACATACGAGAAAGGTCACGGAATACTATTTACTCGTTACACGATGGTAAGTGCAGAACGTTCTATTATTCCAGAGTTTACGGGAACACTTCAAAGGTTAGGAATTATTAACGATTTCCATATAACCAAAACACACATCTATAATAAGCGTACGGGCTCATTCATTTTCTTTAGTGGTATTAAAACAAGTTCTGGAGATCAGACAGCAAACCTAAAATCATTGCCAGGCATTACTACTTGGGTAATTGAAGAGGGAGAGGATTACACAGACGAAAAGAGTTTCACAGACATAGACGATTCAATACGAAAGAAAGGCATACAGAACCGAGTTATATGGATTCAGAACCCGTCTTACGCAGATGAGAGCATAGTATTCAAAAGATTCTACTTAGACCACGAGGTAGTAAATACAATAACCTTTGAGGGAATAGACTTTTATTATACAACAACGTCACACCCTGACGTTGAGAATATCCATATTACCTACTTAGACAACCGAGACAACCTAAACCCAGATAAGGTAAAACAATGGGATGCAGTAGCTTTGTCTGATGCGGAATTTTACCAATACAAATACATAGGAGCGTGGTTACTAAATAAAGAGGGTGCAGTATTCGAGAAAGGGCAAATAAAGCGTTTTAAGCTATCCGATCTAAATTTCCATAACATAGAACACGTAATAGCATTTATCGACGTAGCAGATAGGGGAACGGATGCCACGAGTATGCCAATAGGCGCAGTAATAGGAACAGAAATATTTATAATAGATTGGTACTTCTCACAAGACAATCAAGGGATAACTATACCAGAGATAGCATACAGCGCAGTAGCTAATAAGATTGAACAGATGGGCGTTGAGATTAATGGTGTAGGTGGTGGCTACTATGAGAACCTAGTTAATCACGTCGGCTGCATAACTTATCCTATCTCACAACAAGCCAACAAGCACAGCCGCATACTACAAAATAGCGGGTTTGTCCGTAACTTTATGAGATTTAGGGATGATTATGTAAGTGGTTCACACTACGACAAAGCAATGCGTGAATTTTTCGCGTACAACAAAGACGAGAAACTAAACCGAAAGAACACGACCTTTAATGATGATTCTTGTGATAGTGTTGCTGGATTGTGGGTGTTAATTAATGACTTAGTGCCTGATAGGTGGATGTAAATGTTAAAATTACAAAATAGTTTAAAATATTTGTAGTTTTTCGACGAGTGGTAGTTTTTAATACAGATATGTTTATTATATTTGTACCAAAGAAACAAATTAAATATTATGAAACTCAACAAAGACAATTTCAACTACATCAAAGAAATGATAAGCAATAAAGAATCTTTAAACAGCTTAAAAGGTTTTTGTAAAGGTTTCGGATTAGATACTGACAATTACGCTTCTCCAGTACATATTTCAGAAGATAAAATTTCTGTGAGATATAGAACAAATACTTATTACGTAAGTTTTAATCATTCAAAAATATACGGAACGACATATTTTAATACTCTTAAATAATGCCCTATATCTACCACAACAAAGAGACAAACGTGCTAAGAGTATTCGGAAGTATTTCCGCCCTCTCTAAAGCGACGGGAATAAAGCCAGACAATCTATATACCAACTTCAATAGAAAGTCTCTAAAAGAGTACGAAAACGATTCGTATAGGATTGTTAAGACGGAATTGGAAAGGAGTTAAAGGAAAAATTATAAAAAACATACAAATGGCAATAAAACCAATAAAAAAAGCAATAGGCGATCATTACGGGGTTAAGGTATCTAGAATATCAATGAAAAATAAAGAACCTAAAATAACACCAAACAAACTTTACAAAGTTTATACAATGGAGTTTTATGTGAAAAACGAAGATAAAAATAAATAATTATGGAAGTTATAATGCTATTAGGCGGTATCGCTATAGGTTTTGTTTTTTGCCTTATGTGGCACAAAGATAAGTTTGATTAGATAGGATCAAGAGAAAGAAAAAACGCAAATAAAATAGGTGGTATCAAAAAGATAGGGATATGACAGAGAATGAAAAAAGTAATAGAGTTATTGATCTTCTGGATGAAATATTCAAAGCTAAAGAGGAAATAATATCTCTAGGCTATGGTAGACTTTTAAAAGGAGTTAGTTTAACGGATGAAAAAGGATAGGGATATGAAAAGACAATTTGAATTGTCACAAGGAATAAATGAAGCTATGGCAGAAGATCAAATGTTGATTTTTCTACATAAGGAAAAGCAAAAATTGCTAAACCAATTAAATCCTAAGTACATACTTGACAAGGAAAACAATAAGGTGACAGCATTTTTTGACCAATCAACAACTGAAAAACTAGATAAAATAGATTTATTAGTCAAGCTTAGAATAGATCAGCTAAAAAGATTTTACGTATAAATTCAATTACTAACCTTATCTAGTCTAAATAAAAATTAGTATATTGCGCTATAATTCAAACATTATGAGGGAGATGCTCGATATGCTTAACTGAGTAACTGGCTAAGTAATCTATTTAACAATCGTTCCCACGTCGAAAGAGACGTACAAGGGAACGTTTGGTATGAACTCAACTCTAACAATTCCGCTTGGGATTTAGGAGACTATAAACATTGCGTACTTAACAACCCTATTCTTTTCGGGTGCTATGAATTAATAGCAAAGAACGTATCACAAGTAAAATTTCAGATAGACGGGGAAGATGCAGAAGATAACGAGATTATCCAGCTGCTCAACAATCCGAACGCCTTACAGTCAAAGCAAGATTTTCTAGCTGAATACATTCTTAACAAAAAGGCTTACGGCTACAACTACATAAGACCGTTTAAGGGGTACGGAACACAAACACCGAGCGCACTGTATAACCTTGATCCAGCGTGCATAGATTATCAAAACAATTTCTCTACTCGTTTTACATTTTCAAGATCAGAGAGAAAAAGCGCATTAGGGCAACAATTCAAGTACAACGAAACCAACCAGGAGGAAAAGCTAACGTTTGAGGACGTTATAATGTTCTTTGATACTGCAAATGGTATTAAGGATAATAACCTCTTTACAGCACCGTCACGACTTGACAGCATACGTCGCAACATTCAAAACATAGATACTGCATTAATAAGCGAGCGTAACGCACTAAGTAAGGCGGGGCTTTATATTATTTCGGGTAGTACAGACGGTAAGATGGTTTCTAAACCGCTAGACCCAAAGGAAAAGCGAGACATTGAAAACAAGGTGGCGCAATACGGTAACGCTAAGAGTAGAGGTAACGTTATTGCAACCAACTCAAACCTAGACGTTCAATCACTACATATTCCTATGTCTCAACTAGGAATCGCGGAAAGCATACAACACAACGCACTAGCGATATTAAACGTGTTTGGAATACCAAAAGACCTACTACCACTTGTAGTAGATGCTGGAGCCAAATACGAGAACTACGGAGATTCTTTTATAGCATTCATCCAAAACACTATCCAAGACGAGGTTAACGACTTCTGCAACACTTTAACAAGTGATTTAGGACTAGACAAGCCGTTAACGGGTAGTTTGGAACATTTGCCTTGTATGCAGTCAATCGAGGATAAGAAAGCCGATAAAGCTTTAAAAATCAGTCAAGTTTATAGAAACGTGCAAGACCCAACACTAGCGAGTGCTATAATGGAGATTGCTGGTATAGCAGTAGATAATGAAAACTAAACTAACAAAGGAGCAAGTACAGAAGATTAAAGAGCAGAAGCAAAGCAAAGTAGATGCTAAAGAAATAGTTTACAAAGATGGATATTCAGAAAATAAAGGACGTACTCGAAAATAAAGCGGAACACGTAGCAATTAAAAAGGCTGCTATAAAATACGCTGATGCTTGGTCTACACCTACGCAAGTAGTTAAAACCGCTACACATAAGGCAGAGGATAACGATACGGGTGTAATTAATCTCAATATCGTTGGTAATACGAACTATTGGATGGATAGCCACGAGGACGTACACGTTAAGGGTAATTGGTCTAAAACTATTTCAGACGGTGGTAAAAAGTTTCACTTACACGATCACAAGTTCGAGCGTACAGCGCAAGTGGGAAAGTTTAAATCATTAGAAGAGAAGCAAGTATTATGGGCGGATCTTGGAGTGGATAAAGACGGTTATACACAATCGTTAATAGGAAATACAGATGTAAGCAAGGAACTTAACGAAAGTATCTATAACGAGTATAAGAACGGAGAAGTCGACCAGCACTCGGTAGGTATGCGATACATGAAACTTGACTTTGCAGTTAGTCCTGAAGCATACGAGGACGAGGAAGCAAACAAAGCATGGGCGGAAGTTTACCCACTACTAGGAAATCCAGAGAAAGCGGACGAAATCGGTGCGTTTTGGGTAGTACGAGAAGCTAAATTAATAGAGATAAGCGCAGTATTAATGGGTTCTAACTCACTAACACCTACGCTAGATAATAAACAGAAGCCGTCTACAGACACTTCTGCTAACGATGCAGCCGCGAAAGCACTGCGAACAAAGCAATTTTATATCAATTTAAATTCCTAAAAAATGGACAAGTGGAAAGAATTTCTTCAAAAAGAAGGATACACAAAAGAGCAGTTCGCAGACTTAGAAGCGAGCAAAATGGCAGAACTGACTGCAAAATTTCAAACAGAACAAATTCAAGCAATCAACACAGCGGTAGCTGATAAGGCTGATTCTGGAACAGTAGGTACAATGATTGAAGATGCTATTAAGGCTATGCCAGCTTTAAAAGACAATCAAGAGATTATAGACCTTAAAGCAACGGTAAAAGAGCAAGGAGAGGAAATCACTTCACTACTCAAAAACAAAGGAGGTTTTATGAACACAGTAAAAAGCCAAGTAAACAAATTCATAGAGGATAACTATGAAAAGATTAAGTCTATGAAATCGCAAGGTTCTGGACTTATTGAGTTTACTGTTAAAGCTCCAGAAAGCCTAACAACGGGAAGCGCATTAAATCCTAATGGTATTCCAGAGCTTGTAGGCGTTCAACAAGCGGCACCATCTAACGTAAACTTACGTACTGATAGCGTTTGGGGAATGACTAACAACATCAACACGTCGTTAGCAGCATACCCATATACAGAGACTGTACCAAAAGACGGAGATTATGCATTTGTTGCAGAGGGAGCAGTTAAGCCGCAAATTGATTTTAAGTTTGAGACACGTTACGCTCAACCTAAAAAACTTGCAGCATGGGTAAAACTAACAGACGAATCTGTTCAAGACATTCAGGGCTTACAATCTATCGCTACGGACTACCTACGTAAGAAGCACGACAGAAAAAGAGCAAAGGCAATTCTTAACGGTGACGGTGTAGGACAGAACCCAATGGGTGCAACTACTTTCGGTAGAACATTTGTAGCTGGAGCAATGGCAAACGCTGTTGAAAATCCTAACTTCATGGATGTAGTAAATGCGGGTATTACAGATGTATTTACTACGCATAACTATGAGGATGAAATGAACTTTATAGTTTCTCTAGTAAGAGTTAGCCCTATTGATTTCTTCTTAAACCTTGTAAGCGCAAAAGACGGTGACGGTAAGCCGTTATATCCAACTGCAAGCCTTTACAATCAAGTTGTAATTGGTGGAGCTACAATCATACCAGATGAGGACATTCCTGTAGGTAAAGTGTTTATTGCAGATATGAGCAAGTATAACACAACAAACTATGTTGACTATACTGTGAAAATCGGATTGATAAACGATGACTTTATTACGAACCAATTCGTAATTCTAGGAGAAAGCCGTTTCCATGCATTCGTAAAAGAACTTGACAAGCAAGCATTCTTATACGATGATATTGCGACTATTAAAACTGCAATTGCTAAAGCGTAATGAAAGTAGAAGTAGCATTAGACAAATGGGGCACTTACACTAAGGGAACACCTTTAGAAATGGCGGAAAGCACTGCAAAAGCTTGTATGAAAGCTGGAGCAGTAAAAGAGCCAAGCAAGAAAGCCGTTAAAGCTAAAGTAAAATTAAAGTAATATGATCCTAACGCTCGCAAATTTTCAAAACGGTATGTACGTACTCCCACACGCGGAGCGCGCACCTAATGAAGCGGATAACACAATCTTAATTAAATCCTACATTGATAGATACGAGCGTGAACTACTAGAGGACACTCTAGGAGTAGAATTATATCAAGATATATTAGATAACCAAGAGGACTACGAAAACGCACCAGACAACGTTAAAAAGATTGTTTTAGGCACTACGTACAATCTAGGAGGTAAAAGTGTAAAGTGGGGTGGTCTTAGTGATATGCTCACCCCTTACATTTTCTACAGATTCTTGCAGGACCAGACAGAAATCTTCGGCACTTTCGGGATGGAACGACCAGAGGGTAAAAATAGCAAAGCGGTATCGAGCATACCAAAAGCGACACAAGCCTTTAAGGACTTTTACTCAAAGTATCAAGGAGAGGACGAAATAGTACGTGTAATTAATACACGTACGCATTTTGGTTTGGATTACAGCGGGAACATTAAATCTAATAGGTCTTTATATCAGTTTTTAAACGATAACGACGACGTTTACGAGGTTCAATACTTCCAAGTGATAGAGAATACTAATCAGTTCGGTATATGATAGTCTTAGAGGATGCTATACAAGGCATAGTAGACCAACTACCAGAGATCGACGGGTTTCCTATTAACTTTCATTGGGGAGGACAAGATGAATTAAACCGTTACATCGCATTAAAGAAAATGCCTTATCCTCTTATATGGGGCATCCCTCAAAAGGAAACCATAGACAGAGACGGTAAATTCTTAAACACTAACGCTGTTTTCTTTTTAGCTACTAGAGAGAATCAAACAGATAGGTTAAACGATGTGAGGTTAAATGAATCTTTTAAAAAGGTGTTATTTCCTTTGTTAGAGAACTTACGTTACGGCTTTCTAAAGTCTAACCGGATCAACTTTACAAGGGATGACGACGAGTTTTTAAAGCTTCCTAACTTCTCGGAATCGGGAGAAAACAAAACGATTGATTATTGGGATGCAATCGAGTACAGATGCTCGTTACGTGTTTCAGATAATTGCGAAAAACAAATATTAAAATTTAGAAAAATATGATACCAATTTTCAACGCTAATTGCGGTTTAAAAAATAGAGGTACAAAAGTATCAGAATGTTACACAAAATTAGGTAGACCAGACGGATTTATCAATGTGGATTCTACTTGGTCACTTCCAGCTTCTGGAGATTTAACGCAAGAGGTTATTCTAGCGGAAATCAAAAAAGGAAACTTTGTACCATTCAACAAGGCTAGAGAGTTTGCTACGGCAAATGAAGATGACGTTTATAAGACTTATGCGGGTGGCGATAAGCTATTAGTTCGTAAAGGTCTTATTGAAATGGACTTTACATATTCAAACGGTAGAGCGTGGCATGGAGCAGCAGCGGCTAACGATCATTCGGGTACAAAATCTTGTATCCTAGTATTCAAGTCGGGACATCTTTTATTTGATTCTAATGCAGACGGTACAGAGTTAAAAGGTTTACGTATGTCACACCAGACTACTGCGCCTTTCAAGGATAACGACGGGCAAAACCCAGGGGAGACAATGATTAAAATCCAACTCACAGACACGCAAGCATACAACCAAAATGTTGTAGTAGTAAGCGAAGAGGATTTAGGACTTGACTTTTCAGATGCTTTCGCTGGTGCATTAGATTCTTACATTGAAGTAGTAGGAAATCCAGCAGCTTCAGAAACTAGCATAGTTGTAACTGTTTCACCATTCGCAAACAGAAGTTCAAAAATAGCGGGTATTGAGGAATTTAAAGTATCAGGACAAGCTGTTAGTGCAGTTGTTTATGATGCGGCGACAAGCCAATATACTCTTACTGTGGACGCTCTTACAGCGGGTACAAAGACTATCTCATTAGGTGCAGAGGGAGAATTTGCAGCAGAGGTAACGGAGAGACTTTACAGCGGATCAAGAACGATCACAGTATCGTAACCTAATTTAAGTTAAATATAAAATGCCCTACTCTTTACGGGTGGGGCATTTTTAATATAAAGCATTATGAAAATCAAGATAGACAATATGACACTTTACCCAGCTTTCGCAAAAACAAGCGCAGAAGAGCAGTTAGGATTCTTTAGAAAGCAAGTGAACACAGACGCACAAGCGAAGAAACTACACGCCAAATACCTAAAACTTAGCGGAAATGATAGTAACACTAGGAAAACTAAAAGACGGGTTAAAAAGGATAACGCTTAACCAAGCGCAAGAGCTTACAGCTGATGTGATAATGGACGATATAAATATTCTCACTACAAAGGCGAACGAGTTTAAAAGGGGTGAGAATCCAGACGGCTCCACAATAGGCGAGTATTCAAGCAGCGAAATGGGGCAAGAATACAGACTGTTTAAAATGCAAATTAACCCACTTGCGGGAGGTACAGTCGATTTAACACTAACGGGAGCGTTAAGGGATGGACTAACCACAGAATATCTAGGCAAAGGATTATATATAATATTCAGTCAAGATAATAAGTGGGAGGAATTGAAAGCAAAGTACGGAAGCCAAATATCATTAATTAAGGAGGAAGATTGGTTGTTTTTGCAAAAGCAAGTGTACGCTCCACAACTTAACAA
>CAJXSW010000029.1 GCA_913060645.1 uncultured Dokdonia sp. | reverse complement strand
ACGAGATAGGAGTCCGTCTCGTGGGCTCGGAGATGTGTATAAGAGACAGGTTCTTAGGTTATGAAGTAATCTCTCCTACTCTCAACTTTAACTACTCAACGTCTTATATGTTTTCATATGGACCATTTTCTCATACGGGTATAAAAGCTGACTTTACTTTATCTGAAGATTGGAGCGCTATGGTAGGTGTACTCAACCAGACAGATGCTACAGAATTTAATTTTGATAACGATTACACACTAGGTGCTCAATTAGGTTATAAAACCACTTACCTTAATTTCTTATATGGAAAGCAAGGAGGAAGTACAGAAAGTACATTCCAAGTAGATCTTACTACTGGTCATGATCTATCAGATGACTTTTACCTAGGTCTTAACGCAACATACAATGACACAGACGGAGCTTCATTTTATGGTGTTGCGCTATATCCACAATATAAAACATCAGAATCTTTTACACTAGGACTGAGAGGAGAATACTTTGCAGAAGCAGAAGGTGGTGCTGGAGCCATAGGAGGTTATGATGATGAAGGAGATGCATCTGTACTTGCAGTTACTCTTACTGGAAGTTATACCGTAGGTGACCTTACCATCAAACCAGAATTTCGCTTAGACAGTGCTAGTGAAGACACATTCCTTGATACTGACCTTGAACCTAACAGCTCATTATCTTCATTTCTAATTGCAGGTATCTATAAATTCTAATAAAACTAATCTCTAATTATGATACAACTATTAAACTCAATTATGCCTAATCTCATGTTTATACAAGACACTGTAAGTCCTGAAGATTTAGAAAATGCAATCACTGCGATTAATGGAGACATAGGAATGCTTTGGATGCTACTATCTGGTATACTAGTATTCTTTATGCAAGCCGGATTCACATTAGTAGAATCTGGAATGACACGTTCTAAAAATGCCGTAAATATTGCAATGAAAAACCTACTAGACATTTGCGTAGGTTCTTTAACATACTGGATTGTAGGATACTCTCTGATGTATGGAGACACTTCTAACGGTTGGTTTTTCTGGAGTGGTCTTTTTCAAGGAGAAGGCGCAGATCTTTTCTTCCAAACAATGTTTGCTGCAACAGCTGCAACCATCGTGTCTGGAGCAATTGCAGGTAGAACAAAATACTCTACATACATTATATTCTCTCTAATAATGACAGCCGTTATTTATCCTATTTCAGGAGGATGGCAATGGCAAGGAGAAGGCTGGTTATCTAACCTAGGCTTCATTGATTTTGCTGGATCATCTATTGTACACTCTGTAGGTGGATGGGCTGCATTAGTTGCTGCTATATTAGTAGGACCACGTATTGGAAAATTTGTCGATGGAAAAGTATTTGAAATACCAGGACACAACCAAGTACTAGCCACTCTAGGTGTATTTATTCTTTGGTTAGGATGGTTTGGTTTTAATGGTGGATCTCAACTCGCTTGGGGTGGAGCAGATGCTATAGGAGCTTCAAACGTTGTATTAATCACAAATCTATCTGCTGCTGGAGGAGGACTAGGTGCATTAATAACAACGTGGGTCTGGTATGGAAAACCACACCTAGCACAAACCTTAAATGGAGCCCTTGCCGGTTTAGTAAGTATTACTGCAGGTTGTGGTAATATGAGCGCTGGAGGAGCGGTTTTAGCTGGATTAATAGGAGGTATCCTAGTGGTATTCTCAATAGAGTTTATCGAGAAGAAACTTAAAATTGACGATGCAGTAGGTGCAGTTTCAGTACACGGAGTTGTAGGTGTTTGGGGAACCATAGTAATTGGACTTTGGGGTATCGACGGAGATGCAGGAATAGGTCTACTTAATGGTGGTGGCGCTAGTCAACTAGGCGTTCAAGCATTAGGTGCTTTGGCGTATGCAGCATGGTCTATTGGCTTATCATTTATTATTTTATTTGCACTTAAGAAGACTATTGGACTACGTGTAAGTAAAGAAATAGAAGAATTAGGTCTTGATATGGCAGAACACGGTACTATAGCTTACCCAGGAAAAAGAGATAGAGGAGAGTAATTAAATATCAACCTCAATTCGCATATTTTACTTTAATTTTAAAACCCTGACCAGATGGTCAGGGTTTTTTATTATCGGTATTTTATTACGCTTTCGCGAAAGCGTATATAAATTAAGTACCTTAGAGTAATGAACGAACAAGCTCCCACCACTACAAAGATCTTAATGGTTTGCCTAGGAAACATATGCCGCTCTCCGCTAGCCGAAGGTATTTTAAGATCTAAACTAGACGAAACTCTTTTCAATGTAGACTCCGTGGGTACAGGAGATTGGCACGTTGGTAATCCGCCAGATCCTAGGAGCGTAAAAGTAGGATTATCTCATGGTGTGGATATCTCAGGACTTAGAGGGAGACAGTTATCTCAAAGTGATTTTAATGATTTTGATCATATTTATGTGATGGATCAAAACAATCTGGAAGATGTGCTAGCCAAAACAACTTCAGATGAGCAGCGCCGTAAAGTAGTGATGATTCTCGATGTAGTGTTTCATGGAGAAAAAGTAGATGTTCCAGATCCATATCATGGAAGTGCAGAAGACTTTGAGAGAGTATATGAAATGCTGGATACCGCATGCGATCATATCGCAAAGGAACTAGCGTAATTTATTACATCATACATCTTGTTAGAAATTATAGACATTGCAAAAGTAAATATTGCTCATATGAGACGATGTATTTATATTGCAACCCATACGATAACCCCAACCTATAAACTACTTACCTATGAGTTCATTTACCGCAACTGGAAAATTATATCTGATACCCACTACTCTAGGTGACACAAGCGCACTAGAAGTAATGCCTATCTCAGTAAAAAAGGTGGTAGAATTTATAGATACGTACATCGTAGAAAATGAAAAAACAGCGCGTCGCTCCATTAAAGCGATATCTCCTGGCAAATCACAACCCTCATTAAAATTATTCCCATTAAATAAATACACAGATATTGCTGAGCTCCCATCGTATTTAGAGCCATGTTTACAAGGGGAATCTGTAGGGTTACTATCTGAGGCTGGAGTTCCAGGTGTCGCAGATCCTGGAGCAGAAGTTGTAAAAATTGCCCATCAAAAAGGCATCCAAGTTGTGCCACTTGTAGGTCCATCATCTATACTCATGGCAATGATGAGTAGCGGTATGAATGGTCAAAATTTTGCTTTTAATGGATATCTACCTATTGACGCACAACAGCGTAAGCAAGAGTTGAAACGATTAGAACGATTATCTTCTGAGCAGGGACAAACGCAATTATTCATTGAGACTCCGTATCGCAACAATAAGATGCTAGAAGACATTTGCAATACTGTTCATCCTGAAACACAAGTTTGTATTGCTTGCGATATCACGCTTCCTACAGAATATATAGTTACAAAAAGTGCTTCTTTCTGGAAAACTAATGCACCAGACTTACACAAAAGACCGGCAATCTTTATAATTCACAAGTCGTACTAAGTAATTTAAAAAGAGCCTTAAGAGATAAAAAAACGTTAACTATCGTTTTAAATTAGTAGGTCTAGGATATTTTTGTTGAATTTTTTTGATCATAGGCTCTAATCCATTTACTTTAATTTCCATCATTTCTTGAAGCAACCTTCCGAGCTTACCTTCTGGAAAACCTTGCTGTCTAAACCACACAAAATAAGATTCTGGCAGATCTACTAAGTACCAACCTTTGTATTTACCAAAAGGCATTCTATAATAAGCCATCTCGATGAGGTGATCTTGTGCTTCTTTATGTATATCTGCCATGCTTGTTATTTCTTAATCACCGTTTTACCCTCAATCGTTATTGCCGAACCTTCTATCAAATATATAGAAGTAGGCTCCTGCGCTTGTAGGAAACTAAATTTAGCACCGTACATCGCCTCAAAGTCAATATCAAACGTTGCTTTCTTTATAGGATGATGATTCCATCGCGGGTGCGTTACCTCGTACTCATTAGTTTTAAACTTAGAAGGACTCGCATATCCCCAGTAATGTTCTGATATGAACTCCATCTCACTATTCTTCTCAATAGCTTGTGAAGCTACAGCGGCCTCTATATTAATAGACTGCCACGTGCCATCCTTTTTCCATCCATATGAGACCTTTCGATGCTCACTTGTAGTCTCCCACTCATGTCGCATGGGTAAGGTTTCATAGCTCTCATTATAAAGTGCATTTGCAACAATAGAAATTGCAGGCTTAGGAACTACTTCTTTTATAAATACCGCTCCACGCTTCCAAATACCACCATCTTTCCTACGCACGTAAAAACGGAGATTCACCTCTTCAAAATTTACGTGAAACGGAATTGTAATACCCTTAATACGTGTATCCATAAACATAAAGGCAATGACACTCACGTAACATTTACCTTCATAAAAATCTAACTCTGTTCCATAAGGGACATATGGCTCTAAAAGAGCTGGATTTACTTCATAATTTATAAAAGCAAGCTGGCGCCATGCTGCGGTAAGGAAGCTCATAGAATTATAGTGTGATTGTAATTAATATAAAAACTGCGAGTCTCACCTAGATTGTAAAGTAGTATCGTTTACTGCTGATACACTTTTGCACCATCTACATACGTAGCAGCGACTTTTAAGTTAGGAATCTTATCCTCTTCTACCGTCATGATATCTTCATCCATGATGATGAAATCTGCAAACTTTCCAGTTTCAATACTTCCTTTCTCGTCTTCTTCAAAATTTGAATAAGCAGCCCAGATTGTCATTCCTTTTAAAGTTTCTTCTCTAGTAAGTGCATTCTCCATTTGATATCCACCTTCTGGATATTGCTTTAAATCTTTACGAGCAACAGATGCATAAAATGTATAAAACGGACTTACCTGCTCTACAGGAAAATCTGTTCCTAGGATTACAATACCTGACTGATTTAATAAGTCTTTGTATGCATAAGCTCCTTTGATACGCTCTGCTCCTACTCTATCTTCTGCCCAGTACATATCGCTAGTCGCGTGTGTAGGCTGTACAGAAGGTAAAATCTTATCACTAAAAACATCAAAATCTTCTCTTGATACTATTTGTGCATGTTCTACTTTCCATCTTGGATCTGTTTTAGAAGCTAGCACTTTTTCATAAGCTCTTAGTACGACTACGTTTGCACTATCACCTATGGCATGTGTATTCATTTGGAAATCTGCTGCGGCGATACGCTTTGCAAGATCATTCATCTCTTCAGATGGTGTGATCATCGCTCCAAAATGTCCATCCTTATCACTATAAGCCTCACGCATTGTCGCTCCACGAGAACCAAGAGCTCCATCACCATAAACCTTAATAGAACGTACATTAAGACGATCTGTTTTTACTTTTCCTGTAGTTAGGTAGT
The DNA here is from genome assembly GCA_913060645.1 of uncultured Dokdonia sp. Classification (GTDB taxonomy): domain Bacteria; phylum Bacteroidota; class Bacteroidia; order Flavobacteriales; family Flavobacteriaceae; genus Dokdonia. The sequence goes on along the minus strand of CAJXSW010000029.1, from coordinate 22,288 downwards.
GATCTAGATTTTCTTCATTATTAGATAACATTGCATATACTCTCATTTGCAAACTTCCAGCTTGCTGAAGGCTATCTATAAGTTCTACAATATTTTTATTAAGACCTGCATCATTTACAGTGGTAAGACCGTAAGAAAAACAAAGCTCCTGTGCTTCTAGTAACACTTGAGCACTTTCGGCAGTGCTAGGTTGTGGTAATACTGCGTCAACTAATGTTTGCGGTGTATCGATAAGAACACCAGTAACTTTACCGTCTACAAGTACTACTTCTCCTCCACTTACCTTTGTAGAAGCATCTATACTAGCAAGATCTAACGCTTTTTGATTTACTAAATATGCGTGACCATCCACACGTTCTAAAACAACAGGAACATCTGGAAATAAAGCGTCTAACTTATCTTTTGTAGGAAATTCTTTTACAGGCCAATCGTTCTGATCCCATCCTCTTCCTCTCAACACAGTTGCATCAGGATTTGCCTTTGCAAAGGCAGACACTTTTGCAATTACCTCATCATAACTTTCAGTGCCAACGAGATCTGCTATTTGGAGGTTTTGACCGAGTCCATAAAAGTGACAGTGACCATCTATAAGTCCTGGCAACACAGTTTTTCCTGTAGCATCTATTGTTTCAGCAGCTTCATACTTTTCGGTAATGTCGTTAGACGTGCCTACTGCTATAAATTTCCCATCTCTGATTGCAAAAGATTCCGCTTTCGCGAAAGCGTTATCTACCGTATACACATTTGCATTTGTAACAATAAGGTCTACAGATTGCTTGGTGTCACAAGAGAATAATAAAGGAAGAATTGCTAAAGAATATAGAATTTTACGCATCGTTGGTTTTTTGTTTAAAAATACAAAAGACTCCTAGTACGTTGATAGTTTTTATCTAAGATTATGAACCTCAAGATCAACTTTTGCATCTTGTGGTGACCTATAATTGCGGTGAAGATCAATCTCTAAATCATATGTAATGTAATACAGCTCCAGAACTGCGTCTATTCTATCTTTTTTGAGCTTCGCTTCGCGAGTTTTCAAGATGTACATATTGTACATGCCAATAGCTTGTGATAAAACTTTTAAAGCAACACCAAAAATTATAAACGGAATGAGATACAACTTGAGGGCATGTGCATTTGATGGAGCTAGTGAAGAGTGCATCTCTGAAACATAACTTAGAGAATATGCAGATAACCCAAAAAGGCCTACTCCCAACAACCCAAATAGTATTGTATAGCTATAATTCCACCACTTATCTTTAATAGTATGCTGGTAAACAACGTTCACCTCCCTTAGCCTGTTTTTGAATTTTGTAGAAAATAGCTTTTTTGAGCACGTACGGTTAAAGTCTGGTTTGCGTTTTGTGAGATTACAAATAGAACCCTCACGTAAGTTTTTACGCTGGTGATTACAAAGTTCGCAGTGCCAATTATTGTTCAATAGTCTCTAATATCTTAAATAACTGCTACTATCTTAATAACAGACTGGCTTAAAGATATACATTATAGAAAAAACCACCCTGACTCTGTACTACATTTTCAACATTTGAAAACTGTACATCAGAGTAGTTGTTTACATTACAACACTCTCCCTCTTGAAACTCCACGTCAAAAGACAAATCTGTTTCAAAACCATCAGGAACTGTTATACGCAACACTACATTAGAGCGACTTTCAGAAAAAGCATTAAGTGCTACTTGAGCCATTTGTGACTCATCAGATATACCCGTAAAAAAAGGGAAATCTGCATTGTTGGACACATCTGTAATTACTAGTTCATCAAAAGAATATGTATCGTTAAAGAACACATCTTCTCCGGTTTCGGTATCTAAGAATTGTATAATTATATTACCTGACGCACAAGATACTGCACTGCAATCTGCTAGTGCACTGTCTACATCACTACTACAAGAACTCAACATAATAATGAATGCTAGCGCACCTATTAATCTCTTCATAACCTTAGGGGTTTATATGGAAGATGCACTCTTTGTGGAAAGGTTGCTTTTAAAAGTCAAATTTATAAGTAGCTCCCACCATTCCTTGAAGACCTTGCACTTCATAGTTAAGCCATTTCTCGTAATTACTGTCTAGAATGTTATTTACACGAGCAAATGCAGACAAGCGATTATTAAAGCGATAGCCCACATGAGCATTTGCATCAAAATAGCTATCTAGGGTTTCCACTGTATTTGTAATCAAAAGATCTGCAGGGTCGTTACTAGATACTAAATCACTGCGTTCTCCCATGAAGAATAAGTTTACTCCGGCAAACCATTTTTCTGTAATCTGGTAATCTGCAAAGACAGATGCTTGCAAGTCTGGAAGGTTCCAAGCTTCTTGCTGGCTATCTGTGTTATAAGTATAATACTGACCGTTTACTTTCATTTTAAAGTTTGCATTCACATCAAAATTAAGCTCTGCAAATACTCCTACTGTATTAATATCATCATAAGCAATTGAGAAAGAGTTTCCGTTTGCATATCCATTTGCACCAAAGCCATTACCGCTTTGCGAGTATGGATTGTGAATGAATAAAGCCTTATCACTCTCTGCCGTATAACTTGCTCGTAGGTTATAACTCAAGGCTTCAGATAATTTACCCTTCATTCCTAAATAACCGTCATACTGCTTATCTGTTGGCTTGATAGTAAGTGTAGGTGATATAAAAGGGTTTTCTTGTGCAAAATCATGGTAGTTATTTTGCTGTAATCCGCCTTCAAGTCCTGCATACGCAATGAAATAATCTCCAGCCACTCTATAAGATGCTGTAATTTTTGGATACACAAAGAAGTCTGTTTCACTTGCCTCAGTATCTAGCGACACCATTGCTTCTACTCCTAAAGTCACCTCAAGATCATCTCTTAAAATTACAAGACTTGGATTAATCCCAGCATTAAGAAAGCTATAGTTGATTTCTGTATCTACGGTACCAAATGCGTTGTCAAAAGAACCACTTACATAATCTGCTGTTACTTTAGTAGTAATAAGCTCTCCCGCAATAGGAAACTCAAATGTAGGCGCAACTACCGCTCTAAGTTCGCCGCTATCTTGATCATCACCAAAGTACCTCAACGTAGTATTTGCTTTTTTAAAGAAAGAATCTTGCAAACTCACACTACCATTTAATCCTGCTGTGAGAAAAGAATGAGACACGTCAAAATCTTCATTAAATAAAGGCGTGTTACCTGCTCCATTAATTGTCTTAAGTTCCTCAGGAATTCCATACCAGTTATATACTTGATGTTTTGCATCAAGATCTGCTCTCCATGTCATATCACGCTCACGCGCTCCGTAACTTAAATTAAGTCTGCTATCATAAAAATAATCATCTACTACAGTACCGTCTATTCCGCCCTGAGAAGAATTATGGTTTAAAAAGACACCAAAATCCTCTGTACGGCTTATTTGAAAATTACTATAAAGCTCTGCTAAAACAGATGTATAGCTACCAAAACCAACAGTTGCATAGTTATCATACAACTTCTCTTTTTTAGTTTTCTTTACTACGGCAGCTTTGCCTTTGGCTGGAGTAAACGTACTCGCTACAGGCACAGAAAAGATGCTATAAGTCACCTTCTTTTTTGCTGTAGTGATAGAGTCATTAAGCGCAGGAGTCGCTTTTACTTTAAAAGCATCACTTATGGTAGGAGTATACGCCTTCACAACGTTTACCACTTCTGTACCTATGGTAGACTCTTCTTCTTGTGCAGTAACTACTTGAACAAAAAGCATTGCAAATGCAACAAGTCCTAAGTTATATAATTTATTGAATGAACGATTCATATAATGTATTGTCTTAATTCGTTAGACGTTTGTCTTATTTATAAAGCAAGTGATATGTTGATGTATTAATCAACAACTACCCTTTTTCTACAGAGGCATTTGTTTTTCCTTCTGCTTGTTTAATAATTGCTAGTTCGCCACGTGCTTTTTCTACAGTTTCTGGATAATCTGCAAAATTTGTAATTACACTTTCTAGAATGTATGTTGCTTGATATGCATCTCCTAGTGCATAAAAGTTCTTTGCCATAAGCACAAGACCTTTTGCCCCATACTCTTTAAAACCACTGTAATCTTTAGCAAGTTTTTGCACTGCGACATTAGATGCTTCAAAGTTTTGAGCCTCATTTTTAAAGTAGGCATCATAATACAAAGCCTCTGCTGCTAGTGCACCTGTAGCAATTTTTTGAACCTCGGCGTATGCTGTTTTAGCTCTTGCCTTATCCCCTGTTTTTATAGAAGAGCGAGCAATTATTATTTGCGCATCACTTTTTACTGCATTATCAATTTTTGCATTTCCAAGTACCTTTTCGGCATAGCTTACTGCTTTTATCAAGTCTTCACCTTCATAAAAAGATTTCATGAGGTTAGACTGAGCAAAAACAATATTCTGTGGGAAGTCTGCTTCTGTTTCTAGTCGTTTTAACGCAGGAATTGCCGATGTGTAGTTTTTATCTGTAAGATATACTTGTCCTAAACGTGCAAGTGCTTGCTCTGTAAATTCACTGCGCTCCTTTGCAATAACAAATTGGTAATGCGGAATTGTTTTTTTGTATTCCGCTTTCGCGAAAGCGAGCTGTCCTAAATAAAAATGCGCCTGTAATGCATGCTGCCCATTAGGATAGTCACTCAAATATGACTCAAAAAGTCGTTCTGCTTGACCTACATTATTCTCCACATATCGCTTCTCTGCCGAAGCGTAAGCAGCATCATCAAGCTCTGCATCCTCCACATCAATAAAATCTAGTGTACTCACCCATTGACCATATTCATCTACACGACCTAGGTCTATATAAATAAGTTTTGCTGTAGTCACTGCTTGCAATGCCTCCGGAGTCCCAGGGTAATCTCCAGCTACCTTGCGTAATAGTGCGAGTGCCTCGTCTGACTTGTTTTTGTTATCAAGTATCAACGCTTTTTTAAGCATTGCTTTTGACACGTAAGAACTACCAGGTAAATCTCTTACTAGTTTATCATAAGCAGTAATTGCTTGATCATTTTTGTTTTGAGATACATAGATGTTACCTAATTCATAAAGTGCATCATCGCGATAGGTAGAACTTGGAAACTTGGTCGAAAAAGTTTGAAGTCCGTTTATTTTGTCCTCATCCTTTTTAATAAAACCGTAACTCATCGATTTTTGAAAAGTCGCATAATCTTGATCTGTCATATTAAGCGCTATAGACTTATTGTAGGCTTCAAGTGCAGGCCAGTACTTACTACTTATAAAACGGCTATCACCTAGACGTAAGTACGCATCATTAAGTTTAGTTTGATCTTGCACATTACTTGCAGCATACGACTCAAAAACTGTCGCTGCTTGCTCATACTGCTTATCAGAAAAATATGCGTAAGCAAGATTATAATTGATGTCTTGATATTCTGGAGTATTTGCAGCATTATTGTTATTTAAAAACTGCTTGTACCCTATAATCGCTTCTTTAAAATCATTTGCAACATAATCACTTTCTGCTTTCCAGTAAGTTGCACGTGTCACATATAATGGATCGCGTGGTTCTTTAAGAGATTTCTTAAATGCAGCAGCAGCCTCTGGATAATTGCCTTCATTATAAAGATCAAGACCATAAAGAAACGCTACTTTTTGATAAGCTACCTTATTATCAAAATTGCTATTGCTTTCTAGCAAGCGCATTGCCTCTTTGTAATTTTTTGAGGTGATATAAGAATCAATAAGTAACGCTTCTAGCTCTGTCTTAGCTGGAGATTTTGGATATGCGTCTATATAATCTGTAATCACAGCAGGTGTAGACTTGTATGCATTACCTATTTCATAGCTCAGCTTTGCATAATTAAGACCACTATCTTCTTTAATTTGTGCATTAAAATCCATCTCACTTGCATTTTTAAATGCATTGAGTGCTTCTTGCTTTTTATCTAATTTTAGGTAAGATTCTGCTAAGTGGTAATATCCATTTTGTGCTACACTATTATCCCCATCAATAATTTTATTAAATTCATTGATAGCATTTGCATAATCTCCTTGCTTATAATAAGTATATCCTAGCTGGTAGTAATCTGTATTATTCCACTTACCACGTTTTCCTTTGTAAGCTTGTAAATATGGTAATGCCTCTGCATACTTCTTTTGATTAAAGTAGCTTTCTCCTATAATTTTATTAAGCTCAGACTTTTCTGTTGGGTTTGCCTTTGCTAGCTGTGACTTTCCTTCAGAAATTGCTTCATCAAATTTTCCTAACTTAAAATTAAGGTCTGCTTTAAAGTATGCAAGATCCTCATTATATGCTCCTCCTGTCTCTGCTTCTACTTCCTCAAAAAGCTCATTTGCCTCTTCATATTCATCACCCTCATAAGCCATAAAACCTATGTAATACTTAGCCTGCGCTCCATATTTTTTTGAATCACGTACACGGTTTAAGTACTTCTTTGCTTCATCAAAACGATTACTTTTAAAATAAGCATAACCGTTATTAAAGTAAAAAGTCTCCTTTTCTCCAGCTGTAAGCGTACTTTCATCTACGCGATCATACCATTTACGAGCATAAGCAAATTTGCCATTATCAAAGTAATACTGAGCTACATCTAGAAATGCACTGTTGCGCTTTGTACTTGTAGGGTACTCTGTGACGAAAGTGGTCATAAGATCATCTGCCCCTTGCTGATTAAGACGCACTGCCGCGTTTGCAATGTAATAAGCACAATCACCTTTTACAGTTGTATCATCTGTATCTCCTTTTACTTCCTCAAAAAGAGTTTGCGATGCTAGATATTGCTTACTATTATATAAGGAGAGTGCCTTATTAAATTGTACAAGATCATTCGTATATATTGCCGATTGTTGCGCTACGGCAATAGTTGAATATAAAAATAATGCAACAAGCACGTACTTGATTTTATGCATAGTTAAGAGTTGTTTTATGTGTTCTGATCATTATCAGGAATAGACTAAAAAAGTGTAATATAAGCACGCTTTCGCGAAAGCAAAACGCATCATTTATACCTCACCAAAGTTAGCTTTCTTCCTTAAGGATAACGTCAGAAATCTTTGTTAATTATATCAAGTTGTGAAAAGGATTTTAACAGTCTAAAAGATTACTTCAAAAAGCAAAACAATTAAAATCGAACCTCTTGCTTCTAAGTAAATTAGCACTTGAAATAAGATTAGACTGTATTCTATTTTAATTTTGACATTGCACAACACCTAACAATACATAACATTCCTCCCTACCTTTGTAATACTAAGAGCAAAAGGAAACATCTATGACAGCAATTATAAAAATCAAACAACTAGGCTTTCAGTGGGAAACACAAGATCCATTTCTTTTTTGTGCATATCATTTAGATAATTACCCAAAAGGTAATGAGCAGCTAGGTCCCGCTGCATCATTACAAGAACGTAATCTAGGAATGGATTTTGAGCCCCATCCAGATGGATGGAATATGTATCACGGCACTACAGTACCGGGATTTCCTGCGCATCCACACCGCGGTTTTGAGACTGTAACTATTGTAGAGCGAGGTCTCGCAGACCATAGTGATTCTCTAGGAGCTGCTGGGCGTTTTGGAAATGGAGATGTACAGTGGATGACCGCTGGCAAAGGCGTACAACACAGCGAGATGTTTCCGCTACTGAATGATGATAAAGAAAATCCGCTGTTATTATTTCAACTCTGGCTCAACCTTCCTAAAAAGAATAAGCTGGTTGATCCACATTTTAAAATGCTGTGGAAAGAAGACATTCCTATTCATTACTTAAAAGACGACGATGGAAAAAGTACAAGCATAAAACTCATATCTGGAGATTACAATGATACAAAAGCTCCCGATGCTGCTCCAGATTCTTGGGCAATGGATCCTAGTAATCACGTGGCCATCTGGCTCATTACTATGGAATCAAACGCTGTGTGGAAGATACCCTCAGCAGCTGCTCAACTAAATAGATCTCTATATTTTTATAGCGGAAAAAAAGTAACTATAGAAGGTAATCAGATACCAGTTAATCACAGTCTTGACCTTTTAAGTGACCTAGAGCTTGAGATAAAAAACGGCAGCACCACCGCAAGTTTTCTACTCTTACAAGGTAAACCTATAAATGAGCCAATTGCTCAACAAGGACCTTTTGTAATGAACAACCCTCAAGAAATTCATGAAGCCATCACCGAATTTAGAAAGACGGCTTTTGGTGGCTGGCCTTGGAGTTCTTATGATCATACGCACCATAAAGAACGTGGGCGTTTTGCCCTGCATGCAGATGGTCGCGAAGAGATTAAGTAAGATCTATCACATTTTCGCGAAAGCGTTACACAAAAAAAACACCTCGCCTTTTACAGACGAGGTGCTTAATTATTAACCTATAGTGTGGGTAAACTATAGCTCTTAGTACATAGCTCTTAACGCAGTAACATCATTTGAGCTGAATTCACCATCCTCATTGTTTGAGAAACAAGCTTGCATGATAGAGTCAAAATCTCTTGTTGGAGTTCCAGGTAATTGTATTGCTCCTGTAGATCCAGCAGACTCACCTCCACCGCTTCCACAGCTCGCGCGATCATAGTAATCTGAGTGACGGAAACCTATAGAGTGACCTATCTCGTGTGTGATTACGTGCTCATTTACGTTTGTAGATGATCCCTCAAGACCATAAATCTGTACAAACTTATTAGGAAGTCCTTGTGCACTTGGAAAACCAGCTACACCTCCACTTTGACCAGGATTATTTGCAGTGTTGTCATACACTACCATATCACTGTTATTGAAGTTAGTTCCAAATGTAAGACGGAAACGTAATGCAGATCCAGAGATACGGTTGTAGTTATTTACAGCCCACTCTAATGCAGTACGGCCTTTTGAAGAAAGTCCGAAGTTATCATTACCAGTATAACCTATGATATCTACTGTTCTGTTTGCTCCAGTTACAAGGTTGTTTGATCTAAACTGTCTTGTATCTTGGTTTGCTGTCATTTCTTCTAGCTCCTTTGCTGTCACAACAATATCTTCACCTATATAGATACGTTCTTGTACAGTTCCATCAGGAAGGTGGAAATCTCCTTTTGTTACTGCACCTGCATCAAGTTTAAGGTCCTCTCTAATTTTACCTAAAATTCCTGCATCAGTCACAGCTTCTCTAGTTTCTGCTACAAGCTCTTCAGTTACAAGATCATTCTCGATTGCTTCTTCTGTTTCTTTCTCACATGATGTGAATGTAATAGCCATCATCGCGATAGCCATTGCACTAAATTTGAATTGATTTTTCATTTGGATTGTTTATAAGGGTTAACATTTGATCCAAATTTAACTCTTTTTAACAATTAAAATATAGTAATCATACCACTATAACGTTTTCGCTAATATTTTTATCAAATAATCATTTAAATAGCATAATTATTCGCAAAGCAATAAAGGGAATCCTTTTTTGGGAATCAACCACTTGAAAAGCAGCAGATTGAAAACCCATAAAGTTACTATAGTTTTAAAAAATCTAGTGAATACTCAGTATTTACTTGTAAAAAAGCCAAATAAAATCATAATATTATATGTAAAATCCTTAATAATTTTACAACTATTAAGGATTTCGCAATTATATGGTCAATTATGGGATATTCTATATCTTGACTTAATTACTGTATGTTATAATCCTCAAAGTCTAGAGGATCAAAGTTTTTGAAATGCCCATTAAGAGCTATTAGTCTTTTAGTCCTATTTACAGATTTAAGCGTAGGTAATGCTATCTCTAGATGTTCTATGAGATATTGTAATCGTCTATCTTCAGAAGGAATTTGTAGCAACTCATATTCTTGCTCTAAGGTCAATCCCATTTTATGAGCAAGTGTGAAACTTCGTATGGTATTGACATTAATTTCTGGCGTTTTCATATCGAGCTCATCATAAAAATCAGAAAGCAATGTGATAAGTCTTATTTTACGAGAAGAAGATGGCTCTTGACGTTCCTCAATAAATGTAACCTCACCTCCAGCATATAGTCGTTCTCCTATCGTATTATAAAAGTTCATAAGCTTAAAAACCCTCAAGCCCTTACAGATAATATCTGCAGCTCCAGAAGGATATCGTTTTACCACCTGTGTAACTTCCATTTCTGTGCCATAGGCAAGACTATTATTTATATAAGTGGGAATACCAAAGGTGATACCTCCAGATTCACAATCTTGTAATAATTGCTGGTATCTATCTTCAAACACATGTAAAGAGAGCGGCTCGCCAGGAAAGGCAACCATTTCTAAAGGGAACATAGGTAAAATTGCTGTAGTCATAACTCAGTTTTATCAATGAAAAATACGAAAGCTTCTGCTCACTGTTATATAATGAACAATTTTTAACCTTATTGTTCAACATTTATTGACATTGTATCTTATCAATTTCCAAAACTCTTCTAATTTTGCTTTAAATACGTTAAGATGAAAAACAGAGATCTTTTAAACGTGGTCAACACCCACGGAAGTCCAGTTTATGTATACGATGCAGAGACTATTACGACACAATATAATAGACTTACTAATGCATTTAAGGATGTAAAACAGTTAAGACTTAACTATGCCGTAAAAGCTTTAAGCAACATTTCTATATTACAGCATTTAAAGAGCTTGGGTTCTGGACTAGACACTGTTTCTATTCAAGAAGTACAACTAGGCCTTCTTGCTGGCTTTACTCCAGATCGCATCATCTTTACACCTAATGGCGTATCGCTTGCAGAGATAGAGGAAGTGGCACAAATGGGTGTACAAATTAATATAGACAACCTTTCTATACTAGAACAATTTGGGACAAAGCATCCTCAAATACCCGTATGTATCCGTGTGAATCCTCACGTGATGGCTGGTGGAAACACTAACATTTCTGTAGGACACATCGATAGTAAATTTGGGATTAGTATTCACCAGCTACCACATGTACTTCGTATCGTAGAAAATACAGGGATGAATATCAATGGAATTCACATGCACACTGGAAGTGACATTCTCGATATTGATGTATTTGTATATGCTACAGAAATATTATTTGATGCTGCACAAAAATTCAGCGACCTTACTTTTATTGATTTTGGTAGCGGTTTTAAAGTACCTTATAAAGCAGGAGACATTGAGACTAACATAGAGGAACTAGGAGAGAAATTAGGTAAACGTTTTAACGCTTTCGCGAAAGCGTACGGAAAACCCCTCACTCTTACCTTTGAACCTGGTAAATTCCTTGTGAGCGAAGCAGGTAAATTTCTTGTACAAGTAAATGTGGTAAAACAAACGACCTCAACAGTGTTTGCTCAAGTGGATAGTGGGTTTAACCACTTAATACGACCTATGCTTTACGGAAGCCAGCATGAAATACGCAATATAAGTAACCCAAAAGGGAGAGAACGTTTTTATAGTGTTGTGGGATACATCTGTGAGACAGATACTTTTGCAAATAACCGTCGTATCTCAGAAATTTCTGAAGGTGACATTCTAGCATTTGATAATGCAGGTGCGTATTGCTTTACGATGGCGAGCAATTATAACAGTCGCTACAGACCTGCAGAGGTGTTGATCAAAAACGGCGAAGCGCATTTAATACGTAAACGAGAAACCTTTGAAGACCTCATAAGTAACCAAGTTATTCTCAAAGAATAATCACACATAAAACTATCATAAAGACCAGCAAACAGCTGGTCTTTTTTATGAATACTCAGTACATTTATACTATGAAATATTGGGTATTTATAGTATTAATATTTGCAAGTTGCAGCAATCCTATCGAGACAGCATTAAGCTCAAAAAACGAGCTTATAAAAACCGTTGTAAGCGATATTAAAAGACACGAAGTACAAATATTATTTACACAGATCGACACGTCAAGCAATGGCGAAATGATATTTACAGATTACGAGTATAACGTACATACTGATCAGTATTTCTATCCAGCAAACACTATAAAACTACCTGTAGCCCTACTAGCAGCAGAGTTTATGGATGCAGATGAGAACCTCAACCTTGACACACCATATATTATAGGTGATGACGACAACCTCCACACAGTGTCTGACGATATTAGACAGATTTTTGCAGTAAGTGATAATGAATCCTACAACAGGCTTTATGAGATTTTAGGTAGAGATTATATTACTAACCGCTTACGCGAAAAAGGACTAAACAACACCCGTGTCGTCCACAGATTATCTACGCCAGAAGCTGATAAAGCTAGCAGGAGCAATATTCGATTTTTTCCAGGATATACAGAAGACGTGATTGAATTAAAAAATCAAACAGATAGCGATATCAATCCAGTTACTATACAAGGAATTAACAAAGGCAAAGGATATATAGAAGATGGAGTTCTAAAAGAATCTCCAATGAACTTTAGCGAGAAAAACTACTTCCCACTAGAAGAGCAACATGTACTAATCAAAAAGCTTATAGCCCCAGAAGTCTTTCCCGCAGCAGAACGATTTGACCTCTCCGAAGAAAGTAGAACTCGCTTACTATCTGCAATGAAAGCACTACCTAGGGAGGCAAAATATACCTCGCCAGAGTATTATGATAGTTACGTTAAGTTTTTCATGTATGGAGACTCAAAGGATGATATACCTAGCAATATCAAAATTTACAATAAAGTGGGATATGCATATGGAACGCTTACAGAGACTGCATATATTGTTGACACAGAGAATGACATTCGCTTTATACTCTCTGCAACTATTTTAGTAAATGAGAATGCAATTTTTAATGATGATACCTATGAGTATGAAAATATAGGTATCCCTTTTCTCGCGCAACTAGGCCGTGAAATCTATAAACAAGAAAAAGAGCGTAGGGAATAAAGCACCTTAGATGGAAATTTTGTTACTTCGCAGCACTATCAAGGTAATGCCTTAAATTGACAGCAAATTAATTTGCTTTTACAACCTATAAATCGAGTACTGTGAGCTTAAGAGAACTTAATAAACGCACCACCATTTGTGAACTATGTAGTAACGAGTACGATCTTTCTCCATTTATCGTGGAACCAAGAGAAGATGATATTTTTGCCTGCAAAACATGTATCAACCAGATTAACAATCCAGAAGAGGTAGATCCAAATCACTGGAGATGTCTCAATGATAGCATGTGGAGCACAGAACCTGCAGTACAAGTTGTCGCGTGGCGTATGCTTACGAGATTACGTAAAGAAGGCTGGCCACAAGATCTTCTTGACATGATGTACTTAGAAGAAGAAACGCTTGAATGGGCAAAAGCTACTGGAGAGCACATAGAGGAAGATGAAAACACCGTCATTCATAAAGATTCTAATGGAACGAGACTGGCTAACGGTGACAGTGTAGTTTTAATTAAAGATCTAGACGTAAAAGGAGCCAACTTTACTGCAAAACGCGGAGAGTTTATGCGTAATATAAATCTTGTACATGATAATCCTGAACACATAGAAGGGCGTATACAAGGCCAACAAGTTGTCATTGTTACTCAATATGTAAAAAAGAGTAGCTAGACTCTACTCTATCTTACTATAAATCAAAAAACGCTCTGGTAAACCAGAGCGTTTTTTTTAGTTTGTTTAAACAAAACTACCAGTTATCAAAATTGATTAAAGCGTTCTTTGCTTGCGTATATTCTGTTATCATATCTGAGACTATTTGCCCTGCTGGCTTTATATCATGTATAAGTCCAGAAATCTGACCTATTTCTAGTTCGCCATCCTCAAGATCTCCTTCAAACATACCACGCTTTGCACGTGCACGTCCTAATAATTGTGAGAGCTGCTCCTTTGATGGTGCCGTAGTATATAATTCTGCTACCTGCTCATAAAATTTGTTTTTTATAAGTCTTACAGGGGCAAGTTCTTTAAGTGTTAATACGGTATCTCCTTCCTGAGTATCGACTATTGCTTGTTTAAATAATTGATGCGCACTAGATTCTTCACTTGCGGCAAAACGACTTCCTACTTGCACACCGTCTGCACCTAAAGTCATCGCTGCAAGCATACCTCTACCTGTTGCGATACCTCCCGCCGCAATAAGAGGGATATCTAACTTTTCTTTCACCATTGGTATAAGCGTGAATGTTGTAGTCTCCTCTCTACCATTGTGACCTCCAGCTTCAAAACCTTCGGCTACTACTGCGTCTACTCCTGCTTCTTGTGATTTTAAGGCAAACTTCACACTACTTACTACGTGAACAACTTTTATTCCGTGCTTCTTTAATTCTTTAGTCCATAGTTTTGGATTACCGGCGCTCGTGAAGACAATAGGGACTTTATAGTCTACTACCGTTTTCATGTGCTCTTCTATGTTAGGATATAACATAGGTATATTTACCCCAAAAGGTTTATTGGTTGCTTTTTTACACTTCTCTACATGCTCCACTAAAACATCTGGATACATAGACGCTGCTCCTATTAATCCTAGACCTCCAGCATTACTCACAGCACTTGCGAGACGCCATCCAGAGTTCCATATCATTCCACCTTGTACTAGTGGATACTTAACGTTAAATAGGGATGTAATTCTATTCATTATGCTTTTATAAATTTTTGAGTAACGATTGAAGTTCCATCGTTTATTTGAATGAGATAAACTCCTTTTCTAAGTGTTGAGATAGGAAGGGCATTTACTTGTTGTGACATACGTTTGGTTGTGATCTTCTTACCTAAAATATCAAAAATGGTCACATCAACTTGAGTTACTTCCTTAGGCAATACTAATACTGCCATCTCAGATGCTGGATTAGGTAAAATTTGATAGTCTTTAAACTCTTGAGCTTCATTAAACGTTGCAGTATTTAAAACCTCTTCTAATGCTGCACCAAAATCTGGAATACCATACCCTAACTGTGCAGTAGGGTTATCATAAATACTAGCACTCTCCCGAACGAGCTGCATTATACGAGCATTTGTAAGCTCTGGATTTGCCTGCCAAAAGCTAGCTATTGCTCCAGCCATTATTGGCGAACTAAAGCTCGTTCCATTATTTGTAATAATGTTATTATTTTGATCTATAACTGCACTTCCCGCTCCCTTTGCTACTACGTCTGGCTTTATCCTACCGTCACTTGACGGTCCTATACTACTAAAGCTAGCATAATCACCACTGGCATTTACAGCTCCTACAGTAAAGGAACCAACAGCGTCTGCTGGTGCACTTATCATTCCTGTGCCACTATTTCCTGCACTAGTTACTACTAGCATTCCTTTTTCAAATGCAAGCGTTGCTCCTCTAGAAATGAACGTAGTCTCTCCATCCATATCATCGTAGATGTAGTCATAATTAGGATTATCAAAGGTTCTATATCCTAGTGATGTATTTATAACATCTACCCCTAGACTATCTGCTCTTTCTGCAGCTTCCACCCAGTAAGATTCTTCTACTGGATTCTCACTTGCCACATCTTCTGTTCTAAAACAATAGATAGCTGCATCTGGAGCTGTGCCTACAAATTGGTTTTCTATAAAACCTACAATGTCACTTGCTACTCTAGTTCCGTGGCTACTATTTGAAAATTCAAACTCATCGTCGTTTCTTCCTACAAAATCGTATCCATCTAGTAAATTTCCTGCATTTCTCAATCTTGAGTACCCTTCATTCACATCAACTCCTGGAAATCCAGAATCCATAATTGCAATTACCATTCCTGCGCCCGTAAAGTCTTGCTCATGCAACTCATCTACAGAGAGCATAGTCACTTGATTATCTGTTGCTCCGTAATTAAATGAAACTCGTGATTCTTGAGTTAAAAGATCATCTTTTAAAAACTCAAAAGGAGTAGATTGTCTTGTTATACTTCGATCTGCATACTCTATATAATCTACAATTTGCAATGCTTCTAATGCTGCAATCTCTGCTTCTGTCCCTCTTACGTGGATGCAGTTCATCCATTTAGATTTTGCTAGTACAGTAATTCCAGGTTCAGATTTAATTTGAGTGATATAATCCTCATTTACGGGCACATCTCTTTCATCTATAGCTACACCGTGTAGCTCTTTACGGTCTAATGCCTCTTGAGAAAGAATAGAAATAGGATCGTCAAGACTTGCCGCAACATTTTCCTTATCTACAAAAAATACCCAAGCATCCTGCTGGGCATTTCCATAGGCGGTCATAAGTAGCAGTACTAGGAGTAATTTTATATTCATAAGCGATGATACATTGAGCTAAGGTCCATAGGGTGAGTATGTAAGTTACGAAATAACTCCAGAACCTAAGCACTCCTCTCCATGATGCCATGCTACAAACTGACCTTCGGCAATTGCGGTTTGAGGATTGTCAAAAATCACATACATTCCACCTTCCACTCTATAAAGAGTAGCTTTTTCTAGTGGTTGTCTATAGCGTATTCTTGCTTCTACTTCCATAGTTTCATCTATAGCAAGCGTAAGGTCTTCACGTATCCAGTGTATTTCTTCCTCTTTTACAAAGAGACCTTTGCGGTACAATCCTCTGTGATTTTTACCTTGACCTGTGTAAATCACATTTTCATTTACGTCTGTATCTATTACAAAAAGTGGCTCTACGGTACCTCCTACTGCGAGTCCCTTGCGCTGGCCAATTGTAAAGTAATGTGCTCCTTGGTGCTTTCCTACCACCTTTCCTTCGGCAACACTATAGGTTGGTTTTTTTACAAGGTTTTCTAAGTCCGCTTTCGCGAAAGCGTTACTAGCCTCCATACCACCTGCAACCTCAGGAATAGTATCTTCCATCACCTCAACAATCACACCTTCCTTAGGTTTTAATTGTTGTTGTAAAAAGTCTGGTAATCGTACTTTCCCTATAAAACAAAGTCCTTGAGAATCTTTCTTTCCTGCAGTTACGAGGTCTTGCTCTAAAGCTATCTCGCGCACCTTAGGCTTTTGTAAATGGCCTATAGGAAATAATGTCTTTGCCAATTGCTCTTGCGATAGCTGGCATAAAAAATATGATTGATCTTTATTGTCGTCTGCTCCAGCTTTAAGCTGATACATGGTCTTACCGTCTACTTCAATCGAAGTCTTTTGACAGTAATGTCCAGTAGCTACAAAATCTGCACCTAGTGAAAGCGCTATTTTCATGAACACGTCAAACTTAATCTCACGGTTACACAGCACATCTGGATTAGGAGTGCGTCCCATCTCATATTCTTTAAACATGTAATTAACAATACGCTCTCTGTATTGCTCGCTTAAATCTACTGTTTGAAAAGGAATTCCCAACTTTTCGGCAACGAGCATTGCGTCATTGCTATCATCTAGCCATGGACACTCGTCAGATATCGTTACAGAGTCATCGTGCCAGTTCTTCATAAAAAGACCGATCACATTATATCCTTGTTCCTTTAATAGATGAGCCGTAACACTACTATCTACTCCACCACTAAGACCTACTACTACCGTTTTCATTTTCTAATATATGTTTGCAAAACATCTGCTAATTATAGCTTCACTTTGCTATTTTAAGAGCTATTATTCTTGCTCATAATTGAGGATGCAAATTTACACAATAAGAGTGCATTTTTTCACATAAGAAGTAGTTGATATTTATAGAGAAAACTTACACTAAGATTACTGTACTCCTATCTTGTTACGGGGATATTTAATTTCTTTGTCTACCCTATCACCTTTATAATACTTCCAGAGACCGTGTTTACGATTATTCTTGTAAAAGCCCTCTACTTCTAGTTGTCCAAAACCATTGTATAATCGTACTGCCCCTTCTAGTTTGTCATTTACATATTGTAATTCTTTGAGCACTTTCTTTTCTTCTGAGTAATAAGTGGCTTTCCCTTCTTTTAAACCTTTCTTATAAAATTCTTGTTGCGCAAGGACGCCATTTATGAAGTAAACAGAGCGTTCTCCTTCTAATTTGCCGTTTTCATAATTCTCTTTTATCATTACTGATTTTCCATCTTGATGGTATGACAACCACTCTCCTATGCGTTCTCTCCC
Organism: uncultured Dokdonia sp.; assembly: GCA_913060645.1. Lineage (GTDB taxonomy): Bacteria > Bacteroidota > Bacteroidia > Flavobacteriales > Flavobacteriaceae > Dokdonia. Next base: position 4,411 of record CAJXSW010000029.1, on the reverse strand, counting down.
ATTCATCTTTCCTTTACTTACCATCTTTCCATCGGTTGTAAAAAAGGTTACATCTATATAAGGTGAATCTGGCGTATATACTTTTACAGCAGTGGGATGACCTCCTTTACTATCATAAAAATTAAAGGTGCCTACTTCTTGACCATGACTAAAAGCTCCAGTATATCGCAATTGCTTTTCATTATCAAAAGTTTTCTGCCATAGGCCGTGGCGCTTACCATCTTCATCAAATTGATTATAGCTTTGTGCTACGCTCAACTGCTGATATTGAGCCATTATAATTATTAAAACAATTGTTAATCTTGACATTTTAACTATTTATTAGGAGATTATTTTGTCTACTCATTTTAATTTTACGTTAAACAAATCAAAAACTGCATTTTTATGAAAAATCTAATGAGTATTACAAAACTAGCGTTTATTGCATTAACGCTATTAGTTACAATTTCTTGTAACGATGACGACGATAATGGAAACATTATAGAAGGAGAAAGCAACACCATTGCAGACTTTGTAGCAGGTAATGAAAACTATAGTTCTTTACTAGCTGCTTTACAACGCACCAATCTCGACGCCACACTAGCAGGAAGCGGAACATTTACTGTATTTGCACCTGATAACGCAGCTTTTGAAACATTTTTAAATGGAGCTGCTCTTGAGGAAGTAGATGATGCGGTATTAACTCAAGTACTATTAAACCACGTTCTTAACTCGACTGTAACTTCTAGCGAACTATCAACTGGATACGTAAGCAACTTAGCTACTGAGCCTTCTTCTAACGCAAATATAAGTCTATATGTAGACACAACAGATGGTGTCGTACTTAATGGACAATCTACGGTAACTACTGCAGATATCATAACAGATAATGGCGTAATACATGCCGTAGACACCGTAATTGATTTACCAACCATCGTAACATTTGCAACTACAAATCCTGCATTAACATCACTAGTTGCCGCTCTTACAGATGAAGGTAATACAACGTTTACAAATCTATTAAGTGATACAGATGCAGACTTTACAGTATTTGCACCTACTAACGACGCCTTTGCAACATTTTTAGGTGATAACACCCTTGCAGATGTAGATAATGGCGTGCTTGCACAAGTATTATCAAACCACGTAGTACCGGGAGCTGTTGCGATTTCTACTACATTAAGTAATGGATATGTAAATACAGCTGCTACTTTTGAAGGAAACGAAGATGCGCCTATAAGTCTTTATGTAAATACAGATGATGGGGTAACACTTAACGGAACTTCAAATGTAATTATAGCAGATATTGTAACTGTAAATGGTGTGATTCATGTAGTTGACACCGTAATAGGACTTCCAGATATCACGACATTTGCCACTGCAGATCCTAATTTTTCTACACTTGTTGCTGCATTAACTGCAGATGAATCTTTTGGATATGTAGCTGCATTGCAGACACCTTTTGGAACATCACCAGCACCGTTCACTGTATTTGCACCTACTAATGATGCTTTTGCAGATTTACTAGCAGACCTAGAGTTAGAGATGTTATCAGATATTCCTACAGAGACACTCGCTGCGATCTTAGAACTACATGTGATTCCTAATGCAAATGTAAGAGCAGAAGATCTTGCAGATCTTGATGGTACTGCAGTTACTCCACTAGGAGGAGCGGATGTAATTATACAAGCAGATCCTGCAGCAATCATCGACCCAGATGGCGATGCAAACCCAATTGTCGCTACAAATGTACAAGCTACAAATGGTGTAATACATGCTGTAAGTAGAGTGCTAAGAGACTTATAAAAAAGATTCTTACCCAACTATTTAAAATCTCCCCTGCAATTTATTGTAGTGGAGATTTTTTTTGATATTATATTATAAAAAAACCTCCCATCTTAAGAAAAGATGGGAGGTTTTAAGTGTTACGCTTTCGCGAAAGAGCACTTGTTATACTTAATCTAAATGACCGTATTTGCTAGAATAATCAAGCATTTGATTTTCAAAGCTTTCTGGTTGCTCTATAGTAAAGCCAGTAATTTCCTCACCTTCCATTTGCGGAACGATTACAGGATTTACAAAACCACTGTATGGAGCACTTTTGAATTGGCTATTACGAGCTAGCACTTCCTTATGGATATCCTGATCTACAATCACCCCATAATTTTCTACAAGAGCTTTTGCAGCTTCATAATCTCCTTCTGAAGTAATACGCTGCGTCTCTCTTAATAATTCTCCAAAGATTGCACGAAGCTTCGTATAATCTGTGATGTTAAAGTAGGTCTTACCATCACGAGTTACTTTCTCAATAACATTTTCTTTTGCACCACGCTCAAAAGCCCATGCACTTACCCACTGGCGATTTACCATGTGTGCTTCTTCTACATTATCTCCTAATTCAAGACGTATAAGCTGTGTCATCAAACCATTACGGATGTAACCATCATATGCAGCCATTCCTGTTTTTTCCCAGTCTTCTACCAGTCCTATTTCTTGAAGTTTTGGATCCATAAGGTAATACAGCCCAAAAAGATCTGCGCGACCTTCTTCTATAGTAGACTTATAACGTTTAAGAGTTTCCTTAGGTGTACCCACTCCTTTGTTAATCTGTCCAGAGGCATGACCTACTACTTCATGTAAAGCTGTGTGAAGCTTATCTCCTAATTGTCCATATGCTTCTTCTAGCTCAACTTCCTCTGCATCATGTGCAAACTCTTTAAGACGTCCAGATCCACCAGCATTGTTGTATGCATTGATAATGTTACCTAGAGAAACCGATTTACTACCATGCGTCTGGCGTATCCAGTTATTGTTAGGCAAGTTTACACCTATAGGTGTAGATGGTGAAGCATCTCCAGCTTCTCCTGCTACAATCACTGTTTTATAAGAAACTCCTTTTACTTCCTTCTTCTTATGCTCTGGCATTAATGGTGAGTTATCCTCAAACCATTGTGCATCTACAGATAGTGCTGCCATCTTTTTTGACATGTCAAAATCTTTAATTTGCACTACTGTCTCATAAGAACCTTTATAACCTTTAGGGTCATTGTAGACTTCTATAAATCCGTTAATCCAATCTATATTTCCTTCTGTAGAAGTTGCCCATGCGATACAGTAATCATCCCAAGTATCAAGGCTTCCCGTCTTGTAATATTCAATAAGCAATCCTAAAGCTTTTCCTTGCTGCTCATTTTCGGCAACGGTTTGTGCTTTTTCTAACCAACCGATTATATTATCTATAGCCTCGCCATATAATCCTCCACTCTTGTAAACTTGTTCTACTAGTTTTCCGTTTTCCTTTACAAGGCGGGTGTTGAGTCCTTTTTCTATAGGCTCATTTTCATCTACTTTAATCGCATCATAAAATGCTTCTGCCTCTGCTGTAGTAACATCTGGTCCATAAAAGTTAATCGCGCTTTCTAGAACGATATCAACATCTTTGGCTAGGTTTACTTTCTTGCTGTCCTTATCATTAAAGAGTACTTCAAAAGCTTCACCTTCTAATGTTGCTCCGCTTTCGGCAAGTAATTGTTTTAAGTAATCTTGAGAAAAATCTGGCTTCATCTTAGCATTACTGTAATGGTGGTGTATACCGTTTGCAAACCATACTCGCTTCATGAATGTTTCAAACTGCTCCCACTCTTCTCCTGTTTTTGCAACTTTATCAGATGTATAAATCGTCTCTAGCGCATTCCTAATCTCAAGATTATGACGGTAGTTTTGAGCCCACATAATATCACGACCTGCAAGTCCCGCTTGTGTCATGTAATACACCAGCTTTTGCTCCTTAAGTGTTAGGTCTTCAAAACCTGGAATTTGGTAACGTAGTATCTTAATATCGGCAAACTGGCCAACTGTAAAATCAAAATCTGCAGTTGTTGTTTCCGCTTTCGCGAAAGCGTTATCATCCTTATTTTCTTCTCCACATCCTACTGCGAGAATCGCTGCAATTGCTAGCGCGTATAATCCTTTGTGACTCATAAGTTATTTAATAATTTGTGCACGTAAATATAGCAAAATTCCACACGATGAATTTTGTTATCTTTACTGCACAAACAAACCATCACCAATGAAATTTTTAAAATTTTTACTCTTCGTTATTCTTATTGTTGTTATTGCTGGAGCAATATACTTTGGCACTCAAGATGGCACTTATCAAATAGAAGCTTCTAGAGAGATTAATGCGCCAAGAGAGGTGGTTTACGATATTGTAAACGAGTACAAAACATGGGAAGAATGGGGTCCTTGGAAGAAGGAAGAGCCTACTATGGTTTTTAATTATGCTGATAAAACATCTGGAGAAGGAGCTTCGTACAGCTGGCAAGGTGAAGTGGACGGAAGCATGACTACTACAGAAGCTGTTCCTGGCATTTCACTAAAACAAGATATGACCTGTCTCTTATACACATCTGACGCTGCCGACGAAGAGGAT
>CAJXSW010000028.1 GCA_913060645.1 uncultured Dokdonia sp. | reverse complement strand
CACCGAGATCTACACTATCCTCTTCGTCGGAGCGTCAGATGTGTATAAGAGACAGGGTTACTGTAAATGGGATGATTGATGTGCCGCCAGAAAATAGAGCCGTGGTAAATGCTAGTATGGGCGGATACATAAAAACAACACCATTGCTTATAGGTGATATCGTGCGCAAAGGTCAGCTGCTTGTAACTATTGAAAATCCTGAGTTTGTAGCCCTGCAACAACAATATATGGAGGTAAATGAGCAACTCACTTATCTTAAAGCGGAATATGACAGACAGGTGACAATGAGAGCAGAAAATATTACCTCTCAAAAAAGTTTTCTAAAAGCCGAAAGTGAGTATAAGACTGCAGTAGCTAGACACACGGGATTAGATAGACAACTTAGAATGATTAATATTTCTCCAGCGAGTGTTCGAGCTGGAAAGATAAGTTCTGTGGTTAGTATTAACGCGCCTATTTCGGGAAGCATTACTAAGGTGAACGTTTCAAAAGGCTCGTACGTTTCACCAGCTACCGAAATTTTAGAAATTATAGACAATGATCATATACATCTAGAACTTTCGGTTTTTGAAAAAGACATCTTAAAAGTAAAGAAAGGTCAGGCAATAAATTTTAAAATCCCAGAGGCTTCTTCAGCGATTTATAAGGCTGAGGTGCATCTTGTAGGCACTTCGATTGAAGCAAATAGAACGATTAAAGTGCATGGACATCTAGAAGATGAGTCTGGTGTTAATTTCTTAACGGGAATGTTTGTAGACGCTAGTATTGTAACAAATTCCGCTTTCGCGAAAGCGTTACCTTCATCCTCCATAGTGACGGTAGATCAGATTTCTTATATCTTAGTGCTAGATGAGAAGCAGGGTGACACCTATTATTTCCGTCAAACCGAAGTTGAGGTAGTTCAAGAAAGTGAAGGATTTTCATTAGTGCAATTCAATACCGACATGGCGGCCGATACGCAGTTTTTAACTAAAGGAGTGTTTAATTTATTAGGAGAGTAATCATGGAAGCAAGGATGCCAGAAAAGCATTACATCTATAGAAGTGGGTGGCTTAGGGCGGCAGTACTTGGTGCAAACGACGGGATTCTGTCTACAGCGAGTATCGTTATAGGAGTTGCGGCTGCAAGTACCACTAGAGAGCCTGTATTACTTGCAGGTGTTGCCGGCTTAGTGGCTGGGGCATTATCCATGGCAGCTGGAGAGTACGTATCTGTTAGTTCGCAAACAGATGTAGAGAAGTCTGATCTTGCCCGTGAGCAGCGCGAACTTATAGAAACACCACATGAGGAGCTCCTAGAGCTAGCAAAAATATATGAGCGTCGTGGTCTCAGTCCAGAGACTGCGCTAGAAGTTGCGACCCAATTAACAGCTCATAATGCCTTAGAAGCGCACGCAAGAGATGAACTAGGAATACATGAAATGACGGAGGCAAAACCATTGCAAGCAGCACTTTCTTCTGGTGTGGCTTTTACAGTGGGTGGTTTTTTACCTGTACTGGTTGCTTTTATGGCGCCTTTAGAGATGATGGAATATGTGCAATATATAGCTGCCATTTTATTTTTAATCATTTTAGGTGTCGTGTCAGCAAAGGCTGGAGGGTCAAGCTCTACAAAGGCCGTGCTTAGAATTACTTTCTGGGGTACGCTAGCTATGGGATTAACTGCCCTTATAGGTAATTTCTTTAATGTGAGTATTTAATTGTGAGTTGATTATCGAGGGTGTTAGTGTGTTTAAGAACGACTGAGCAAAAGATTGTGCGCAGTAATATAGGTTGCTAGTTTTATTACCGCAGGTTTTAAGCTTGTGATGGACTAGATTGTAAAGTATCTTCGCGCGTTCATGTCAGTGCGCGTTACGTGCTAAAACAATAAAAAATAATGGAAATCAATCCTACAGAAATTGTCGGTTACCTAGCAAGCCTTTTTGTGTTGCTATCATTTTTAAATAAAGATTTGCGCAAATTGCGTATTGTAAACTCTATAGGCTGTGCATTATTTGTAACGTACGGAGTGTTATTAGGTAGTATTCCTATCATTATTACTAATCTTGCAATACTATTTGTAAACGGATATTACCTATTTATAAAGAAGGGTTAAGGTATCTTGTTGTGTCACAGGGCTTAGGGTGAATAAGGGGAAGAATAGCTTAAGCTACGCTTTTTTCATCTAAAGTTGCACATTGTTGAGTATAAATTTTCATAAATCCTTGTAAATTAGTATGGGTTCGTTTATATTCGCCAAAATTTGAAATACTGTATGAAATTAATGGAAGAAGCGGTGGCTTTTGAAAATGCTTCAATGAGCAATATGTCCACCAGTGATCGCGTTGCTGCTTCAAGAGAGGCAAAACGACTCATTCTTGCACTGAATGAGATTTTTAAAGAGACAAAAGACTCTGAAATAATGGACGCCATGAAGCGTCTCACCGAAAAGAAAAAAAAGATAGAAAAACGCTTGAAGGGTAGACCTGATAGTATGTAAAATAAAAGAGGCCTCACTTGTGACGGTCTCTTTTTTATTGAACCCCTTTTTAAGCGTGTGGCTATGCAACCAGACAACTTTACAAACGAATTTTTTGGCATTGGGATACAGAATGGTAAAACACCAGAAAATCTAGGTGTTTTATGGCGCTCTGCTCAAAACCTAGGAGCTAGTTTTATTTTTACCATCGGTAATAGATATGCAAAGCAATCTAGTGATACGCATAATGCGGTAAAGGCAATGCCGTATTACCATTATGATACCTTTGATGACTTTTTTAAGCACTTGCCTAAAGGTGTACGCATTGTAGGTGTAGAGCTTGATGATCGCGCAGAGACGCTAGAGACCTTTCATCACCCGCGTCGTTGCGTTTACTTATTGGGTGCAGAAGATCATGGTCTTACTAATGAGGCTATAGATAAGTCGCATTTTCTTATAAAATTCCCATCTACATTAAGTCTCAATGTTTCGGTGGCGGGAAGTATTGTGCTTTACGATAGGACTAGGGTAAAGCCTAGATCTTGATGAGTTACGCTTTCGCGAAAGCGTACTTATAGAATTTGTAAACTCCAATTATATATTTATTCATCTATTACCTCAGTTCTCACTGAGGAGCAAGCGCAACGTGGCAATTTAAAGTATCTTTGCCAAAAATAATTTATTATGTCTCATAAAGCAGGATTTGTAAACATCATCGGTAACCCTAATGTGGGTAAAAGTACGCTTATGAATGCCTTTGTGGGCGAGCGTCTTAGTATCATCACCTCAAAAGCGCAGACTACGCGTCACCGTATTTTAGGTATTGTAAATGGGGAGGATTTCCAGATGCTATTGAGTGATACGCCTGGTATTATAAAACCGGCATATGAGTTACAGGCTTCTATGATGGACTTTGTAAAAAGTGCTTTTGAAGATGCAGATGTACTTTTATATATTGTAGAGCTGGGTGAGAAAGAGCTTAAAGATGAGGCATTTTTTAATAAAATACGCGGTTCAAAAATTCCTGTTTTATTACTTATTAATAAAATAGATAAAGGAAACGAAGAGACACTAGCAGAGGCATTGAAGTTATGGTCTGAAAAAGTGCCAAATGCTGAGGTGTTTGCTATATCTGCACTCGAGAGCTTTGGCGTGCCGCAAGTGTTTAATAGAATTATCGAGCTCTTGCCGGAGTCACCAGCTTTTTATCCTAAGGACCAACTTACAGATAAGCCAGAGCGCTTTTTTGTAAACGAGATCATCCGTGAGAAAATCTTGATGCACTACAAAAAGGAAATTCCTTATGCTGTAGAGATTGATACAGAAGATTTCTTTGAGGAGGATGAGATCATCCGCATGCGATCAGTAATTATGGTGGAGCGTGATAGCCAGAAGGGAATTATCATTGGACATAAAGGAACTGCTCTTAAAAGAGTAGGTGTAGAGGCTAGAAAGGATTTGCAGAAATTCTTTGGCAAGCAGGTGCACATTGAACTTTATGTGAAAGTAAATAAGAACTGGAGAAGTAATTCTAACCAGCTTAAGCGTTTTGGTTACAACCAGAAGTAGTATAAGTACGCTTTCGCGAAAGCGTAAGTTTACAAAGCATTACGGCCACACCGACTGATTCATGAATAGAAAACTTAAAAATAGCGAACTCAACCGAAAATCTGTTTCCGACTTCAAGGAGGCAAAAAAGACGCCTATAATTATCGTACTGGACAATATACGTAGTCTTAATAATGTAGGGTCCGTTTTCCGCACTTCAGATGCTTTTCTTGTAGAGAAAATCTATCTCTGTGGCATTACCGCAACGCCACCGCATCGCGATATACAAAAGACAGCCTTAGGAGCAACAGATGCTGTAGCATGGGAATATGTAGAGGACAGTGTTTCTCTTGTGCAACAATTAAAAGAGGATGGTGTTCATGTGTGTGCGATAGAGCAAGCAGAAGGAGCAGTAATGCTTGATAAATTTATGCCTACTACTGGTGAGAAGTATGCCGTTGTTTTTGGTAACGAAGTAAAGGGTGTTCAGCAAGAAATTGTGTCTCTAAGTAATACTGTTATTGAAATACCACAGGTGGGTACAAAGCACTCTCTTAATATTTCTGTGAGCGCTGGGGTAGTTATCTGGGACTTATTCAGCAAGTTAGGAGTTTCTTAATGATTTGTTAAGCTGTTATTTAACAGTGGGTTAAGAATGTGATCGCATTTTTTGTTTATCTTTATCTAACAAAAACTAAACAACATGTCAAAATTCACAATGCCTATCAGATTTGCTTTTGCAATGAGCGGTGGCCTCATAGCGTACTTCTTAGTACTTTCTCTATTTAACTTACATACTAATGTGCTATTCTCACTTTTTAATGGAGTGATTGTAGGTTTTGGGATATACGAGGTTATTAAGTATACACAAATTAAAAACGGAGCTACATATAGCTATACCGACGGGATGGTAAATGGAGTTGTCTCGGGATTTGTAGCAACCATCATCTTTACAGGATTTTTTGCATTATATGCAGGAAATATAAATCCAGAATTTCTAGACGGTCTAATTGGACCTTGGGAGCAAACGTATAATACGAGTATAGGTTCTGTGGTGTTTACAGTAGCGATTGCAGGTTTTGCAACTGCGGTATGTTTATCGCTCTGCTTTATGCAACTATTCAAGCCAAGTTGGAATACAGAAGGAACAAAGAAAGTATTAAAAGATAGGGGAGACTCTGTGCGAGTATAATTACTTAACAATAGAAAACAAAAAAAACCGCCAATTGGCGGTTTTTTGTTTTGTGATAGTCTGTTTTAGTTAACTCTAGTGTAAGTCTGCACTATACTTATCATAGATGAAAGCCCTTCTACTCCTAAATCTTGGTCTCCCTCTAGTCTAAGTGTTAATGTTGTGTCATTGAGAGTTGTAATGGTATATGTGGACGCTGAGGCAGCACCAATTATTTCAAGATCGCCAGTCGTGGTCGCTGGTTCTCCAGTTAAAGTAAGCTGATCGCCTTCTAAAGCCCATTCACCCTCTGCATTATTAACCGTTATGGTATCACTTTCAGTTGTAACATTCCCGTTAATATCTGATAAAATGGTTATGTCATAAGAGCCGTTTGCTAAAACTACATTATCGTCGTTAAAAATAATGTTAAGGTCAAAATTAGATCCAGTTGATGTAATTTCGGTATTTAATTCAATTCCTTGCACATCACCACTAAAGCTGTTTTCTTGTGTTGATGATGTAAGTGACCATGTTCCAATAAGGTTTTCTTCACTTACATTGTTACTCCCGCCGTCATCATCTGTAGAGCAAGATGCAAGTGTAAATGTTAAGATGATTAATGTGATGATTGATTTTAAATGTTTCATTGTTAATTGATTGATTAGTTAAGTGGGCGAAAATATACCTACAATCGTTAAAGTGCAAATAAAAACGTTAAAATATTTTATGCTTCTAGCAGCTTATTGCTTTAGATAGTGTTATTGCGCTGATGAGTAGGTATTTGTTGTCTGAGCTTTGTAAGAATGAGACGTGGTGCTGGGTATTTGTTGTAGGTTAATTTTTAATTTTCTGTAAGAATGTATTTGTAGAGTGATATTATTATATAAAAACAAATGATGCTTATTGTAAATCTTAAGATAAATAGTATATTTGCACCCGCTTAAACTGAGAGGTTTGGGCTATTATTAGTGTAATAACAATATTTAATTAATCGCTATGTACGCAATTGTAGAGATAGCAGGGCAGCAATTTAAAGTTGCAAAAGACCAAAAAGTCTTTGTTAACCGCCTATCTACCGAAGAAGGAAAAACTGTCGATTTCGACAAAGTACTTTTGGTAGGAGACGGATCTAACATCACTTTAGGCGCCCCAGCTATAGATGGAGCTCTAGTAGGAGCAAAAGTCTTAAGACACCTTAAAGGTGACAAAGTAATCGTTTTCAAAAAGAAAAGACGTAAAGGATACCGTGTAAAAAACGGACACCGCCAGTCTCTTACTGAAATCGTAATTGAAAGTATCGCTACTTCTGGAGCTAAGAAAGCTGCTCCTAAGAAAGAAGAGAAAAAAGCTGAACCTAAAGCTGCTGCTCCTGTAAAGGAAACTGCTCCTAAGGCTACTGCAAAAAAATCTTCTAAAGCAGACGATCTTAAAAAAGTAGAGGGTATCGGACCTAAAATTGCTGAAACTCTTGTAGAGGCAGGAATTTCAACTTTTGCAGAACTTGCAAAAACTGATGCTGCTAAGATTTCTGAAATTATCGCAGGTGTACGTGGAAATCACGTAACTGACACATGGCCAGCACAAGCACAACTTGCTGCAGATGGTAAGTGGGATGAGCTTAAGAAATGGCAAGACGAATTAGACGGTGGTAAAGCTTAATTGCTATACTATCAAGTATAACTTATAAAACCGAAACAAGATGGCTCACAAAAAAGGAGTTGGTAGTTCTAAAAACGGTCGCGAATCAGAATCAAAACGCTTAGGTGTTAAGATCTTTGGAGGACAAGCTGCAATCGCAGGGAACATCATCGTACGTCAAAGAGGTAATACGCATCACCCAGGTGAGAACGTATACGGAGGAAAAGATCACACACTACACGCAAGAGTAGATGGTGTTGTGAAATTCCAAAAGAAAAAAGACAACAAATCTTACGTTTCTATCGTGCCTTTTGAGGCATAATAAACGAGGATAGTTTCTCAATTATCATATAAAACCCTTACCGCAATGCGGTAAGGGTTTTCTTGGTTGTACTCAGTTCAATAAGTATTTGTGGTTTTGGTATATTGTTTGATGCGTTACGTAAAACACATTAAATGAGATATATACTAGGTTTATTCTGTTTGGTTATTTTGCAATCTTGCTTTCCAGTAGCAATAGCTCCTGACCTCAGTAATGGCTCCATTAAAAAAGCCAAGAAGTTTAATAAAAAGCTGCCTAAGAGGTATTCATACATCTTCACAGACCCAAAAGATGCAGATGAGTTTTATACTTACGTAAATACAAAGTATGATCTACAGCACAATTATGTAGAAGATAATGTGCCAGTAGTGCTTGATGGAAATAATTACTATGTCTCGTTTTATGAAGTGAGTAAGAATACAAAAACTGTCAATTTACTAAGACCGTTAGCAAATAAGATGTTGGAGGAAAATGGAATAGGTCCTGTATTTAATGATGATCCTATTAGAATTTATGGCGACACATGGTATATCGCGCTTCTTATCACAGATGAGGACTTTAATGATGGTCTTAATCCATCATATGCAAATTTTGCAAGGGTAGAGGAGTTTGCTTCCTCATTGCACAAAGAATATTACAGCATGCGTAATTACAAGCAAGCGATTTTAACCGTAAAAAGGGATTAGCGATTAATCTTGTACAATGCTATCTGTTCCTAAGTATCCATCATCCCTGTTATAATACCAAGCGCGGTTTTTAGGCATTTTAATGCCTTCGATGATAGCTATTTCATCAAGAAGAATATACTCGCCTGTGGTCTCATCTGTGCCTTTGAAAAATTGATACAGTTCTAGAGCATACGTAGATGGGTTAAAGTAAAATTGCCAAATATCTGAACCTACAGCCTTATCATAGGTTACTTTTACCATGATATACTTTTTCCCTTTGAAAGTGACGCTTTTCACCGTAGGATCTATCTGAGTGCCTGGATCATTAAGCTTCATAGGAAGCCCGTATAAGTATGAGTAGTAATCGCGATACATTCTCGTTCTCTCACAATCTTGGCTATTGGTGGTAGTGGTGATTATTTCTCCAGTCTCATCTGTATATTTACAAGTGTCATTGCTTATCTCCCTAAACGAAGTTGCATCTTCCTGTTCTGTGGTGAGATTAAAATATTCATTGGGAATGTCTAGTGTGATAACGCTCTTTCTAGAAGCTTTTTCTGGCATATCAAGTGCCAAGGTAAATTCCCCTTGAAAGGTTGACCAATTGTCATTAGGGTCATGAAATGCTATTGATTTTTTAATAATCTCAGCCCCCGTAACAGGTCTTAAAGATTGTGCGTTTGCAAAGTCCGCTTTCGCGAAAGCGAGACAAAAAACAATACTCGTTATTAATAATTTTTTCATACCTATGTTTTGAAGATGAAGATACACATTGCTTTTTGGATTATCCTAACTAACTTTAGTATGCTCTTAACAGCACAGCAAGCAGATAAACCCTACTTTGAAAGTATGACAGAGAAAGATGTAATACCTACTGAGGATGCAGTGCTCAACCTTGAGAATAAAGTAATTCCTAAAGAAATTTATAATGAAGCTATACTTGCTTTAGAGCATTATCCAGAGTTGTGGAATACAGCAATAACTTTTCAGTTTAAAGACAATATAAAAAAGTCGACAATGCAGGCGCAGCCGCGTTGGGCTAGTTTTTTAAAGTCTCGTAAAAAACGTGAATATATAATTCTTATTTCGAGAACGATACAAATAGATCAAGACGAGCTCAGTTTTTCTGAAGTGCCAAGTGATGTGGTTACGGGATGGTTAGGGCATGAGCTAGGTCATGTAATGGATTATAGGGAACGTTCTGGGTTTGGGATGTTAGTTTTTGGAGTGAAGTATTTATATTCTGGCGCTCATATTAAAGAAGTAGAACGTACCGCAGATGTCTATGCCATTACGCATGGAATGGGAACTTATATTTTAAAAACTAAAAACTTTATACTCGACCATGCAAATATTTCTGAGGCTTATAAAGAACGCCTGCGCAGTTTATACATGTCGCCAGAAGAAGTCATGCACCTGCTGGAACATGACTAGCAAGCATATTCATATAAAAAACGGGTATCACTATTATGATACCCGTTTTTTATGGGTGATTTTTTATGAAATTATTGCTTAGCAACAAAGGCTTCAAAGGCTTCAAATTTCTCTTCATCCATCACTTTCTCCATTTTTACTTGTCCTCCTTTTTTCTTGTTTTGACCACTCCATTCGTGAAAAATATTAGGGTCAATAGTGGTAACTTTTACTCCTTTGAGAGATTTTCCTCTAGCCACTTTATAATTCTTGTTTGCTTCTTTCAAACTTTTATCTAGAGCCTCTGCAAGTTCGCTTTCATTTGTAGTCGCCGTTGTGCCTAGATACCAGCAGTGGTAAAACTCTCCATCTATCTTTTTTGCACTTAGCGTAAATTCCGGAATTTCAATATCAAATTGTTCTTCAAGTTCTCTTAGGGCTACTTCCATTTTATTTACAGAAAGTTGAGAGCCAACTACGTTTAAGAAAAACTTAGTTCGTCCTGTGATTTTAATTTCTGCGCGTTCCACATCTGTAAAGGCGATAGTGTCGCCTATTAGATATCTCCATGCGCCAGAAACAGTACTTATGATAAGCACGTAGTCTACATCTGTTTCTACTTCTTTTAAAGTAAGAGATGGAGCATCTTGTGATAGCGAGCCGTCATTATTAATATATTCTGGAGTAAAGGGTACAAATTCAAAGTAAATACCAGCATTAGTAGAGAGCTTCATAGAGGAAGTCTCAGGCCTGCTCTGGTAAGCCATAAATCCTTCTGATGCAAGGTAAGTGTCGATTACTGTAATATCTCTTCCTAGTAGTTGTCTAAAGCTCTTTTCGTAAGGTTTAAAGGCTACGCCTCCACTTGTAAAAACTTGTAGATTGGGCCATATCTCATGGATATTTTCTACATTATGATAAGCAATTACTTCTTTAAGCATAAGCTCCATCCATGATGGAATCCCGCTCAGTGCGCCTATGTCCCAATTTTTGGCTCTTTCTGCAATGGTTTTTACGCGTTCATCCCAGTTTTCAATTTTGGCGATATCTTCTCCTGGCTTGTAAAATCCTTTAAACCAAAAAGGAATATTACTCGCTGTAATACCACTTATTTCACCCTCAAGAAATTCGTCATGTTCGATAAGATCTGTGGAACTACCTAGAGCCATTACTTCTTTATCAAAAAAATCTGTTGGCAAATCATAATGAGCTAGTGCAGATACTTGAGCAAGACTGGTGCTTCTTATGGCAGCAACCATTTCTTCGGTAACTGGAATTCTTTTGCTCGTTTTTCCAGTTGTACCACTAGAAAGTGCAAAATAGTGAGGTTTTCCAGGCCATGTTATATCTTCTAATCCATGTTTTATGCGATCCCACCACATACTGTCCATCTGGTTATAATCATGATAGGGAACCATTTTTGAAAATGCAGCTGCTTGGTCTTCTTCCTCTAGTAGCTGAGAAAACCCATAATACTTTCCAAAGGCAGTATCCTTTGCAGTATCCAGCATATCTGCTAGAACCTGTTCCTGCTCTTGAATAGGATTAATGTCTGAGGATAATGTGTCCTTTAAGTCAATTGCACTTTTTATTATAGATCCTAGAATAGCCATGGTTGTGATTGTTTTTACAAATATGTTAAATCTCACTATAAAGTTAATATAGATTGTAGCAAGTTTAACCCGATGTTAAGGAAGAATTGTGAAAAGAAATAGCCACTCTTTGCAGAGTGGCTATTGATATTGTTAGATATTTATGAAAGCCTAACCACAGTCACCTATACGATCCCAGCTAGTTGATAAACGTTCATAAAGTCCGCCTTGGTAGGTCACAAAATCACCTACACTATAACTTTGATTACCATTATATGCTGGCACACCTTCGCATATATCTGCTGGCGGTTGATTGCTTCCGCAAGGACCTAGGTTTGTCCAACCTCCATTTACACGTTCATAAAGATTGCCTTGGTAAGTCACTTGATTGCCTATAGTATAATTTGTGTTGCTATTGTATGTAGCTACACCATCGCAAATGTCTCCACTATTGCTTCCGTCGCCACCATCACCTGGGTACATGATATTGATGCCAGTAATATCTCCATTAGAGAGTGCTGTGCGGTTTGTAGTATATGTGGAACCATCTTTTTTTGTGATGGTAGGTTGGCCATTTTTGCTAAAAGCAAAAGAGCTATAAAGCATTACGGAATTAAAATCAAGCTGATTTGTATACTCAGTTCCATCTTGTCCTTGTGCAACATATGTTAGAAAGTTATAATCCACTCCATCTTGTACATTGTTTAGGTTGATGGTGAGATAGTCATCACGATCTGCGCGACTTTGTTCGTGCCATAAACCTACTGCATGACCTATTTCATGAATGGTGCTGCCCGTAGAGCAACCGCTTGCAAGTGTGATTTCTTGACGGCCACCTATGCGCCCCACATAAGAAGAACAACCCCTGCCAGGAGTGAAGTACACGTAGTCTGCTTGATTTGTGCGTTGTACAAAACGTACAGAGGTACTCGCCTCCCAGTTTGCTATTGCATTTGTAACACGAGCTTGATTAGGAAGGTTAGGATTTATAGTATAATAAACAGTATTATTTGCCCATCTACCTCCGGTGCGTCCAGTGCTACGCGTAGCATCTGTGCTTTCTTGTAGTTGATTTTTTGAGAAAATTATATCTCCCTCAAAAACGTAGGTGTCATTTATCGTTGCGACTTCTAAGTTATTTAAACCGTAAAATAGGTTTTGAGATTGTCCCTTTTGACCTGGGAAGGCTTCTTCTGCTTCCTCGATATCATTTGATTGGATTTCTACAGCTGCATTTTCTGTGTCAATAGTTTCATTGATATCTTCTTTTTCACAAGAATTAAATAGAGATAATGATAAGGCACAGGCGACTGCTAGATGAAAATTTTTCATAATTGGATTTTAAATTAAAAAGGTTAATTCCAAAATCACTTATCGCGGCCGCAGAAAGTTGTCTTGAATGTTTGTATGAGTACAGCAAAGAATTACTGTTATGGTTACAAATATTTAAACGTGAGAAAATTCTTATTGGATTATATGAATTTTGTTAAAAAATATAGATTACTGATTAACAATTATTTAAAGTGCATAATCGTTAAAATTTTAACATTTAGCTTAAGTTTATAAGAAGATATAGTGCTTAAAATTTACGCTTATTTTAAATACAAGCAATTATATTGATAATCAATAATCCCTTTTCCTGCATTGAGTACATCTGCTCCTAGAATTCCATGGACGGGAGCGGCATCATGATTTTTCAGTGCTGTATTTACATGTGACATATCAAAGAGGACGATGTCTAGTTTTTTATATTTCCATTTTTGAATGGTAATGGTATTTTTTCGCGAAAGCTTAGTGATCATATCTGTCGCGCCAGCACCTGCGGCTAGGACTTCACTGTCTTCAGAAAGTAGCCCAAACAACGCTGCAAACTCAAAATCTATACACGAACTAGAAGCTCCCGTATCAAGTATGAAGGAACCTTCTACACCATTAATTCTTGCTTTCATTTCAAGATGATTAGTCACGGTAGGGAAAAGGCGTGAACGGCAATATTTTTTTGAAAGTAGAAACTCGCGTAGTGAAGGCATATTTATTAGTGTATTACTCAAAAATACTACAATCCTATAGACTTGTAGCTTTGTAAAGCATTGCTCAAGTTTATGTGTTTTCCCTTCTCTCTTTTCTATGCGCTAGCTATTTTTGTGGTCTATGAATTTTACAGATACCCATACCCATTTATACAGCGAGTCCTTTGATGAAGATCAGGACGTGATGATACAACGAGCAATTGACGCTGGCGTAAATAGATTTTTTATTCCTGCGATAGACTCTGAGTATACAGAGCGTATGTATGCGTTAGAAAAAAACTATCCAGATCATATGTTTTTAATGGCGGGTCTACATCCTACGCATGTTAAGGAGAATTACGAAGAAGAGCTGGCGCATGTGGAAGCACAATTTGCCGCTCGTGATTTTTATGCAGTAGGGGAGATAGGGATAGATTTGTATTGGGATAAGTCTACTTTAGAAATTCAGCGAGATGCTTTCAAACGACAAATACAACTGGCCAAAAAATATAAAAAACCTATCGTTATACATTGTAGAGAGGCATTTGACGAAGTTTTTGAAGTGCTAGAAAGTGAGAAAGGAGATGATCTCTTTGGGATATTTCACTGCTTTTCTGGAACTAAAGAACAAGCAGAGCAGGCCATCAGTTACAACATGAAACTTGGGATAGGTGGCGTAGCAACTTTTAAAAATGGTAAAATCGATAAGTTTCTTGCAGAGATTCCTTTATCACATATTGTATTAGAAACAGATGCGCCGTATTTGAGCCCTGTGCCGTATCGTGGTAAACGCAATGAGAGTAGCTACGTAGTTTTGGTAGCCGAAAAGCTGGCAACAATTTATCAAAAACCTTTAGATGAAATCGCTGCAATAACTACTAGTAATGCAGATGCAGTGTTTTTTACAAAGCGTGCATAGTATCTTCTTGTAAATAGTAGATGAAGACTCAAAATATTTTGTTCTTTTGTGACAAACAATCCAGACTATTTTGAATAGATACGACCATATACGACCTTATAATGATAATGAAGTAAATCAGGCTTTACTTCACGCAGCAAGACATCCTATGTTTAGGATTTTACTGCAATTTACATTTCCAGATAAAACACAAGAAGAAATTGTCGAAGTACTCAGTACCTGCTTTTCAATAGCCGACTTTCAAGAAAAAGTTATCTATAAATCAGTAACAAATTTACTTGATAAAAGTGCCGAGGATTTCACGTGTAGTGGGTTTGATACGCTTTCGCGAAAGCGGTCTTATTTATACCTATCAAATCATCGTGATATAGTACTTGATACGTCATTACTTAATATGACGCTTATAGATCATGGTCTTATAACAACGGCCTCTGCGATAGGAGATAACCTTGTGCAAAAAGATTTTTTAATGGAGCTGTCTAAGCTCAATAGAAACTTCTTGGTGTTAAGAGGGCAGTCACCACGTGAGATGCTTATGAGTTCTAAACTCTTGTCTCAATATATTAAGCACTTGCTAGTAGAAAATAGATCTGTGTGGGTAGCCCAGCGAGAAGGACGAACAAAAGACGGACTCGATAAAACGCAGCAAGGCGTACTCAAGATGATCACCATTGCTCGTGGTAAAACACCACTAATGCAATACCTCAAAGAACTTAACATAGTAGGAGTCGCAATCTCTTATGAGTATGACCCTACAGATATTTTGAAGGTACCCGAAATTGTGGCAAAACAAGAAAATGTACCTTACATAAAAACGGCAAACGAAGATTTCAATAGCATCCTAAAAGGTGCGCTAGGTAATAAACGCAATATCCATATAGCAGCTGCACCTATGTCAGAGGAAATTTATGATCAAATTGCTCAGGATTATACAAGTGATAATGATAAGTTACAAGCGTTTGCCAGTGCGCTAGATACCATCATATGGAAAAACTACAAGTTGTGGCCATCTAATTATATAGCATACGATCTATATTACAAGAGTGACAAGTACAGCGCTCATTATGATGAGAAAGAATTACGTCATTTTGAACGTAGGTTAGAAGTGCGAGTAGATAAAGAAAAGCAGATAGAAGTAGACAGTTTCTTATTAATGTATGCAAACCCAGTAGTACAATCAGAAAAAGTATGAGCAAGGCTAAGATTCTCTTAATATATACAGGTGGTACCATAGGTATGATCAAAGATTATGAAACGGGAGCTTTAAAGGCTTTCAACTTTAATGAATTGCTTGAAAAAATCCCAGAGCTTAGGTTGCTAGATTGTGATATAAGCACCGCCTCATTTGATACCGTGATTGATTCGTCAAACATGAATCCTACCTATTGGAACGAGCTTTGTGATTTTATTAAAAAGGGTTACGATATCTATGATGGTTTTGTAGTGCTGCACGGTAGCGATACCATGAGTTATAGCGCATCTGCCATAAGCTTTATGCTAGAAAATCTTTCTAAGCCTGTGGTGTTTACGGGATCACAGCTTCCTATAGGAGATTTACGCACAGATGCAAAAGAAAATTTAATTACTGCAGTTCAAGTAGCTGCTTTGAGAAAACGTAATAAACCACTTATAACTGAGGTGTGTCTCTATTTTGAGTACAAGCTATACAGAGCAAATCGCACTTCAAAAATAAGTGCCGAAAATTTTGAAGCATTTACTTCTCCTAATTACCCAGAACTCCTCACCTCAGGAGTACATCTCACCATAAACGAAGACGCACTTTGGAAACCGAATAAAAAGGCTCTTAAAGTTCATAGAACATTAGTTACAGAGATTCTACTACTTAAAATATATCCTGGTATTTCGCAATGCTTAGTAGAAGCCATGCTTAATATTCCGTGCACGCGTGGTGTGGTTCTAGAAACTTTTGGAGCAGGAAACACATCTACGCAATCTTGGTTTGTAGATGCCCTCAAAGCAACCATTAAACGAGGAGTCCCTATTGTTAATATCACACAGTGTATCTCTGGTAGTGTGCATATGGGCAATTATGAGACTAGTGTCGCATTAAAGAAGATGGGCGTTATTAATGGAGGCGATATGACTACAGAAGCAGCCACCACAAAGATGATGTATTTACTAGGGCAGGAGCTGGGGCCTAAAGTGTTTAAGACAGTCTTTGAAACTTCTTTACGAGGAGAGCTCACATAAAGTGTGTAACTCTTGAATGAGTTATTATTTTTTTGTTATTTCGCAATCCTTTAGAAAGTGTATGATTTATACGCTTTCGCGAAAATTTGAAACACCTACAACAGTGAGTTGTAATCAGATGTCGTTAAGGATAAATAGATGTAGAGCACTCGCTTTACAACAAAAATAGAGAGGTGGCCGAGTGGCTTAAGGCGCACGCCTGGAAAGCGTGTATACGGCAACGTATCGAGGGTTCGAATCCCTTCCTCTCTGCTGTAAGTGCTATACTTTTGAGTGTAGCACTTTTTTTATGACCTAACATATACTACGTGTATATGTGTAATAGTGGTGTGTAGTTTTGTATGTAATCAAATTATAATTTATTAAATGTTGTTTTTTTTCTCATAAAGAAGGAAATGAACCTTTTCAAAATATTGAAATATGAGTAACTTTTAATTGTAACGGCATCAATTATTAGCACTTAATCTATTAAAATTGTCATTTTGTCGAAATTGACATGTTAATTGTTAATAACCTTGTGATAAATCATTGGGGTCATTTTAAAGTTAACTATCTTTCTTGCCTGAATAAAATCTAGTGTTAAACACATTGAATACTAGTTAAAAATACTAACTGACCCAAATCCTAACTAAATCATCACGTATGATTCATAAAACTACCCATTCAAAACTATCGTCTTATTTATTATTCTTGTTATTGCTATTGTTTAATAGTATTGATAGTAATGCACAAATCTTTCCTGGAATAAATCCTCCAGTTGGACCAACTGCCGGACCGGGAAACCCAGATGCTATTGTAGCTGTAAATGCGGTACTCGAAGGTGATACTTATGTGGTAAATGGAGTTGAGGCGTGTATTACTGGTGGAGGTGGCAATAATAATAGCCCAGGTGAAAACCCAGAATGGCGTTTTGATATTATCATTCCAAACGCATCAGAGGTGTTGCCTGTCTCTGAAGATATAGAAATAAGAGTATGTCGTCGTGGTGATTTTGGTCAATCTGGTGAAGGTCTTCGCATTCTCGATGAAAATTTAAATTTACTGGGAGTTATACCAGGTGATCAATCTGGTGCAAACACAGATTGTTCTGAGGGGCCTATTTGTCTTACTGTAACTATATCATCTTGCGCATTTAACGAACAAGCACGCGCCGACTTAGCATCTAGTGACGGTGTTTTTAGTCTAACACTCGATGCGAGAAATGTAGGTGGTGCTGGTGGTACCGTAGGAGATTTTTGTAATGTACCCCCTGGACCTCAGGCTGATAGTACACCTGGGGGTTGTCCGGGTCCAAATTGTGCTGAATTCTCTCAAGTTACAACGGTTACAGTAGGTGGGAATACTATTCAAGGTTTTGAAAGACAAAATAATGGCGGTCCAATGGTTAATTCAACAGCTACTGCGGCAAATTGTGTTTTCATTGATTATTTTATATTTCCACAAGGCGGACTGGAATTTACAATTGATGGTACAGATGCAGATGACCTTGATGGGGAAGATTATTGCGTCGGGGAGTCAGTATTCATTCCATCTGCTTCTGGTGCTGGACAGCAATTTTCCGTTTCAATTGATGGAGGTCCAAGGCAAACTATAGGAGGAGGGGGAATGGATACTAATTATACATTCACCGCGCCTGGAATGTATGAGATTTGTAATATTATCGATCCAGGTGGATGTGCTGAGGAAAAATGTATTATGCTTAATGTAGTAGCAGCTCCTATAGGAGAAGCGGGTCCAGATGAAGAGATTTGTGAAACTGAGTTAACATATAGCCTTACAGGTGCAAATGTAGTAGCAGATAATATATTATGGGAAACTACTGGAGATGGAGCTTTTAATAATGTGGCTGCAACTAATCCAGTTTATACGTTAGGATCGGCAGATCAAAGTGCAACGTCTATACAGCTATCTGTAACAGTATCTAATACAGATATGATTTGTGATCCTACAACAGATAGTCTTACACTAACAAGAATAGAAGAAGCAACGGTTGAGGCAGGAAATAACATTGCATTATGTAATGATTTTGGTAGCTACATACTTTCAAATGCTTCTATAGGTGGAGGGGCAACTACGGGTCTGTGGACCATTACACAACCAACCGGTGGTGACGGAGTAGTTAATCCAGCAACCGCAACACCAAATCCGGAAAGTGCTAGTTTTTCTGCAACAGTACCGGGCGATTATATATTAACATTAACGACAAACACGGATACTCCATGTCCTGTAATTTCCGATACCGTTACAATAACGGTAGATGAAGCTCCTACTGCAAGTGTGGGTACAGAAAAAGCAGCTACGATTTGTTCAATTGATATGTATCAATTTACAGATGGTACTTCTTCAATAGGAGGAACTCCATCAGATGTAATCAGTTGGTCAACTAGTGGTAATGGTGTATTTAGTAGTCTCACCGCTGAAAATCCAACGTATACCCCTAGTGCTGATGATATTGCGGCAACTACAATAACTCTAACTAAGACAGTGACCGGAACAGGTGGTTGTGGAGCAACAACCGCTTCTGATGATTTTGTTTTGTCTATCAATACAGATCCAACTGTTGAGGCTGGAAATGACATAACGTTATGTATAGATTTTGCTAGCTACCAGCTCGTGGGTTCGTCTATAGGCGGAGGAGCTACAACTGGCACTTGGACAGTAAGTACAAATCCTGGGGATGGTGCTGTTGCACCTAATACAGCTACATCTTCGCCTGATACCGCCAATTTTACAGCAACTACCGCCGGAATTTATGTGTTAACATTAACTACAGATGCAGCTGCTCCTTGTATTCCAGTAGAGGATACGTTAACAATTACTGTGGTCGAACCACAGTTAAATTCTATTCAAGATTTAATTGGTTGCGCAGTATCTGGAGCGGAGCTTAATGCAAATAATGCTATAGATTCTGATCCAAACATATCAGTTGATTGGTATACTACAGCGACTGGAGGAAGTCCAATAGCTGGTGAGCCTGAACTTACTGCTGCAGGATCAATATCTTATTTTGCTGAAATTTCAGATTCGAGTATTCCGTGTACTAACCCTGTAAGAGAAGAAGTGGTCCTTACATTAGTAGATCCTCCGTTTCCTGATTTTGCGGAAGCAGTATGTTCTGGTGAACAATTAAATATCGATGTATCAAGCGTTACACCGTCTTATACTGTTGTGTCATCAGATGAACTGAATGTGCCTGCAGCTGCAAATCGAAATACTCCTTCTGCAGATGATATAACTGATACTTATATAAATAGGACATCTAATAATGTGACTATTACATATACTTTAACCGTGAGTGATCCGGATCCTTGTACAGGTCAAATATTTGATGTTGTGGTAACGGTTGCTCCTGAGCCTGTAGTTTCAAGTACGTTAGATGAGACAGTTTGTAGCGATGTAGTTATTGGGGTGACCTTAGATGTCGCACCTACAAGTACTCCGGCTGCTTCGTATAGACTTGTAAGTATTACACCTCAAGCGGGCTTAGTTCCTGGAGGGTCTAACGCAGTAATTACAGCAGGATTAGCAGCCAATGCAATTGCTAATGATGCGTTTACAAATACTACAGCAGGAGATTTAACGGTAGAGTATGTTGTGCAAGCTACCTCAAATTCTGGATGTGAAGGAGAAACGGAAACAATTACCGTAACTATAGCACCAGCACCAGAAGTGGATGCTGGTCCAGCCTCAGCTGTCATCTGTTATGACGAAATGTATACAGTAACTGGAAGCACATCTAGTAATGGAACGATAATATGGAGTACTAGTGGATCTGGATCGTTCTCAGATAATACAATTGATAATCCAGTATATACTGCGAGCACCTTGGACGTGGATGCTGGTGTAGTGACGTTAACTAAAACAGTAACTGGTGAGGATTCTTGTTCTACAACTAAGGTCTCGGATACTGTTACTTTAACAATCAGTGAAGAGCCAACAGTAGAAGCTGGAGCGGCTACTTCCCTATGTTCTGATAATGGCGCATATACATTAAGTGATGCAACCATCGGTGGCGGAGCTACTATGGGAACTTGGTCACTAACGACCAGTCCTACAGGTGGCGATGGAGCTTTAAGTTCTACAGCAGCAACAGCTACTCCTGAGACAGTAACTTTTACAGCTACGGTACCTGGAGATTACATACTGACATTGACAAGTGACTTTACAGCACCTTGTGTTGCTGTAACAGATACGGTAACAATTACTGTAGAAGATGAACCGACAGTAGCAGTGGCATCCCCAACAGCAACTATCTGTTTTGATGATATGTTTACGGTTGTTGGAAGTACTTCTACCAACGGAACGATTGCTTGGACTACTAGTGGAACAGGTACCTATGACAATGCTACGGCAGAAAACCCAATATATACAGCGAGTACACAAGATGTAAGCGCTGGAGTAGTAACCCTTACAAAGACAGTAACTGGAACAGGAGCTTGTGCTTCGAGTACAGTATCTGCCTCAATAGCATTAACAATCAGTGAAGAGCCAACAGTAGAAGCTGGGGCAGCTGCTTCTCTATGTTCTGATGCTAGTCCTTATACATTAAGTGATGCTACTATTGGCGGCGGAGCGACTATGGGAACTTGGTCACTAACGACAAGTCCTGCAGGTGGTGATGGAGCATTAAGCTCAACTGCTGCAACAGCTACTCCTGAGACAGTAACTTTTACAGCTACGGTACCTGGAGATTATGTATTAACATTAACATCTGACTTTACAGCACCTTGCGTTGCTGCAACAGATACGGTAACCATTACTGTGGAAGATGAGCCAACAGTAGCAGTAGCATCACCAACGGCAACTATTTGTTTTGATGATATGTTTACGGTTGCTGGAAGTACTTCTACTAACGGAACAATTGCTTGGACGACTAGTGGATCTGGTTCATTCTCAGATAATGCGATTGACAATCCTGTTTATACAGCAAGCGCACTTGACGTGGATGCAGGAGTAATAACACTTACCAAAACAGTAACTGGAACTGGAGCCTGTGCTTCGAGTACAGTATCTGCCTCAATAGCCTTAACAATTAGTGAAGAGCCAACAGTGGAAGCTGGTACAGCTGCTTCTTTATGTTCTGATAATGGCGCATATACTTTAAGTGATGCTACCATCGGTGGTGGCGCAACTACTGGAACTTGGTCACTTACGACCAGTCCTGCAACAGGAGATGGAGCATTAAGCTCAACGGTTGCCACCGCTACTCCAGAAACAGTAACTTTTACCGCTACGGTACCTGGAGATTATATACTTACATTAACAAGTGACTTTACAGGACCTTGTGTTGCAGTAACAGATACAGTAACAATTACTGTGGAAGATGAACCAACAGTTGACGCAGGACCAGCTACAGCTGAAATCTGTGAAGATGAAATGTATACAGTTGTAGGAGGTGCGTCTACAAACGGAACAATTGCTTGGACTACAAGTGGAACTGGTAATTTTTCAAGTACAACAGTTGATAACCCAATCTATACTCCAAGTACTTTAGATATTAATTCGGGATCAGTAACGCTTACTAAAACTCTTACGGGATTAGGTGCTTGTTCTTCTTCAATAGTTTCTGATACTACAGTGCTTGCAATTAATTTATTGCCAACACCAACAATTACAGCACCTACTAATGTTTGTACAGGAGAGCCAGCACTAGATCTGACTACTGTAGTTTCTCCTGCTTTTGCGACTGGAGGTGTAGGAACAACTATTACCATAGATGGTGTAGCAAATACAACCTTTGATCCAGCGATTGAAACTCCTGGTCCACACACAATAGAATATACTTTCGTAGACGCTGTTACTGGATGTACAAATTCAGTTACAACTTCGATTATTGCTTGTGCTCCATCACTCGCTCTTGTAAAAACAAGTGCTTATGCAGATACCAATGGTGATGGTGTGGTAAGTCCTGGAGATATGATTGCTTATACCTTTGTGGTGACAAACACAGGTAATGTGACAGTAACATCGATTGATGTAACAGATACTAATTTGACGCCAAGTTTAGTAGGTACGATTGCGAGTCTAGCTCCAATGGCCAACCAAACACTAACGGCTAGTTATACCATTACTCAGGCAGATGTAAATGCAGGAGAGGTGATCAATGAAGCAGTTGCTTCTGGTGAGGATCCTAATGGAAATACGGTAAGTGATGATTCTGATTCTGGTAACCCAGCAGATGATTCTGGAGCTGGTGATGATGATACGGTAACTCCGCTACCATCTTCTTCAGAGCTTACTCTTGTTAAGAGTTCAAGTATAGACATTGCGTCAAATACAATTACTTACACATACACTGTAGAGAATACTGGGAATGTAGCATTATTTGATATAGTACTTGTTGAAACGGCCTTCTCAGGAACTGGTGTTACGCCTGTACCTGTATATACAGGAGGTGGAGTTGACATAGATGGCGATGCAGATGCCTTTGATGCAAATCCAGGAGATATGCTCTTCTTTACAGCTAGCTACTTGCTAACGCAAATTGATATTGATGCTGGTGTAGTTACAAATCAAGCTGAAGTAAACGGTACATCTCCAAATGGAGCGACAGTATCTGATGAGTCTGATTCTGGCAACGATGGTGATAATACTGGTAATGATAATGATCCTACTAATACATTTATACCTCAAGATGCAAGTATGAACCTCAATAAAACGGGCGTACTTGACGATGGAGGTGATGGATTACAAGCTGGTGATATTATTACATACACATTTACTCTAACAAATACTGGAACAACAACAGTTGCAAATCCGGTACTAACAGATCAATTACTTGGAGGTGTTATTGCAGGTCCTGATTCGGGAGATGTAAGTAACGTGTCTGTTCTTGATGTAGATGAAGTGTGGATTTACACAGCGACCTACGCATTAACACAAGATGATGTAGATGCTGGAATGGTCGTGAATACAGCAACTATTGCTGGAAGCGCACCTAACGGAGAACCTGTGGTAGACACATCTGATGATCCGAACGATAACACTAACGTTGATCCTAATACAGATGGTAATCCTGATGACCCAACAATTGTTGATTTCGGATGTATGCCTAATATATCTCTCTTTAAAGAAGATATTGCATTTAGTGGTGACGTTACAAACCCAGTCCCGGGTGATATTATAACGTTCCAATTTACAGCGGTAAACACAGGGAATATCACACTTTTAAATGCGGAAATATTTGACGCGTTGCTAGGTGGTTTCGTTGGTGAATTTGAAGAGATATTTGTTGGACAATCTCTAACAACCACACAGACCTATACTATCACGCAAGATGATATTGATACAGGTTACGTGCTCAATACTGCATTTATTGTTGCAGACCCCGTGGGAGCAGATTGTGATGAAGTAAGAGACGTTTCTCACGATAGAGACTTTGCAACAAGTGGAGTTGATTCTGATGGAGATGGTGATTCTTCTAATGATGTTCTAGTAGATTCTGATGGAGATGGAGATCCCGATAACGATACGGAAGTGTTCTTACAGCAAAATCCAGTGATTGTTATAACTAAAACGTTCGTTTATTTAGACACAAATGGTAATGGCTCTATAGACTTGGGTGATCAATTACAGTATAACTTTGTCGTAGTTAATAACGGAAACGTTACTATTACAGACGTTGTTGTAAATGATCCATTATTAGGTGGTATTGTTGGAGTGATTGATGTACTCACACCTTCTGATACAGGTAATGTAACTGCTACTTATAACTTAACACAGGCGGATATTGATACAGGAAGTGTTACTAATACAGCCACGGCTATAGGTAATGATCCATTTGATAACGATGTTACCTCTACAGATACAGTTGTATTTGATATAGATGATATGGGAGGTATTACTTTAGTAAAAGCAGCCCAGCTACAAGACACGAACAATAGTAACACCGTAGATGTGGGAGATGAAATCTTATATACGTTTACAGTTACTAATACTGGGAATGTAACAGTCACTAATGTTGAAATAAACGATAGTACAATCGGAGTAAGTAACTTACCTATTGTGCCTAGTACATTGCAGCCTGGAGAAAGTGGAATTGCAGTAGCTGAATATGTCCTTACACTAGATGATATCATGGTTGGAATGATTATAAACTCGGCAGAAGCAAGTGCGATAGATGCGATGGGGCAGCCGCTTACGGATGTGTCGGATAGTGCTAATCCTGCAGACGATACTGGAGCGGGAGATGACCCTACGGTAACAATGTTTGAAGTAGCTAATATTTCTTTACAGAAAATGGGAGAATATATTGATACCAACCTCAATAATATAGTAGATCAAGGTGACCGTATTGATTACATGTTTACTGTGACAAATACTGGTAACACACCATTGTTTGACGTAAGTGTCGACGATAGCTTAGTAGAGATAGATGGAGGTCCAATTGATCTCGCAATAGGGGAGACTGACAGTTCTACATTCAGCGCTAGTTACGTTCTTACTAATGAGGATGTGGCCAACGGAAGTGTATTAAACACAGCTACTGTAACTGCAAGAACTGCAAATGGAGCCATTGTAACAGATGTTTCGGATGATCCTACAAACCCTACAGATAATGATGAGAATAATGATGGTGAACCAGATGATCCTACTATTACAGTACTAGATGTAGAACAAGATTTGGAAATATTTAATGAAATTTCTCCAAATGGCGATGGTGTGAATGAAACCTTCGTTATTCAAGGATTACAAAATTATCCTAACAATGTTCTTCGCATTTATAACAGATGGGGTAATGTTGTTTTTGAAGAAGCAAACTATCAAAATAACTTTGACGGTACTTCAAATGGTCGAGCAACCGTTGAGAGAGGTGAGAAGCTGCCAGTAGGTACATATTATTACCTTCTTGACCTTAATGATGGAAGTTCGGGTCGTGCAGGATGGTTATATATAAACAGATAATTTAAGGTGTATAAGCACTAAAAGTAAAAAGTATGAATATAAAGCTTAGAGTATTAATAGTAGGTTTAGTAGGTCTATCCTTCCAGACGCTATTTGCGCAACAAGATCCTCAGTTTACACAATATATGTACAATACGTTGAGTGTAAATCCAGCATATGCTGGATCTAGAGGTCATGCTTCTGCGATTGGGGTGTTGAGATCGCAATGGGTTGGTCTTGATGGAGCTCCTAGAACACAGACTTTTTCCTTAGACACTCCAATTGGTGAACATGTAGGTCTTGGTTTGGCAATAGCAAACGATGAACTTGGTCCCTCTAAGGAAACGTATCTAGATCTTAATTTTTCTTATACGATAATGACTTCAGACACTCGTAAGCTTTCGTTTGGCTTAAAAGGAGGTGGGCGTTTCTTAGATATTGATTTTTCTAAGGGTAATGCTCAAAGTCAAGATGTCCTTTTTCAAAATAATGTGAGTGAATTTTTACCTACTCTAGGAGCAGGTGTCTACTGGCATAATGATCGAAACTATCTTGGATTTTCAATCCCAAATTTATTTACAGATCAAACCTATGATGATATACAGCAAACTGTAGCTGCCGAAAGACTTCACTTATTTATAATAGGAGGTATTGTTACAGATCTTAGTAGTACGACAAAATTTAAACCAGCTTTCCTTGTAAAGAGTGTTACGGGAGCTCCGCTCATTGTGGATTTATCTGCAAATTTTATGTTTTATGAAAAGCTAAGATTAGGGCTTTCTTATAGATGGGATGATTCTGTAAGTGGTCTTGCAGGATTCCAGATAACACCACAGCTACTGGTAGGGTATTCTTATGATTATACTACTACAGAACTACAGCGATTTAATACTGGAAGCCATGAGATTACAATGAGATTTGATCTTATCTCAAAAACAAAGAAAATTAAATCACCTCGTTTCTTTTAAATTATAAATAATGACAAAGAATATTACGATACTTCTGCTACTTTTTTCTGTCTCTCTCTTTGCACAGAAAACATATAAAAACGCAGATAAGCTATTTGAACAAATGCGCTATGTTGAAGCGGCAGCTGTTTATGAGAAAGCAATAGATAGAGGAGATAATTCTATGGTTCTTCTGCAGAAGGCTGGAGATTCATATTACTTCAATACAAATATGGAGGAGGCTTATAAGTGGTATGATCTGCTTGTGAGTCAATATGGAGATGAAGTCGATGCCGAGTATTTATTTAGATTTGCACACTCACTACAGGGTATTGGGGATTATAAAGCGGCAAAAAAGTGGATGAAAGCTTTCGCGAAAGCGTCAACTAAAAATGATAAACGTATTGATGATTATGCTCAGAAAGAACGCACTCTGGCAGATGTGCTAGCGATTCCCGCGCAATTTGAGCTTAAAAACTTGTCAATAAATACAGCGTATTCAGATTTTGGACCTGCATATTATGGAAATAAACTTGTGTACTCATCTGCTGTGGATACGTCTTATTATATCAAAAGAAGGTATCATTGGAACGATCAGCCATTTTTAGATTTTTATATTGGACAAATAAACGCTGCCGAGAATGAAGTAAAAAGAGAGAAAATATTTTCTAAGGTTATAAATACAAAATATCACGAGGCTACAATTGCTTTTACTAATGATGGTAATCGTATTTACTTTACTAGAAATAACTATGATGTAGATTTAAAAAGAGGAGAGGATGGAATTAGCCATCTTAAATTATATACTGCGGTTAGGAATGACAGTCTAGATAGAAAGGACGACTGGAGCGATGTGCATGAACTGCCATTTAATAGTAAGGATTACTCTACGGGTCATCCTACGCTTAGTGAAGATGGTAGTAAACTTTATTTTGTATCAGACATGCCAGGAACAATAGGCGCTACAGATATATTTGTAGTAGATATATTGGGGGATAATACATATTCTACACCTCGAAATCTAGGGCCAAAAGTGAATACATCAGGAAGAGAAATGTTTCCTTTTATTGCAAAGGGAGTGATATACTTTGCTTCGGATGGACATTTAGGTGTTGGTGGATTAGATGTTTTTGAAAGTAATATGGATAATGATTTATTCTCGGACCCTCGTAACCTAGGTAAGCCACTTAACAGTAAGTTGGATGATTTTGGTTTCATTATTAACGAAGAAGGAGAGCAAGGTTTTGTATGTTCAAACAGAGAAGGAGGAGTAGGCGATGATGATATTTATGCAATACAGCGTATTGCTCCTGAAGATGTTTTAAACGATTGTAAACAACTTGTTAAAGGGTATGTGATTAACGCACGTACGCAAGAGCGTATAGCGGATGCTACAGTTTCTTTATATGGGGAGAATGGAGTTAAGCTTTCTGAAACCGTAAGTAAAAGGAATGGAGATTATGTTTTTAATTTTGACCTTGACTGTGCTGAGCAATATGATATAAAAGTGAATAAATTAGGGTACACTCCTAATTCAAAAAATATTGTTACTTCTAGTATCTCATCAGAAACTGTAGTTCCCTTAGATCTTGAAACGCTAAGTGAACTTATTGTGGAAGATGGAGGTCTACTTAAAATTAAGGTTGGAATTATATTCTTTGATCTCAATAAGGACTACATACGTCCAGACGCTGCTATGGAGCTCAATAAGATTGTAACACTGATGTCTCAACAACCATCTATAGAGATTAGAATAGAATCTCATACGGATGCCCGCGCAGATGATAATTATAATATGGAGCTCTCGCAAAGAAGGGCTATATCAACCAAAAATTACTTAATAAGACAAGGAATAGCAAAAGAGAGAATATTGTCTGCTCAAGGCTTTGGAGAAACGCAATTGCTTAATGATTGTTTTAATGGAGTGCAATGCGATGAAGTGCAGCATCAAATTAATAGAAGGTCAGAGTTTATTATAGAGAAAATGTAAGTATTCAAAAACATACTATTAGTTATTATAAAGAAAAGCTCTCAAATAAAATTGAGAGCTTTTTTTATGCTTTGTTAAGAACTAGTATTTTCCAATTTTACAGGTGTTTTTCTAAGTAAAAAACTCAAGATATAGAACAGACTATTTATTTTTTCACAATAATGAGGTGTTTCTATTAAAAAAGTATCAAGGTAGTAAGAAATTACAGCATACTTTCATATACTTGCTATCTCAAAAGATTTCACAATAACGTGAAGTAATTATTTTGTGATAGAATTAGAAGTATTTCATGCGAATTTTAGCGAAAGCACGCTACTTTAGAGATTACATACTAAAATAATTGTAATTAAAATAAGACGATGCTTTTCTATATTTGTTACAGTTAATCTAATTAATTACTATATTTAACCTGTCTCTTATACACATCTGACGCTGCCGACGAAGAGGATAGTGGAGATCT
>CAJXSW010000027.1 GCA_913060645.1 uncultured Dokdonia sp. | reverse complement strand
ACGTAGTACTCATAATATTTTAATCTTTTTGTTCTTCAAGTTGTTCTACTGCTCGAATTTGGTCTGCAAAGAAACCACTTTTTTCTGGATATTTCAAACTTAAAATTCGGTATGCTTGTTTTGCTTTTGGAAAGTTTTTTTGCTCGACATAAACTCGTGCTAAAGTCTCTGTCATCAAGGCATCAGAAGAAAATAGAAATTCTTTTTTTGTTTTCTTTTTATCTGCCGGTATTGACTTTATATTTCCAATTTTCGGATTTGTTTCTATAAAGGAATCTATAATTTGTTGTTTTCGCTTTCGCGAAACTTTAGTTGTAGTTTCCTCATTATCAGATTTTGATGCGGTTGTAGTTTCCTTTTTAATTACTACTTCTTTTGTAGGAGTAGGAGCAGGAAGCTCTTTGTCATCAGATGTAGATGAGCGATCTATGGGTTGAAAAGAAGAAAGCTGTAACCACTCAGAAAATGAATGCGCTTCAGATTTTGTAAAAGGTAATGGCTTGCCTACTTGAAGCGTATCCTCCGCCTTTGCTCTAGTCATAATAGAGTCTTTCTTTTCTACAAATAAATCTGGATCAAGAATTTGCGATGCTTTTGCTTGTTCTTCTTGCTCGACTAGAATAGATACATCTTGTGCATCTGTGACTTCTAGAGATCGTAGTTGTTTTTCTTGATCTTTTATTTGAGTACTTACCGCTGTCTGTAAGAAATGCTCTGACGTGATATAGTCAAATAATACGGCTCTATCTGCTGTGTGGCTAGCTGTACGCTTTAATGCCTTGTTGTAAGCAAAGCTCTCTTGGTTTTTTAATCCTTTTAGATACAGAGCATGAGCACTTTGAAAGAAAGGAAATGCGTCAATAATAGTGCGCAAATCGCTTGTCTGCTCAGTATTAATCTGGTCAGGATGTTCTAGTAAATATGTGTATTGTTCTGTAGTCATTACCAGCGAGCTAGTGATGCATTAAAAACATCCTGAGTGATACGCTCATAAATTTCATCCAGAGCACTATCTAGAGCGCTACCTACTAATTGTGTTTCACCAGGCACATCTGAGAAAAATGAAAACCTGCGTTCAAAATCATACTCACCATCTTCCCGAGTATTATTAAAAAAACGAACATTTACTGTAATGGTAAGTCGGTTTTGTGCTGCTAGATTTTCTGAAGTAGAAGCTTGCGGAGCAATGTAATATTCTATTATCTCACCTTCGTACACTACATCTGCATTGCTGTTTGTAAGTACTAGTGGTGATTGGTTCTGGATAATATCCCTAAGCTGTTCTGTAAACTCTCTATCTATTCCGGGCTCAACAATTGCAGCCTCGTTTTGAAAAAAGCGAACTTCAAACGTCTCTTCTTTATCTATAGACACGCCACTTAATGAATACACGCTACAGCCTTGAATTAAAAAGACTGTTGTAATTAAAATGATGAAGTTGTTAAATGATTTCATGTGGTGTAAACTATAAAGTGAATGATGAAACAAATATTAGAAAATCGTGTATCCTATGATAAAGGAAGTAGTTTGATAACTCGAATCCCATTCAATAAAATCGCTAAGTAAATTTCTATCTGTTTGATATCTAACCTCAGCACTATACCTATTATTAAATTTGTAGCCTACTCCAAAAGCGATATTACTTCCTGACTGTACATCTAACGGAGCAATGGAAGAATTATTTGCAGGGTCAAATTCGACAGCCGTTTCTGAAGATATGTCTACAATAAATGATGCGTTTACAAAAAGTTTAGAATTCTCATTTAGAAAAAAATAATGTCTTAGACCCAATGGTATTTCTATAGATGAATAGTCAATTGATGTAGTAATAGCATCGCCAAAAACAGATCCAGCTTCCTGAGTTATTTCAGATTTGAAACTTTGGTATGAAGGCTCAATAATGAAAGCCCATTTATTATTATTGGTTGGTAAGATTAATTCAAGTTCTAATCCAACACCAAAGTTTGTCTTACTGCCTAAGTCAGCTTCTTTAACGGTGGCGCCTGGATTACTAATTGAGAAGGAAGAATTGTTTATTCTAGGTCTTATAGAAAGGTTAATGACCTTGCCTTTTGTCTCCGTATTATAATTTTTAAAACTATAATTATTGCATTCGTTGTGTTCAATAAAGTAGCCAATTAAACTACTCTTGTTGTAACTAACATTCTCTGGGCTACTTGTAGCGTTTTTAGGACACGTTATCTCTGTTTTTAATTGCTGTTTATATTGCGTATTTGTGCTGATTTTGCCAGTTGTAGTTAAGAATTTCTTATACACAAGTTGCTTGATTTTAGCCCCAGGTTTACTATAAAAATATCTGGTTATAGTTCCATTTTTGTAAGAGTATAAGCTAGTGTTTCCTTCAACTAACATATTTAGGAATAGCGTTTTTGTTTCAAAAATAGGAGCTCTACTTTTATCTAAAAAATCAGCGCTAGCACTTGACATATCAATTTTTACTGTAGCCCTAACATACTTAGAAGAGTTTAAAATCATGAACTCCTTAACTGTACTGATATCACCCGTTAAAGACTTGGAGTCTTTAGATAATTTATATTGAAAATTTTCTGGATTATTATTCCAGTCATTGTCTTTAATTAAGCATTCAATTTTATTGTTGTTATTTTCAATAAAATATCCCTTTACGTATTCCGTTTGTGCAACGCTATTTATGCCAATACATGAAAGAATTAAAAATAATAGTGTTTTGTTCATTTAATAAAGTTTTTTGATTGATGATTGATGAAATTTATTTTAACTAAAATACTCTTGCAATTATGACTTACAAATCAAACTGCTTGATTTTTCTATATAATGTGCGCTCGCTTATACCTAGTTCTTGTGCGGCTACTTTGCGTTTACCTTTGTGACGTTCTAGTGATTTCTTGATAAGTTCAAGCTCTTTATCGTGTAGCGATAGTGTTTCTTCTTCCTCAATTTCTTCTGCAAAATGATATGGGTCTGAAGTAGGTTCTGGTTGAGGTGGAGTAGGAGCTTGTGCTTGTGATTTATGCGGTATCTGTAGTACGTCCATTACTTCTTCTACGGTCTCATATGAGTCGTCATCATCGTCATAAATCTTTTTAATGAGGCTCTCATTCTCCTCACGTACATCTGAGGTATTCCCATTTTTCATTAACTCGAGTGTGAGTTTTTTTAGATCATTCAAATCGGCTTTCATGTCAAAAAGGACTTTGTATAGAATCTCACGCTCGTTTGAGAAGTCAGACTTTTCTTGTGACTTTACGATGGCGGGAAGTCTAGATCCTGTGTCGGGAAGATAGTTACTTATAGTTGCAGCCGATACTTCACGGTTAGTTTCTAATACGGATATTTGCTCAGCTACGTTACGTAGCTGGCGTATGTTTCCATTCCAGCGATATGGAACTAGAAGTTGTACTGCTTCTTCAGACAGTCGTATCGTTGGCATCTTATACTTCATAGCAAAGTCTGATGCAAATTTCCTAAACAATAAATGAATGTCTCCTTTGCGCTCTCTCAGTGGAGGAAGCGGGATATCTACGGTACTCAGTCTATAAAATAAATCTTCACGAAACTTCCCTTCTTGGATAGCTTCAAACATCGAGACATTAGTCGCTGCAACGATGCGTACGTCTGTTTTTTGTGTTTTTGAAGAGCCTACTTTTAAAAACTCTCCATTCTCTAAAACTCTTAATAAACGTACTTGGGTAGGTAGCGGTAACTCTCCCACTTCATCTAGAAATATAGTTCCACCATCTGCCTCTTCAAAGTATCCGCTTCTTGTAGAAGTTGCACCTGTAAATGCACCTTTCTCGTGTCCAAAAAGCTCACTATCTATCGTTCCTTCTGGGATAGCTCCACAGTTTACAGCAATATATTTATTGTGTTTTCTATGAGAAAGTGAGTGTATAATGCGCGGGACACTCTCTTTACCTACTCCAGATTCTCCTGTCACTAGTACAGAAATATCTGTAGGAGCCACTTGTATAGCTTTTTCGATAGCGCGATTTAGTGCAGGATTATCTCCTATGATACCAAATCGTTGTTTTGTGGTTTGTATTCCTTCCATAGTAAACGCCCATTACAGTGGGTATCTATTTGATTAGTATAAATTGTGTTACGCTTTCGCGAAAGCGTTATTCTCAAAAAACTATTGCTAGCACAGTACTTTATGTTTCTATTGCCAGTACGCTGCGTAGCCTGTTGCCTCACCTATAAGTGTCCCTGTCGTACATTCATTAATTTTTACATTAACAAAGTCGCCTACTTTGTAATCCCCTTTAGGGAAAACGGCAACGACATTCTGATCATTACGACCGCTCCACTCATCTTTATTCTTTTTTGATTCCTTTTCTATAAGAATCTCTACCGTTTGATCTTGGTAGCGAAGTAAATTGTCTCTAGAGATTGCTCTTTGTAGGTCAATCACATCTTGTAAACGTCTCTTTTTTATCGCTAGCGGAATGTCATCTTCCATCTTGCGTTCTGCCATAGTACCTGGACGCTCAGAATAGTAGAACATAAAACCAAAATCATACTTTACATAGTTGATAAGGTCAAGTGTTCCTTGATGATCTTCTTCGGTTTCTGTAGGGAAACCAGTAATCATATCTTGACTAATCCCAATATGAGGGATTAGATTTTTAATATTATCAATGAGCGTTTTATACTCTGCAACCGTATGCTGGCGATTCATTAATTGTAAAATCCTATCGCTTCCAGACTGCACAGGCAGGTGAATGTAATTACAAACATTCTTGTGTTTTGCCATTACCTCTATTACATCAAGCGTCATATCTTGAGGGTTTGAGGTAGAGAAACGGATACGCATTTTAGGCTGAGCCTTTGCAACAGTGTCCATGAGCTGCGCAAAATTTACCGCAGTAGCTTTTGCCATTTCACTAGCCTTGTCAAAATCTTTCTTGAGTCCGCCGCCATACCATAAGTATGAATCCACGTTTTGACCAAGTAATGTGATTTCTTTAAAACCTTTTTCAGCAAGATCTTGTACTTCTTCAAGTATAGACTGAGGATCACGGCTACGCTCGCGGCCTCTTGTAAAAGGAACGACACAGAACGTACACATATTATCACAACCACGAGTGATCGATACAAAAGCAGTGACACCATTAGTTAATAAACGTACTGGTGAGATATCTCCGTAAGTTTCTTCTTTAGATAAGATTACGTTTACTGCATTTCTACCTTCTTCTACCTCGCTAAGTAAGTTAGGAATGTCTTTATAAGCATCTGGACCTACTACGAGATCAACTATTTTTTCTTCTTCAAGAAATTTGCTTTTAAGACGCTCTGCCATACAGCCTAGCACTCCTACTTTCATATTAGGATTTTGCTTGCGCTTTACGGCTTGATATTTTTCTAAGCGTTTACGCACAGTAATCTCTGCCTTCTCACGTATAGAACAAGTGTTTACTAGCACAAGATCTGCTTCTTCAAGAATTTGAGTAGTATTATACCCTTCATTTGCAAGAATGGAAGCCACCACCTCGCTATCTGCAAAGTTCATCTGGCAACCGTAACTTTCTATAAAAAGCTTTTTTGTATTCTCAAGTTTGCGCTCTAATGTAAGCGCTTCCCCTTGTTTGTGTTCTTCTATTATTTTTTCCATCTGCTTATTCGTCCAAAATCTTTGTCAAGGATTATGCAAAGATACGTCTAATGTAGAGTTGTGACAAAGTGGCAGACGCCAAGAATTACATAAAATTCTCGTTATTTGCTTTTTTAAAATCCGAAGATTGCTACATAAACTATTTATTTTATTGCTGTTACTAGTCATTCAGACTGGTTATTCTCAATCTGTTGAGGAGACTAGAACACGACGATTGTTACATCAAATCGCTGTACAACATGATAACGACTTTGTCTTTGCTATAGATCGTTATTATACAGCAGGGACATTCTTAAGTTATAGTAGGCAATTACAAGGAGACTTTATTTTTAAAAAGCAAGAGTATCCGCTGCAGTTAGATCTTATGTTAGGTCAGGAAACTTACACGCCTAGAGAACTCTTTGAAACTAATTTTGATTTTTTTGAACGTCCTTATGCAGGGTATCTTTTTGTAAGGGGCTCCGTTTCAAAAGCGCAAGAGGATGTGCTTTTTAAAATTGACGCAGAGCTAGGACTTGCGGGAGAGCAGTCTAAGGCAGGCGATATACAAGTTGCTTATCATGAACTTATCAATGAATTTATACCCGTTTGGGAGGGTGAGATAGGTAATAGTGTGCATTTTAACGGCTTTGGAACTTTTGTTAAAGACTATCAGTTAGAAAATTCTAATTTATTTAAAAATGTTGCATTTCAGTCTACGGTAGCGCTAGGTACACGAAGAGTTTTTGCAAGACAAGAAGCGCTTCTTTATATAGGGAATCGTAATGTGGTAGCTAACTCTTCGGCTTTTGGGAGATTGGGAGGTAAGCATGAGTTTTATGGCTTTACGGGAGTGGGCGCAGAGTATGTATTTCTTAACGCACTTATTGAAGGGCATCCCTTTGGAGATGATTCTCCCTTTACATTACCCATAGTATCAACCGTATTATCCTTTAAATCTGGCATTACGTACCGTGGAGAAAATAATCTTTATAGTATTGTTTACAATTTTAGAACAAGAGAGACTAAGCGAGAAGGTCGAAGCCAGTATGTTGCCTTGCAATTTGCTAGAAGATTTTAATCTGGCTGTCGATTAATCTTATATTTTTACGACTGTAATAAAAGATAAAGAATGATATTATCAGATATGCTTGTCAAAATTAGACAAGCACCGCATATTGATTTTGGAGGATTATTTGGCCGAGCGATTGATTTGTTTCAAAAGGTATGGCTTCAAGGTTTGCTTATGCAAGTGTTGACGATTGCTGTTTCTTGGGGAGTGTCTATGGCCGTAATGTTGCCTATGAGCTTAGGTGGTGCATTTATAGAATATGGCGATGTCTCCTACAATGATGATGAGGTAGGTGTCATTGCTTTAATTTTTATGATGGTGATGTACTTAGTGATTCTAGTGGTTATGTCTGTAGTCAACTTTGCACTTCAAGCAGCTTTTTACAGAATCATACGTATGAAAGACCGCAACCGAAGTGGAGATCGCGGAGTAGGTTTCGGTATGTTTATCAAGAAAAAGTATCTCAAGAAGGTGCTAGTGCTTTCAATGATGCAAGTAGGGATTGCTGTGCTAGCCGCCCTGTTTTTTATAATTCCACTGTTTTATGTGTTGGTGCCGATACAATTTGCCATTGTGATATTTGCTTTTAATCCTGATTGGTCCGTAAACGATATCTACAAAGCAGCTTTTTCACTAGGGAATAAAAAGTGGGGAATTACCTTTGGAACTTGTCTTGTTATTGGTTTTCTAGCTATTGTTGTTGGGGTTATGGCTTGCTTCATAGGTGTGTATGCAACCGTTTCAGTTGTCTATTTGCCGGCTTACCTTATATATAAAGATGTGGTAGGTTTTACGGAAGATGAAGATATGATTGCTCAGATAGGTGTGTAGTAATAGTCCGCTTTCGCGAAAGCGTAATAATTCCATAAAACAGTGATTTGCGATGCTTCAAAAAGTGAAATATCACAGAAATAATGCCCTTGCGGATTGCGATATAAATAAAACATCTACTTTTGTACCCTGAAAAATAAGATGTATGGCAAAGAATCTCGTCATTGTGGAGTCACCTGCAAAGGCTAAAACAATAGAAAAATTTCTAGGCTCTGACTATAAAGTTGAGAGTAGTTTTGGGCACATAGCAGACCTTCCCTCTAAGGAGTTAGGTGTTGATGTAGATGGAGATTTTACTCCTAAATATAAAGTCTCTGACGATAAGAAAAAGGTAGTAAAAAACCTAAAGTCACTAGCCGCAAAAGCCGATATGGTTTGGCTAGCAAGTGATGAGGATCGCGAGGGTGAGGCCATTGCATGGCACCTCGAGCAAGAGCTCGGGTTAACACCAGACCGTACTAAGCGTATTGTTTTTCACGAGATTACAAAAACTGCTATTTTAAGAGCAATCGATAATCCTCGCAAGATTGATTATGATCTTGTAAACGCACAACAAGCACGTAGAGTTTTAGATAGACTTGTGGGTTACGAACTTTCGCCAGTATTGTGGAGAAAGGTAAAAGGAGGACTTTCCGCAGGGCGAGTGCAATCTGTTTCTGTGAGACTTATTGTAGAGCGTGAGCGCGAGGTGTTAAACTTTGAAGCACAAGCATCGTATAGAATAGACGCCGAATTTACTACAGAAGATGGAAAATCTTTTAGAGCAAAACTTCCTAAAAACATTACTACTAAGAAAAAAGCACAAGAATTTCTTGAGAAAAACTTGAAGGCGACTTTTAAAGTGGATGCGCTTACAAAAAAGCCAGCCAAAAAATCACCAGCACCACCATTTACAACTTCTACATTGCAACAAGAAGCAAGTAGAAAGTTATACTTCTCTGTTAGTAAAACGATGAATATGGCGCAACGTCTCTATGAGGCAGGGCACATTACATATATGAGAACAGATAGTGTAAACTTATCTAAAGATGCAAAAGCCGGTGCTCAAGCAGAAATACTAGCTGCTTACGGTAAAGAATTTCATAAGGAACGTAACTATAAAGGGAAGTCAAAAGGAGCACAAGAAGCTCACGAAGCGATACGCCCAACAGATTTTTCTAAGCATTCTGTAAATATGGAGCGTGATCAAATGCGTTTATACGATTTGATCTGGAAACGAGCTATTGCATCACAAATGAGTGAAGCGCAATTAGAGCGTACTAATGTGCAGATAGCTTCAAGCGCAGGAACAGATAACTTTACTGCAAATGGAGAGATTTTAAAATTTGAAGGATTCTTAAAGGTATACCTTGAAGGTCATGATGATGAAGATGAAGAAGAGACTGGATTACTTCCAGATCTTAAAACGGGAGAAACATTACTCAATTCTTACATTACCGCAACAGAACGTTTTACAAGACCACCGTATAGATATACAGAAGCATCTCTAGTAAAGAAATTAGAGGAGCTTGGTATCGGTCGTCCGTCTACATATGCACCTACTATTACTACGATACAAAATCGTAAGTATGTGGAGAAGGGTACTGTAGATGGTAAAGAACGAGCATATGATGTCTTGAGTCTTGAAAACAACGAGATAAAAGATAGAACCTTAACAGAGATGGTAGGTTCAGATAAAGGAAAGCTAGTTCCTACAGATGTGGGAATGGTAGTAAATGATTTCCTTGTACAGCACTTTGAAAATATTCTTGATTACAATTTTACAGCAAAAGTCGAAGCAGATTTTGATGATATTGCAGAGGGTAAGCAGGAGTGGACAAAGATGATGAAGGACTTTTACAAGGATTTTCATCCGCATGTAAAAGACGTAGAGAAAAATGCAGACCGTGAGGTAGGTGAGCGTATTTTAGGTAAAGACCCAGAAAGTGGCAAACCTGTAAGCGTTCGTCTAGGGAAATTTGGACCTATGGTGCAAATAGGTTCTGTAGAAGATGAGGAAAAGCCACGTTTTGCAAGTTTAGGTCCAGATCAAACACTGGCAAACCTGACTTATGAGCAAGCGATGGACTTGTTTAAACTGCCTAAAGATTTAGGGACTTTTGAAGAAGAAGAAGTGTCTGTAAATAATGGTCGTTTTGGTCCTTATGTGAAGTTTGGGGCAACCTTTGTTTCATTGCCTAAAGGCCGTGACCCTATGGATGTAGATCTCGATGAAGCTATTGTGTATATCAAGGAGAAGCAAAAGGCAGATGCTCCTATTTATACCTATGAAGATCTTCCAGTTCAAAAAGGAACAGGGCGTTTCGGGCCATTTATAAAATGGAACGGGATGTTTATTAATGTCAATAAGAAGTACGACTTCGATAATCTTTCTGACGATGATATTGTAGAGCTTATTGAAGTGAAGAAGCAGAAGGAAATTGATAAAGTGCTTCAAGACTTCCCAGAAGAAGGTATACGTGTAGAAAAAGCAAGATGGGGTCGCTCTAATATTATTAAAGGAAAGACTAAAATTGAGCTAAGTAAGGATATAGACGCAGCAGCGTTAACCTTAGATGAAATCAAGGCGTACATAGAGAAAAAAGCACCTAAGAAAAAAGCAGCAGCAAAGAAGAAGGCTCCGGCCAAAAAGAAAGCTCCAGCAAAGAAAAAGGCGCCTGTAAAGAAAAAAACGACTGCAAAAAAGAAGTGATATATGGCCTTTGAGGTGCTAAGCCCTATACCAGAAATTGCGCTTGCGCATATACAATTGCAACATCATCAATCACTAGGTAATAACATTAGATTACACAGTGAGGAGTTGGGGATGCCAGATCTAGAAGGTGTGCAAGTTGCTATTATTTGCTTGCGCGAAAACAGGCGTGATCAAAATAACCTCGGAGAATCATTATCATTTACAGAACTTAGGACCACTTTTTACGAACTTTTCCCTGGTAACTGGCACACAACAATTGCAGATTTGGGTGACATTCATGGAGGAGAAAGTGTAGATGACACCTATTTTGCCATCAGAACTGTTAACGAAGCTCTTTTTAAGAAGGGAATTGTACCTATGTACATAGGAGGAAGCCAAGATTTGGTGTATCCTATTTACAGATCTTACGATAAGTTGGATCAAATGGTAAATGTGGTGAATGTAGATAGTCGTTTTGACTTAGGAGATGCGAGCCAGCCTATCCATAATAAATCGTACGTAGGAAAGGTTATTGTTGAAAAACCATATAACCTTTTCAACTATTCAAATATAGGATATCAAACCTATTTTAATCCTCAGGAGGAAATAGATTTGATGGATAAGTTATATTTTGACAGTTACCGATTAGGAAATGTTTCGGCTATGATGAGTATTGTGGAGCCTGTAATGAGAGATGCAGATCTTGTTGCGATAGACTTAAACGCTGTGCGCAGTAGTGAGCTAAGTACTAGGTATAATAAAATGCCTAACGGGTTTGATGGCAAGGAGATATGTACTATTGCTCGATATGCAGGTATAAGCGATAAGGTGACTTCTTTTGGAGTTTTTGAATATAAGAATGACGCCCACGAGGAAAAAGCAGCGATGCTCGTTGCTCAAATGATGTGGTACTTTATTGAGGGAGTAAATTTTCGCGCAAGCGAAAACATGGATATTGAGAAAGGAAATTTTCTTACGTATCAAGTTCCAATTGAAGATGAAGTGTTAACATTTTATAAAAGCGAAAAAACAGCTAGATGGTGGATTGAGAT
The DNA here is from genome assembly GCA_913060645.1 of uncultured Dokdonia sp. GTDB lineage: Bacteria > Bacteroidota > Bacteroidia > Flavobacteriales > Flavobacteriaceae > Dokdonia. Next base: position 17,609 of record CAJXSW010000027.1, on the reverse strand, counting down.
TCCATTTATTATGGGCTTGAATAATAAATTAAAAAGGCACACGTTATTACCTTGCACATACCAGGATTATCTGGATGCTTGTAACCAAAACATCCCTGAGCGTTGGTTCAAGGCAAGGAAGAAAAACGAAATTTGACAATGTGTTTCAACGATGAAATGATTATTTTTGGCGAATAAATTGTTTATTACAAATAAAATAAATAGGTTTACGCCCTTAACTTTAGAATACTTAACCTAATATCCTATGAAAAAGTATATTGCATTTATTGCGATAGTAGCTTTGCTGTCTAGTTGTGGCAAAGGCGATCGAGGGGAACTCGTCGGTGCCAAAGGCAAGCGATGGAACCCTGAAAAACCTTATGGAATGACCCTCGTTTCTGGAGGTGCTTACATAATGGGTAAGAGTGATGATGACTTTGCTGCGGTAAATGATGCTCCTACTAAAACGGTGACTGTGCGCTCTTTCTACATGGACGAAACAGAAATCACTAACGAAGAATACAGACAGTTTGTAGAGTGGGTACGTGATTCTACAGTACGCACAAAACTAGCAATCCTTGCAGATGAGCTTGGGGAGACTCCTGGTAATGGTGGTATAGGTGAGTTTGCATTTAGCGATGCAGATCCTGAGAATATGACGCCTTACGAGCAATACATGTATGATAATTACTTCGGACTAGGAGAGACTGGTTTTGAAGGTCGTAAGCTTAATAAAGATCTTGATATCATTTGGGATACTTCAGAATATCCAGATGAGTATTATGCTGAGGTGATGGATACAATGTACATCCCTATGGAAGAGGCTTATAATGGACAGCGAACTATTGACGTTGATAAATTAGAATTCCGCTATACATATCTTGATATTCAAGAAGCAGCAAAGAAAAACGGCGGTCGTCGTAAAGATCATATCAAAACAGAAACAGTAAAAATCTATCCTGATACAACGGTGTGGATTAAAGATTTTGCATACTCATATAACGAGCCTATGCATAATGACTATTTCTGGCATGATGCATACGGAGAGTATCCGGTTGTTGGAGTTACATGGATGCAAGCAAAAGCTTTTTGTGAGTGGAGAACGATGTACAAGAACGCTCATCAAAAATCTAAGAAGAGACAATTTGTAAACCGTTTTAGACTTCCTGGTGAAGCAGAGTGGGAGTATGCCGCTCGTGGCGGACTAGAAAGTGGTGATTACCCTTGGGGTGGTCCATATGCAAAGAATGATAGAGGTTGTTTCCTTGCAAACTTTAAACCTTTAAGAGGGGATTATGGCGCAGATCAAGCGTTATACACAGTAGAAGCAGATGCTTACGAACCTAATGATTACAACCTGTACAACATGGCAGGAAATGTATCAGAGTGGGTAGCTTCTTCTTACGATCCAGCTTCTTATGAATATATGTCTACTATTAACCCTAACGTAAATGACAAAGACAATCGTCGTAAAGTTATACGTGGTGGTTCATGGAAAGATGTTGCTTACTTCCTACAGGTAAGCTCACGTGACTATGAGTATCAAGACTCTGCTCGTAGTTATATCGGTTTTAGAACCGTGCAGGACTTTATGGGTGTTGATGAAAAAATCAACCTTAGAAAGCCGAAGAAATAACGAATTGAATAATTCCCAAATTATAACAATTACTTAATCTAATTAACTTACTTAACTAAACTAAAAAACCTATTTAACATGGCTAAATCAAAAACTGGAAAGAAATTAATGAATATGGTCTACGGACTAGGAGCAGCAGTAGTAATTATTGGTGCTTTATTCAAAATAATGCACTGGCCTTTCGGTAACGAGATGCTTATTGTTGGTCTAATTACGGAGGCGGTAGTATTTGCTATTTCTGCATTTGAACCTGTGGATAATGAGCTTGATTGGGCATTAGTGTACCCAGAACTTGCAGGTGGTGCAAGTGGATCAAAGAAAAAAGCAGTAGCTCCTGTTGAAGCAGAAGCTCAATTATCTAAAAAATTAGATAACATGCTTAAAGAAGCAAAAATTGATTCTGAGCTTATGACAAGCTTAGGAACTAGCATCCGTAGCTTTGAAGGTGCTGCGAAAGGAATTGCACCTACAGCAGATGCAATGTCTTCTACTAAAAAATATTCTGAAGAAATGGCACTTGCTGCAGCTCAAATGGAGTCTTTAAATAGTCTTTACAAAGTACAGGTAGAGTCTTCTAGCCGTCAAGCAGAAATCAACGAGCAAGTAACTCAAAATGCTGGAAAGCTTAAAGATCAAATGGAGAGTCTTGCAACAAATCTTTCTTCGTTAAATGGAGTATATGGTGGAATGCTTTCTGCAATGAACAAAAACTAATTTTAGTTGTTTACACAATTAATAAACTAACAACTAAAATTTAAAAAATGGCAGCAGGAAAACAAAGCCCAAGGCAAAAGATGATTAACCTAATGTATTTAGTGTTTATAGCAATGCTAGCACTAAATATGTCTAAAGAGGTATTGTCTGCTTTTGGTTCAATAAACGAAAAATTTGATCGTTCTAATGCGACGTTTGAAGCAAAGAATGATCTTGCATTAGCAGATATTTCTAAAAAAGCAAATGAAAACGAAGAGTTTAAAGCAGCTGCTGCAACAGCAAAATCTGCTAAAGCTCTTGGAGATGAATATTTCGCATACTTAGCTTCTGAAAAAGCAGCACTTTTGGCTGAAGTAAAAGACCCTAAGGATTATGAAGCTATGGATAAGTCTAACTTTATCGATGAGCGTTATTATAAGGGAGGTAAAGTATCGCCAACTGGACAAGAATTTCTTGCAAAGATGGATGCTTACCGAGAAGGGATGTTGAAACTTGCAGGAGATAATGAAGCGCTTGCGGCGCAAATTCAAAGTGATTTTAGTACAGCTCCTATCGTCACAGGCGGAGAAGGAGATGGAGCAAAAGTTACTCAGGATTATTTATCTTATAACTACGTAGGATTTCCATCAGTATCTTCTTTAACTAAAATGTCTCAATTACAAAATGACATTAAAGTTGTTGAGAATGAATTATTATCAAAATTACTTTCTGGTAATCTTAAAGAACTTGCTTCTTTAAATAACTATGAAACTGTAATGACAACTTCAAAAGGTGCTTATTACACGGGGTCAACATTTGATGGTGTTCTTTCTTTAGGTCGTGTAGATTCTTCTACTAAGCCTTCTAGAGTGGAATTAAAATTAGATGGACGTGCAATCCCAGCTGATAAAGTTTCTTACGATGGTGGTAAACTTGTTTTAGGTGTAAACACTGGAGGTGTAGGTGATCACAAAATTACGGGATCATTATTTTACCCTCAAGATGGTAAGGAAATCGAAGTTCCAGTTGAACAAGCTTTTACTACAATTAACAAGCCTAACTCTGCAACTATCGCTGCAGATAAGATGAATGTAGTATATCGTGGTGTTGCAAACCCAATGACTATATCTTTTGCTGGTGTGTCAGATAATGCAGTCTCTGCATCTGGAGCAGGTCTTTCTAAAAGATCTGGAACTAGCTATTCAATGACTCCTGGTCAAGGACGTGAAGTAACGATTAATGTAACTGCAAAGCTTCCTGATGGAGGTAGTGCTTCTGATAAAGCTGTTTTCCGTATTAAAGATATTCCACGTCCAGTGGGAACTTTAGGAGGTGATGACGGTGGTAACTTAAAGAAGCCTAGAAATACAGTTGCAGCAGCGCCAATAGGAGCTAGTCTTCCAGAGTTTGACTTTGATCTTAACTTAAGAGTTAATAGTTTCAAGTTTAGAGCAGGAGATGCGGCTACGGTTTCTGTACAAGGAAATAAGCTTAATGGGGCAGCACAATCTGCATTAAAGCGTGCAAAAAGAGGATCTACAGTACAGATCTTTGATATTAAAGCAAGTATACAAGGTAACTCAGGATATAGATTGAAGACAGTTTCTCCAATCATCATTGAGTTAGCAAACTAAAATAAAAGTAATTATGAGTCTTAAACGTTTAATTTTTGTTGCACTCGGTCTATTGATGGCAGTTCCAGCATTTGCACAAGGAAATATCCTTAATGCAAAAACGCCGGATGAAATGTTTGAAGTTACCGAAGAGCAAAAAGCAAAGGACAATGACAATCCATTGCCATATGGTTACGTAGAAAAGCGTGACGTATTATGGGCAAAAAACACTTGGGAGGTTGTTGATCTTGATGAACGCGTAAATTTCCCTCTGTACTATCCTATTGATACCATCAATATGGGGTCAGATCGTCGTTCGCTTTTTGATGTTCTTGTTAAGAATATTAAAAACGGAAAGATTGATGCTATTTACAGAGATTCATATTTTACAGAAAAAATTCAACTAGGAGATCTTTCTGCCGCAATGGTAAAGATTGATACTTCTGATGCTGGATATGATCAATTAAATGCAGGAGAATCTATTTCTGATTATAACATTGAACGTACAGAAATTACTGCTTATGATATCAACGCATACCACATACGTGGTTACTGGTATATCGACAAGCGTCAAGGAGAACTTAAGTACCGTTTGTTAGGTATTGCTCCAGTTTCTGGTGATGTAAACTTCTTAGACGATTCAAGTGCAGCAGATATTGAACTTTTTTGGATATGGTTTCCAGGAGCTCGTGAAGTATTGCACAATGCAAAAGCATTTAACCGTAAGAACACATCAATGCCTATATCATTTGATCACTTGTTAAATAGTAGACGTTTTAACGCGACTATTTATAAAGAGGATAACGTACAAGGTGACCGTAAGGTTAAGGAGTACATCAATGATAACTCAATGATGCAATTACTAGAGTCAGATCGTATTAAAGAACGTATTAGAGATATTGAACAAGATCTTTGGAATTACTAGATTAATTTCCAATTAGAATATAAGCCACCTAAGCAATACGTTTAGGTGGCTTTTTTATTTTATAAATTTCAGACTTATAAATAGGAAGGCGATGCGCACTTTGTGAGCCTACTATTCTTGTATTTTTGTATGGTGAAAGAAGTAGATTATATTATCGTAGGTCTTGGACTGGCAGGCATCGCATTTTGTGAAGAGTGTGAGCGCAATGGGAAGACTTTTATTGTTATAGACAAAGGTACAGAAGGTGCTAGTCGCGTAGCAGCTGGTTTATACAACCCAGTTATATTAAAACGTTACTCTCTGCCCTGGAAAGCCATTGAGCAGTTTGATCTTGCAATCCCTTATTTTAGAACTTTAGAAAAGAAACTTGGCGAGTCATTCATGTATGAATTACCCGTGCGCAAAGTATTCCACTCTATCGAAGATCAAAATAATTGGTTTACGGCAAGTGATAAGCCTGGGTTGGATCGGTTTGTGAAAACTGCGATAGTAAAGGAAGAGCGTGAGGAGATTTCGGCGCCATTTCATTATGGAGAAGTGCTAGAGACGGGTAGAGTTGCAATCACAAAACTTCAATCCTGTTATGAGCAATACCTTGCTGGTAAGTCCGCTTTCGCGAAAGCGGTATTTGATTATGACTTATTACAATTGCAAGAATCATCGGTAAACTATGATGGATACAAAGCCTCTCGAATTGTCTTTGCCGAAGGTTATGGAGTGAAGCAAAATCCTTACTTCGGGAAATTGCCATTAGTTGGCAATAAGGGAGAATACATAATTATCAGTGCTCCACAATTACAATTAAATGCAGCAATAAAATCTTCATTCTTTATCGTTCCTTTAGGAAACGATCTTTATAAAGTTGGTGCGACTTATAATTGGACAGATAAAGATTTGGAAACTACAACAGAAGCTCGTGAAGAGCTTTTAGAGAAGCTTGACGCACTAATTAATGTTGCCTATGAAGTCGTCGATCAAGAGGCGGGTGTGCGTCCTACAACTGGCGATAGAAGGCCACTGCTTGGTGTTCACCCTATCTACAATCAGCTAGCAATATTAAATGGCTTAGGCACAAGAGGAATCATGGCAGGGCCATTACTTGCAAAGTATCTCTATAACTTTTTAGAATATCAAGAAGCACTTCCTGCAGAAGTGGATGTGATGCGTTTCCCTAAAAAATTCAGGTAGTCTAGTTTGTTAATTAGCTTGATAGTTGATCTTTGGCTGGGTCGTATTTCATGAAGAAATTGATCCATATGTTGCGTGATAGTCTCATAATTACAGGCATGAAAACAATCATGGTTCCTACAATCGCTATAAAAGAATTTACAAGATTTGCCTCAAAAAACAGGTATGTTATTACAAAGGCAGCCGTTGCAAAAGCAATCCCTACTGGATAGCTCACATACATAGCGCCATAAAAGAAAGAAGGTTCTATCTTATATTTTGTGTCACAATGAGAACAACGCTCATGCATTTTAAGCGTTTGTGAAAGTATATATGGATTTGGGTTTTTATACATGGACTCATTATGGCAAACAGGACATTTACCATTAATAATGCTGTTAAGTTTAGTGCCTTTTAGAATTCCCATAATCTCCTTGGTTTATGAGTACAAATTTAAGCATCTTTGCAGTCCTCAAACTTTATAAATCATAATATTTACTTATCTCCTTATGCTTAATATTCATAACCTTTCTGTCTCATTTCAAGGCGAATATCTTTTTGAAGAAATCACCTTCCGTCTTAATGGAGGAGATCGTGTAGGACTTGTAGGTAAAAATGGTGCTGGAAAGTCAACCATGTTACGCATTATTTCTGGCGAGCAACCTTATGATACAGGATCTATAGCTATCGAGAAAGAGATAAGTATAGGTTTTCTAAAGCAGGATATTGACTTTGTAGAAGGAAGAACTGTTCTTCAAGAGTCTTATGAAGCTTTTAAGGAAATTAAAGAACTAGAGGGTAAACTTGATGAGATTAATAGTCAGCTAGCTACTCGTACAGATTATGAGAGTGAAGGATATAACCAGTTAATGATTGACATTAACGATGTACAACATCAATATGAGGTGCATGGAGGTTATAACTATAAAGGAGAGACAGAACGTATACTCCAGGGACTAGGTTTTAAGCGCGAAGATTTTGATAAGCTCACAGATACATTTTCTGGAGGATGGCGCATGCGTATAGAGCTTGCAAAGCTATTGCTTCAAAACCATGATATATTATTGCTGGATGAGCCTACAAACCACTTAGATATTGAATCTATTATCTGGCTTGAGACCTTCTTAAAAGGATATTCTGGAGCTGTGGCAATTGTATCGCACGATAAGATGTTTTTAGATAATGTTACAAATCGAACTATTGAGATTTCTTTAGGTCGTATTTATGATTATCCAAAGCCCTATACAGAATATCTAGTATTACGCAGTGAGTTAAGAGAGCAGCAGCTTGCTTCTCAAAAAAACCAGCAAAAGCAAATAGAGCAAACGGAGAAACTTATCGAGAAATTCCGTGCGAAAGCATCTAAGGCTACTATGGCGCAATCACTTATCAAAAAGCTTGATAAGATAGATCGTATTGAAGTAGATGAGGATGACAATAGCGTGATGACGTTAAAATTCCCTGTATCTGTTACTCCGGGCAAAGTGGTAGTAGAGGCAAACGATGTTGAGAAAAGCTATGGAGATAAAACAGTACTGCAAGGGATAGATTTACTTGTAGAACGCAATACAAAGACTGCCTTTGTGGGTCAAAATGGTCAAGGTAAATCTACGCTTGCCAAAATTATAGTAGGAGAACTAGCGCATCAGGGTAATGTAAAGTTAGGGCACAACGTGCAAATAGGATACTTTGCTCAAAATCAAGCAGAATACTTAGACGGATCAAAAACCGTAGAGGAAACAATGATCGATGCGGCAGATGAACGCACTAGGCCGCTTGTGCGTAATATTTTAGGTTCTTTTCTTTTTAGGGGTGAAGAAGTAGATAAATATGTGCGTGTACTTTCTGGAGGTGAGCGTAACAGACTTGCACTTGCAAAATTGATGTTGCAGCCTTTTAATGTGCTTGTGATGGATGAGCCTACTAACCACCTCGACATAAAATCTAAGAATGTTTTAAAGGATAGTCTTAAGCAGTTTGAAGGAACCCTTATTGTAGTATCTCACGATCGTGATTTCTTACAAGGACTTACAGATCGCGTTTATGAATTTAAAGACCACCGTATACGTGAATTTCTAGGTGATGTAGATTATTATCTTGAACAGCGCGAGGTGTCAAACTTACGCGAGATAGAAAAGAGAGATGTCATCAAAAAAGAGGCGCCAGCAAAAAGCTCTAAAAAATCATACGAAGATCAGAAGAAGCTTAAATCACTTAATAATAGGTTGAGTAAGGTGGAATCTAATATCAACAAACTTGAAAGAGAAGTTAAGCAACTTGATGCTGAGCTTGCAACTAATTATGATGAGACAGTGGCAAAGCCAGACTTCTTTGATAATTACAACGGTAAGAAAAAGAAGCTAGATGGATATATGGAAGATTGGGGCAAAATCACAGAAGAGCTAGATGCTTTGAATTGAAATTTTAGTTACGCTTTCGCGAAAGCGTACTTATAACACTACATAACTCATAAACCCCACTATTTAAGTGGGGTTTTGTTTTTAAAGAGCATTTTTTAAAGATGTTGTCTGGTGTTATTTGGTTTTTGTTAAGAATGAGAGTGTTAGGGTTGAGAAGTCGCTTCTAGACTCTTCATGTTGTATCCGCTATGAAATCAGTATTTTAGGTGTAGCTAGTGCTTTTTGTCGTTTAACGAGCTATGAGATTTTTTAAGACATCGTTAACAACTGTCGCGCCTTGACATGGTTAGCTTTGCGTATTGATCATTAGGTCATTTTCAACCAAAAAAAATGCGATGCGTAAAATCATCCTTTCTCTATTAGGAGTAGTACTCATAATAGGCGCTTTCTTTGCTTCTGAGGCAATTGTTGCTAGTAACCAACGTACACGACCAAAACCAGAAAAGGTGGTTAAAACAGTCTTTGTAGAAGATGTTGTTAATGGTGTTGTGCCTATAGAGATTTCGGCAAATGGTAATCTTGTAGCACAGCGCAGGTTAGAGGTATTCTCTGAGGTGCAAGGTATATTGCAAAAGGGCAGCAAACTTTTTAAGCCTGGTCAAACCTATAGAAGAGGAGAAACCATATTACGTTTAAATAGTGCAGAATATTATGCATCTGTGCAATCACAAAAAAGTGCCTTGTTTAATCAAATAACGGCTATCATGCCAGATTTGAGATTAGACTATCCAGATGCTTACCCTAAGTGGCAGAAGTATATTAATAACTTCGATGTAAATAAATCTACTCCTGCACTTCCAGAAATTACTTCAGAAAAGGAAGGTTATTTTATCTCAGGGCGTAACATTCAGACTTCTTACTATAATGTGAAGAACCTCGAGCAACGACTTGGGAAGTACAATATAGTAGCACCTTTTACAGGAATACTAACCGAGGCATTGGTTACTGAGGGAACTTTAGTACGTCCAGGTCAAAAACTAGGTGAATTTATTGACACAAGTGTTTATGAGCTTGAAGTTGCAATAAGTAAGAATTATGCAGACTTGCTCAAAGTAGGCAATGAAGTAGCCCTTACAACGATAGATGGAGATCAATCTTATACAGGGAAGGTAACAAGAGTAAACGGTAATATAGATCAAGCTTCACAAACTATAAATGCATACATAGAAGTAAAGGACAGTGCGCTTAGAGAAGGTGTTTATCTTGAGGCTGTGCTCCAAGCTAAAGAGGAGACAGATGCGATTGCAATAGCAAGAGGATTGTTACAGCCAAATAATCAAGTCTTTACTGTAAGAGATTCAATTCTTGATATTATCGATGTAAAACCAGTATACTTCTCAGATAAAGAAGTCGTTGTAAAAGGAGTGCCTAATGGGACTAAGCTAGTAAGCAAGCCAGTTCCAGGAGCATATGCAGGTATGCTTGTAAAAATATACCAAGAGAAAGATTCATCACAAGCACCAGCAGAGTAAGATGCGTAAAATTATAGAGTACTTCATAAAGTACCACGTAGCCGTAAACGTAGTGGTATTAATGTTTGTGGTTTTTGGAATATTTGGAGCCTTGTCATTAAAGTCTTCATTCTTTCCACTTGTAGATTCAAAAAATATAAACATTACCGTTGTTTACCCTGGAGCATCTCCTCAGGAAGTTGAAGAAGGTATTGTACTTAAAATAGAAGATAACCTTAAAGGCTTAGACGGTGTAGAGCGTGTAACTTCTACTTCAAGAGAGAATAGCGGAAATATAAATGTAGAGATTGAAAAAGGGAAGGATATCGATTTTATGCTTCTTGAAGTTAAGAATGCTGTAGATCGAGTGCCATCATTTCCTTCTGGTATGGAGCCACTAGTAGTGGCAAAACAAGAAGCAATACGCCAGACTATATCTTTTTCTATAAGTGGAGAAGATGTGACCCTAGCTACGCTTAAGCAGATAGGGAGACAGGTTGAGAATGACCTAAGAGCAATTGAGGGTATCTCACAAATAAACGTATCAGGTTATCCTGATGAGGAAATCGAAATTGCTGTAAACGAAAATAGCTTGCTAGCTTACAATCTGTCGTTTGCAGATGTTTCTCAAGCTGTAAGTAGATCAAATATTCTTACTACGGGAGGATCCATAAAAACAGAAGCAGAGGAGTATCTCATAAGAGCAAATAATAGAGCTTATTATGGCGACGAACTCTCTAATGTGATTGTAAGATCTGACGCTAGCGGAAGAACGATACGTCTTAAAGATGTTGCAACCGTAAGAGACCGCTTTTCTGAAACACCTAATGCAAATTATTTCAATGGAAATCTTGCTGTAAATGTATCTATTACCTCTACAAACACAGAAGATCTCATAGGTGCTGCAGAGAAAGCAAAAGAATACATCGCAGATTTTAATGACAAATACAACAACGTGCAACTTGCCGTTGTAAATGACTTATCTATAACACTTGTACAGCGTACTGCCTTACTTACAGAGAATGCGGTAGTAGGAATGATACTAGTACTTATATTTCTATCATTATTTTTAAATACACGTCTTGCATTTTGGGTAGCCTTTGGACTCCCAGTAGCATTCTTGGGAATGTTTATGCTTGCGGGATACTTTAATGTGACCATAAACGTGCTATCATTATTTGGGATGATTATCGTTATAGGGATTCTAGTAGATGATGGTATCGTAATTGCCGAAAATATCTATCAGCATTATGAACGTGGCAAATCACCAGTGCAAGCTGCGGTAGATGGTACCATGGAAGTATTACCTCCTATTATTTCGGCGATATTAACGACTATTCTTGCTTTTGGTATTTTCTTATTCTTAGATGGTAGAATAGGGGAGTTTTTTGGAGAGGTTTCTGTAATAGTTATGCTTACCCTAGCGGTATCATTAGTAGAGGCTCTTATTATCCTTCCAGCGCACCTTGCGCACTCTAAGGCTTTGAAAAAGCAAGATAACCGCCCTAAAAAAGGTATTGCAAATTTATTTTCAAAGCTGCGATATGTCAATGAGTTTGGTGATCGTATAATGGTATGGTTACGTGATAAAGTGTATAGCCCTACTTTGCGTTTTGCACTTGATTATAAGTTTTTGATGTTCTCCTTCTTCATTGTTTTTATCTTATTGACTTCAGGGAGTTTTCAAGCTGGGATCATAAGGGGAGCATTCTTTCCTAACGTTGCAAGTGATAATGTGCGTATAACTCTCAACATGCCTAACGGCACAAATGCGGGCGTTACAGATAGTATTATCTCTATGATTGAAATGAGAGCTGTCGAAGTAAACAAAGAGCTTTCAGAAAAATATAAAAGCGAGATAGACGGACCATTGTTTGAGAATATTATCAAAACTTTAGGTCCTGGAACTTCTACAGCTACATTGAGTGTAAACTTACTACCTGGTGAGGAAAGGCCTAACGATATTACTTCCATTCTAGTGGGTAATATGATTCGTGAGAAAGTAGGCCCAGTAATAGGAAATGAAAGTCTCGTGTATGGTGGTGGAGGAAACTTTGGAGGAAGTCCAGTAGCAGTTTCTTTACTTGGAAATAATATTGCAGAGCTTAAAGCAGCAAAGGCAGAATTAAAACAATCTCTTGAGTCCAATCCTGTGCTCAAGGATATAACAGATAATGATCCAGCAGGAATTAAGGAAATAAGACTTGAGCTTAACGAGTCTGCTTATGCGCTTGGTCTCAACTTGCAAACAGTAATGACGCAAGTGCGCGCAGGATTCTTTGGGTCACAAGCGCAGCGTTTTCAAAGAGGGCAAGATGAAATAAGAGTGTGGGTACGCTATGATCGTGATAATAGATCTTCTATTACAAATCTTGATGATATGCGTATACTTACTCCTAGTGGATCAAAAGTGCCACTCAATGAGATTGCAAGTTATACCATAGAAAGAGGAGATGTTGCTGTTAATCACCTAGAAGGAAGGAGAGAGATACAAATACTTGCAGATCTTAAGAACCCAAAAGAGGTAAGTGCTACAGATGTTATGGCAGATTTACAATCTAACGTAATGCCAGACATTTTATCAAAGTACCCTACGGTAACACCATCTTATGAAGGTCAGAATAGAGAAGCGGGTAAATTAACAGGTTCTTTAAAGCCTGTAGGACTCACGGTACTTGCGCTTATTTACATTGTGATTGCATTTACTTTTAGAAGTTATAGTCAGCCATTAATGTTATTGCTCTTGATTCCTTTAAGTCTTCCTGCAGTAGCGTGGGGACACTGGATACACGATTTCCCACTTAATATTTTATCTATGTTAGGTATTATCGCGCTCGTAGGGATTATGGTGAATGATGGCCTCGTATTGATAGGTAAGTTTAATACAAACCTTAGAGAGGGGATGACTTTTGATGATGCTATTTTTGATGCTGGGCGTTCACGTTTTAGAGCAATTTTCTTGACATCTATAACAACGATAGCAGGACTTGCACCGCTTATTTTTGAAGAAAGTAGACAAGCACAATTCTTAATACCAATGGCGATTTCTATTGCTTATGGAATTGGTTTTGCCACGATACTTACCCTTGTGATGTTACCTATCTTTCTTTCCTTTAGTAACTGGGCAAAGACTACAACAGATAGATTAATTATGGGACGTAAAACTCCTAGAGAAAATCAAGAGCGAGCAGTAAAAGAGATGGAAGAAGAGGCAGAGAATGATGCTCAAGAAGATCACGCAGCTTTACCACATAATACAGACATCGTTTAATATGAATTTGTATAAAAATCATACCCACCGTGAGATACTAGCTGTGCTAGAGCAAAGCGATAAACTTACGTACGAGGCAAAGCTCAACTTGCTTAACGAGATAGACAAGCGTTCTATAGACGCACCTACAGATGAGCTACAGTCACAAATCAATCAAAAAGAGGTAGCAATAAATAACCTTGACTACTTAAAGGATATTGGTTTTATGTATACGATGGACGAAAATACAGGTACCATCACCATACGCAGAGCTTCTGGAGCAAAGTTAATGGACATAGCAGCTGTTGTTGTAGGAGTGATTTTATCACTTGTAGGGCTCATTCATTGCTGGTTGTTACTTGCTATTTTTACTGGAAGTAATGAATTTACGCTCACAAAATTATTCACGTATGTATTCATGATTAGTTTGGGTCTCATAGGCTTTAAAATGCTAGGAGGGATTAATCGTTTCTTAGATTATAGCTCATTTTTATTTGTACAACAGCGAGACACTGTAACCATCAAAAAAGGTGATATTAAGGATGAGCAAACATTTAATACAGCCGATTTAAAACTAGAAGAAGAAGGTGAAGATGAGCTTATTTTAAGTGCTGGCGAGATTGAGATTATGCGTACTTCACCACACAATTTAGTTCAAAAACTCACGATGGAAGCGCTATTGCATAACATTTTAAGGAATCAATAATGAAACTTTCAGTACAAAATATAGCAGTATTTCTTTTATTGTTCGCTTTCGCGAAAGCGTACTCTCAAGAAACTCCAACTTCTTTACTTACTAAGGAAGAGGCGATACGTACTATGCTTGAGAATAATTTCGGGATTCTACTTGCTAACAATCAAGTGGCAGTTGCCGAAAATAATACAGGGATTTTAAATACAGGATATTTACCTACGATAAGCACTACAGCGGGTATAAATTATAATGTAGATAATCAAGAAGCTACTTTTCAAGATGGTACATCAAGGTCTGTAAATGGAGCAGAGACGACAAGATACAATGCATCTGTAAATCTAGATTATACACTTTTTGATGGCTTAGGGAGGTATTATAACTACAAGACTCTCAAGGAACAATATGGCTTATCTAAGCTGCAGGCTAGAGAGACAATTGAAAATGTGATGGTGCAACTCTTTACGGTGTATTATGAAGTTGCACGCGTTGAAGAAAATCTGGGTGTGCTAGAAAATGCACTTGAAATTTCAAAAGAACGTGAGCTTAGAGCGCAATATCAATTTGATTACGGGCAAGTAAATAAGCTTGAGGTTCTCAATGCGCAAGTAGATATCGTAACCGATAGTACAAATATCCTTAACGCAAGACAGCAGCTGCGCAACGCACAGCGTGATCTTAATGTGGTGCTTGCAAGAGAGCTAGAAGACCTGAAGGTGGCAGATACTACAGTTGCTTTTATAAACCCTATAAGCATAGAAGAGTATATTAATGAAGGGACTGTAAATAACATTTCGCTTTTGCAATCAGAACAAAATATAATCATTAGTGATTATCAGATAAAGCAGGCTAAATCACTTTTACTTCCCACTGTGGGAATTACAGGTAGTTATGGGTGGAATGAAGGAAATTTTCCGGCGACTAACTTTCTTGCTTCAAGTACATCTACAGGTTTTCAAACGGGAGCAACCTTACGATGGAATTTATTTGATGGAGGTAGTTCTATAGTAGGCATTAAGAATGCTAAAATAGCACTTGACAGCCAAGAGTATATCAAAGAGCAACTCAAGCAACAAGTAGAACGTGATATTTCAAATGCAAAGGGCAACTATTATAATGCACTTGCAATTTATAACTTACAAGAACAGAATGTAATTACGAGTAAAGCAAACTTTGATAGGTCTGAGGAGCGTTTTAAGTTAGGTCAAATTACTAGTATTGAATTCCGTCAGGCGCAATTAAATCTTCTTAATGCGCAAACTACCAAGAACGTAGCAAAGTATACTGCAAAGCTTGCAGAGATACAATTATTACAGCTTACAGGTCAATTACTTAATGTAGATTTTTAATACGTAGGTGGCGCTTTCGCGAAAGCGTACTCCTCTATAAATTAGATCATCATGTACGAACATTTTTTTCAATGCCCATACTGTTGGGAAGAGATTTCTATGCTCTTAGATCCATCCATAAGTAGTGTTTATGTAGAAGATTGTGAGGTGTGCTGTAACCCCATTGAACTACAAGTGGGTTTTGAGGATGGAACCTTAACTTCATTCTCAGCCATAGATATTGAACAATAGACTATTTTCTTACAATACGTTTTTACGTTTCCATTCATAAAAGATTTATCTTTCTATTAATAAATTCTTCATGATTATAGAACTTAATATCGCAGATGACACTCTAGGCTTTGTTTATGAAAACAAAATAGCTCAAGATGGTGTTAATCAAGTTAAGGCGGCGATAGAGAAAAAACTTGAAAGTCACGATAAAATCAATATTTACCTTGAGGAAGACGATGTGGATGAGATTGAGATAAGAGCATTTATTGATCATACATTTTTTGATATCTCTTATGCTAAGCGTATCAATAGATTAGTGATTGTATCTAACAGATCGTGGATACGCCGAGTAGTGCGTCTCAAGGATTTATTAATGACCTCAGACGTGAAGGCTTACCCATCAAAAAAACGTGTAGATGCTTTGTGCTGGGTTATGAAAAAGTAAGAAGTTACCCTTTTCCTGCTAGTGTTGCGATTAAGCCAGACTTGAGGTTAAGCCAAAGATAATTGAAGAATGACTTCGTTGTGTCTCTTTCTGTCTCACCAGAGCCTTCTCTAAAATCTGTAGGTTTGTCATCACTATCTTCTGTAATAAACAGGTTTACAACCTTAGATAGTAACTTGTTAATGCCTTTTCCTCTTTTGCGCATTATTTCAATCTCAAAATCGTCATATTGCATGCGCATATCTATAGTAGACTTGCTAGCATTACCGTCTATAGTAAAATAGGTTTGGTAAGTTTCACCTGTAAGTTTAATATTTAGATTGGGAGCAGTAAATTGATTCATCTGTTCTCCTGGTAATTTGCCCATACTCCCTTTAAATAGAAACAGATCATTTTTATCATTTACATCAAAAGACCAATCTACTTCAATAGGAGTGTTATCCATAAATGTAGCGGTGAGTTTTAAGGCTGTTTTATCTCCAGCGGGATATGTGTTTCCTAGTTTGTTTATAGATGCATTAAGAGCAGAAAATTCAATGCGCCCCCCTTGATTATCATCCTTTAATTTTTCTTGATAAATAATACTGCCATCTTTAATAGTAACATCATCTACTAGGAGATTAATAGGAGCATCCCTGAGCATTTTACTATAAAGAGGCTTGTAACTATTATCGTCAGTAACTAGCTTGTCTCTATAAACCTCTAAAGTAGGCTTGCTAATGGTAATTGAGTTAGCTCCTGCAAATAACTCACTATTTTCAAATCCAAAAGTGGGATTGTCTATTTCAATCGCTGCTATCGCTAGATTAAAATGATCTCTTTCTACTGGGATTAGATTCGAGAGGTCAGCCTTACTGTATTTTGTATTCAGTGTGATATTGTTGAAACGTCCTTTTCTATCAGTTATGGTAAAATCTTCAAGAGTGAGTCGTTCGTATTTGCCTACTTTTAGAGATATTTCGGAACCATTAGCATTGTAGTCCGAGTAATCTAGAGGTATCTTTCTTGAAAGAGTTTTGCTATCTATATAGATGTCGTCTATTTCTAAGGTGATATCTCCTACGCTAACGGATATTGAGTCTTTTGTTCCATCATAAATTGTCAATGAGGCATTATCTATACTTAACTCTTCAACCAGGATAGGTTTAAAAACTTTGGCAAGAGGTTTTCTTACCGTGTCTGTTGATTTTTTGAATTTATGCTTGCTGTAAGTAATTGCTGCATCATTGAATTTTATATCTTCTATTCTAATTTCTTTACGAACTAGATAGCTCCAGTAGCTCACATCTTCAATTGTAAATGAGTTTGCCTTAACAATTGTGTGCGTTATAGTATCCGTTTTGTTCTGAATATGCACTTCTGGATCTATAATAGTGATGGTTCCAGAGAAGCTTTTTAGATTTATATCGCTATATGAGACAGTAAAATGATCTGGAAGTCGATTTTTTAGAAAAAATTCTGCTTTATTTTTTACTGCACGATTTATTAAAAGTTGAGCTGTAAAAAGTGCTAGTATTAAGATTACCAGCGAGATGAGAATCGTTCTTGTTTTTTTATTCATAGGTTAAATATAGTGTGCAGTAATCGCTGAGAAAAAAGTTTGTGATTTCTTGTTAAATATGCCCTTTGTGATTTGGTAATAAGGAAAAGTTTGTTGTATATTTGCACTCCAATTAACGCAGTACT
Organism: uncultured Dokdonia sp.; assembly: GCA_913060645.1. Taxonomy (GTDB): domain Bacteria; phylum Bacteroidota; class Bacteroidia; order Flavobacteriales; family Flavobacteriaceae; genus Dokdonia. The sequence goes on along the minus strand of CAJXSW010000027.1, from coordinate 91 downwards.
GATGGCCTAATCAAGAAACGTGTTACTGGAACATATATCGCGGGATAGAGCAGTAGGTAGCTCGTCGGGCTCATAACCCGAAGGTCACTGG
>CAJXSW010000026.1 GCA_913060645.1 uncultured Dokdonia sp. | reverse complement strand
CTACACTATCCTCTTCGTCGGCAGCGTCAGATGTGTATAAGAGACAGGTTTTTCAGAGGTCGTAGAAAATCCAGAGCAATACAACCTCAACAAGTTTAACACTACATCATCATGAAAAAATTAATCATATCAGGTGGGAGCGGCTTTTTAGGGTCGCTCTTAACTGATTATTTTGGGAATAGCTTTAGTGAGATTGTTTTGCTTTCGCGAAAGCAAAAACCACAACACAACAACGTGCGAACGGTTCTTTGGGATGCAAAAACATTCTCTGGCTGGGAGCGAGAATTTGAAGATGCAGATGTAGTTATTAATATGGCTGGACGCTCTGTAGACTGTCGTTATAACAAGAAAAATAAAGACCTCATCATGAACTCACGTGTAGATACTACCACGATTATAGGCAAGGCAATTGCACAATGTAAAAATCCTCCTTCTACCTGGCTTAACTCATCTACAGCGACCATATATCGTCACTCGCTATATAGGGAAATGACCGAAAGCAATGGAGAAATAGGTACTGGGTTTTCGGTAAGTGTGGCAAAAGCATGGGAAGATGCATTGTTCTCAAGCACGACGCCTCAAACGCGTAAGATTGCGTTGCGCACATCTATTGTACTTGGCAAAAATGGCGGAGCCTTGCAACCCATTAAAAAAATCACCCAACTAGGACTAGGAGGAAAACAAGGTGATGGGAAGCAGAAATTCAGTTGGATTCATGAAGAGGACTTTTTACGAAGTCTTGAATTTCTAATCAATCATTCCCATATAAAAGGACCAATTAATATAGTGGCACCTAAGCCCACCACAAATGCACATCTTATGTCATTGATGCGTGATACTCTTAAAATACCTTTTGGCATCCCTTCTCCTAAACCAGTGCTGGAAGTGGGCGCCTTTGTTATAAGAACAGAAACCGAATTATTACTTAAAAGCCGAAATGTAATCCCAGAACGATTACTAGAAGAGGGTTTTACATTTAAGCACGACCAACTAGACAAGGCTTTAAAAGATTTATTAATATGACCACTATACGCCTCACAACTAAAATAAATGCCTCTATAAAGAATGTCTTTGATAGATCACGTGATATTGATTTTCACAAAAAATCTGCGTCACAAACGCAAGAAGAAGTAATAGATGGCATAACATCTGGACATATAAATAAAGGGGAAACTGTTACTTGGCGAGGTAAACACTTAGGATTATGGTTAACTCATCAGAGTCTCATCACTGAGCTTAAGTCACCCAGTTATTTTGTGGACGAAATGATTACAGGCAATTTCAAAAACTTTAAACATGAACATTACTTTAAAGAACTGAGCAACACAACAGTAATGACAGATGTACTTACATATAAAGTTCCCTTTGGTTTCATAGGAGAAATTTTTGACTACTTATTCATAAAAAGACACCTTACTCGCTTTTTGAAAGTACGTAATCATTCTATAAAAAATAGTTTTATCTAAATAGATAAGTGGCAATTACCGCTATTCACAAATGAAGTATCTCATCTTGATTGCTCTAAAAATCAATATGCTAATCAGTTTTATGTTATTTTTGAAAAAATATACGACAGATTACTTATGTCCACTAACCAAATAGACCCCACAAAATGGGTAGACCAGTACTCGGACTACCTATTTAATTACACCATCGCCCGCGTGAATGATCGCGACATGGCAAGAGACTTAATTTCTGAGACTTTTCTCGCAGGTCTTAAGTCAATGAAAAACTTTAAAGGAGAAGCTACAGAACGCACGTGGCTCATTTCCATTTTAAAGCGTAAAATCATTGATCACTACCGCAAGACAAACTCTAAGAAAGGAAAGGCAGAAGTACATATTAACTATAAAGATGACGAGAGCGAGGGCGACTGGCTAGAAGAGCGCGTTGCAGATCCCTTTGATAAAACTGCAGAGGATAGCATAGAAAATGAGGAACTAGGCGAGGCTATTTTTAATTGCTTAGGTAAATTACCAGAAAAACAAGCTCGCATTTTTAAGATGAAAACAATAGACGACTTTGATACTGAAGCAATTTGTAATGAATTTGATATTACTCCGTCTAACTTTTGGGTAATTATCCACAGAGCCCGTACAGCTATGGCAAGCTGTATGGAGAAAAATTGGCTATAAGTATCTAGAATAATTAAAAGTAAAAAAATGAAATTAAAAACTGAATGTCAAGAGGCTAACCACATCTGCGACAAGAACCAGTATAACGAGGCTTCATTAATAGATAAAATAAAATTAAGTTTTCACCTTATCTATTGTAGAGCTTGTAGAAAATATTCTTCTCGTAATGGAAAGCTTAGTAAAGCAATAAAAAATCCATCGGTAGAAACAGTTTCTATGTCTGATAAAGAACTCATGAAGCAACGCCTTCAAGAGCAACTTAATCAAGTAAATAATTAAATAACAACGCTAGACTTAACCAAAGTAGCGGGATTCCCTCTACCCAAAAGGATGTAAAATAACTCTTAGTTGAAGTACGCTTTCGCGAAAGCGTGATACAAACCACTACCACTGCTACAATTATTAAGTGTGTAGTTAACATCGGCATAGATAGGTCGTCCTTTAAGAAGTCTAGAATTAAAAATAAGAAAAGCCAAATCACACCAATGATTTTGGCTTTTTTTATGCCTACTACTTGAGGAAGCGTACGTAAAGAGGCGAGGTCATAACTCGTATCTCTTATCTCAAATGGAATCATGAGAGCGATTACAAAAAGAAAGCGCTGTACACATACAATCCACACATCCCAGTACATGGAGAGGCCATGCTCTAGAACTGGTAATAACACCGTTACTCCTGCCCATACAAGACCTATGATGTAAATTTTTACACCAGAGATGCTTCTTAAATTTCCTTTATTATTATCTGCGCTTGTTGCTGGGAGAAAAAATGGAACTGCATACAGTAGCGTGATTAACCCCAAAATACCACAAGCCACCCACACTTCTAGTGGGAGCCAAAATGCCGTTACAATCATCCCAATTCCGCAAAAAACAGAAAAAACTTGTATTGATTTTAATGATTTTGCTAGACTTCGATGGTGTAAACCAGCTATTTCGGCATATTTAACAAAATTATAGCCAGTCACTGTGCTAAAAAATAAAAATGCGAGCAACTCGTAATTAACGTTTATGTCTAAAGACAAGCAAGTCACCCACCCTAATGCAACCACGGCTAAGCTCACGTGGATACTACTGTTTATATAAAAGTCAAAAACACGTTTAAACAATTGCATTAGACAAAAATACTACAACTGTTAATAAGGTTGCATTTCCGTTGAAAACATTAGCTCGCTATGAGGCAAATAAGTCGTAAAAATCGATTTCGTTGCCTTATTTTTGTTGCACCTAAAAATATTCAATACGATGAATACAGATTCGTTTGCATTACGCCATATAGGCCCGCGTAGAAGTGATCTTCCTGAGATGCTTAAAACCGTAGGCGCTGAAACTATCGAGCAACTCATATTTGAGACTATTCCAGATAACATTAGACTTGAGAACAACCTTACGCTAGACCCTGCGCTAAGCGAGCATGAGTTTGCTGCACATATCACAGCACTGTCTAATAAAAACAAAGTTTTTAGATCTTTTATAGGTCTAGGATACAATCAAGCGATTACACCAGCGGTAATACAGCGTAATATTCTAGAAAACCCGGGATGGTACACGGCTTACACTCCTTACCAAGCAGAGATTGCTCAAGGACGTCTAGAAGCGTTGCTTAACTACCAGACCATGATCACAGATCTTACAGGTATGGAGCTTGCAAATGCATCTTTACTTGACGAGTCTACCGCAGCTGCAGAAGCAATGGCATTGCTCTTTTCTGTACGTAGCCGTGATCAGAAAAAGGCAGACGTAAATAAATTCTTTGTATCTGAAGAAATCTTACCTCAAACGCTTTCTTTATTACAAACCCGTGCAACGCCAATAGGTGTTGAACTAGTAATAGGAAATCATGAGGAATTTGATTTTTCTAAAGAGTTCTTTGGAGCCATCTTACAATATCCAGGTGTATCTGGAAAAGTATTTGACTACGCAGGTTTTGTAGCAAATGCAAATGCAGCAGATATTAAAGTAGCTGTAGCAGCAGATATATTGAGCCTTGTAAAACTGCGCGCTCCAGGAGAATTTGGAGTAGACGTGGTAGTAGGTACTACGCAACGCTTTGGTATTCCACTAGGATACGGAGGTCCTCACGCAGCATACTTTGCTACTAAGGAAGAATATAAAAGAAGCATTCCAGGACGTATCATTGGAGTAACAAAAGATACTGATGGTAAGCATGCCCTGCGTATGGCGCTTCAAACACGTGAGCAACACATCAAGCGTGATAAGGCAACTTCAAACATCTGTACTGCACAGGTATTACTTGCTGTTATGGCGGGAATGTACGGTGTATATCACGGTCCAGAAGGATTAAAAAATATTGCAAATAAAGTTCACAACACTGCAGCTACCGTTGCAGATGCACTTGAACAACTAGGATTGTATCAAACTAACGAGAGTTATTTTGACACTATCCAAATAAAAGCAGATGCTGCCAAAGTAGCTGCCGTAGCACAAGAAATGGAAATCAACTTCCATTACCCAGATGCAGAGACCGTGGCAATCTCTATACATGAAGCTACCACCTTACAAGATGTAAATGATATTGTTTCCGCTTTCGCGAAAGCGTACTCAAAAGAAACTATCGTTATATCTGAAATTGCCGAAGGAAACGCGATTCCTGCAAGTGTAGCTCGTGAGACTTCATTTTTACAACTTCCAGTATTTAACACCTATCATTCTGAAACAGAATTGATGCGTTACATCAAAAAACTAGAGCGTAAAGATTTATCATTAAATCACTCAATGATATCCCTAGGTTCTTGCACAATGAAGCTTAATGCAGCGTCTGAGATGTTACCACTTTCTGATCCGCAATGGGGGAATATGCACCCATTTGCACCATTAGATCAGGCAGAAGGATACCAGACTATGCTTAAAAAACTTGAAGATCAACTTACGGAGATTACAGGTTTTGCAGGTACATCATTACAACCTAACTCTGGCGCTCAAGGAGAGTATGCCGGACTGATGGTAATACGTGCATACCACGAATCTCGTGGAGATAGCCACAGAAACATCTGCCTTATCCCATCATCTGCACACGGAACCAATCCTGCAAGTGCGGTAATGGCCGGTATGAAAGTAGTAGTTACAAAAGCACTTGAAAACGGAAACATCGATGTAGATGATTTACGTGAAAAAGCAGAGAAGCACAAAGACAACCTTGCTGCACTTATGATCACATACCCATCTACGCATGGAGTATATGAAAGTGCTGTAAAAGAAATCACATCACTTATACATGAGCACGGTGGTCAAGTATATATGGATGGTGCAAACATGAACGCACAAGTTGCCCTTACAAACCCAGGAGCAATTGGCGCAGATGTATGTCACTTAAACCTACACAAAACGTTTGCTATTCCTCACGGAGGAGGTGGCCCAGGAGTAGGACCTATATGTGTTGCAAAACAACTAGTCCCTTTCTTACCTACTAACCCAGTAATTACTACAGGTGGTGAGCAAGCCATTACTGCAATAAGCGCAGCTCCATGGGGATCTGCACTTGCATGTCTTATATCTTACGCATACATCACTATGCTAGGTGAGCCAGGATTGCGTCACTCTACAGAGTATGCTATTCTTAATGCAAACTACATCAAAGAACGTCTTGACGGCGCTTACCAATGTTTATATGTAGGAGAACGCGGTCGTGCTGCACACGAGATGATTATAGACTGTCGTCCATTTAAAGCTCATGGTATCGAAGTAACAGATATCGCAAAGCGTCTTATGGATTATGGTTTCCACGCTCCTACGGTTTCTTTCCCAGTAGCAGGAACTATGATGATAGAACCTACAGAAAGTGAAAGCAAAGAAGAACTAGATCGTTTTTGTGAAGCTATGCTTTCTATTAGAAAGGAAATTGACACAGCAAGTTCTGATGAGCCTAACCACATTATGAAAAATGCACCACATACACTAGCAATGGTCACTGCAGATACTTGGGAGTTCTCATACTCTAGAGAGAAAGCAGCTTACCCCTTAAGCTATGTTGCAGAAAATAAATTCTGGCCTACTGTGCGTCGTGTAGATGACGCTTATGGTGATCGCAATTTAATATGTACTTGTGCTCCTATTGAGGAATACATGGAAGCATAAATGCACAATAATTGAAACATCTATTATTTTGATAAATACATCGTCAAAATTGAGATGATCTCATAAGTAAAGGTCAAAATCTAGCGTTTTGACCTTTTACTATTTTATACATACATCAAGATTAATTTAATAACGGTAAAGTTCTCACTGATAAGTAGCTAAAAACAGCTTATTATTATGGATTTCACAAAATAAATAGGAACAGTTATGACATCGGGCAATCCCATTCTGTTTCATTAACTTTACCTCCTTACAAAATACCCTATATGGCAATTAAGATAACAGGTTTAGGCAGCTACATTCCAGAAGTCGTTACAAAAAATGACAACTTTCAAAAACATCAATTTTTGAATATGGATGGCTCTGCCATTAAATCTGAAAATGGTATCATTATAGAAAAGTTCAAAGCCATCACTGGTATTTCAGAACGACGCTATGCACCTGCTGGTATGCAATCCTCAGATATGGGAACGCAAGCAGCCCTAAAAGCTATTAAAGACTCAGGAGTAGACCCTGAAACGCTAGACTACATTATCTGTGCTCACAATTATGGTGATGTGCAAAAGGGATCAAACTTTAGTGATATTGTACCTAGTCTTGCATCACGTATTAAACACAACTTACGTATCCAAAACCCTAAGTGCGTTGCTTATGATATTCTCTTTGGATGTCCAGGGTGGATTGAAGGTGTCATTCAAGCGCAAGCATATATCAAGGCAGGAATGGCAAAAAAATGTCTTGTAATTGGTACTGAAATGCTTTCTCGCGTGGTAGATGATCACGATAGAGATAGCATGATTTACAGTGATGGTGCTGGAGCATCTATTATTGAGCAAGATGATAGCAACACTGGAATCTTATCTTTTGAGACAGCTACATTCACCTATGATGAAGCTTATTTCCTATTTAACGGATCTTCTTATAACACCGAAGCAGAACAGCAAACTAAGTACATAAAAATGTACGGTCGCAAGATTTATAATTTTGCCCTCACACAAGTACCTCAAGCCATGAAAACATGCCTTGAAAATAGTGGCTGTACAATAGCAGATGTAAAGAAAATATTTATCCATCAAGCAAACGAGAAGATGGATGAGGCAATTGTAAGTCGTTTTTATAAACTTCACGACTTAGAAATGCCTGAGCATATTATGCCTATGAGCATAAACACACTAGGTAACAGCTCTGTTGCTACGGTTCCTACAGTATTTGACTTAGTGCGTCAAGGAGCTCTAGAAAATCACGAAATCAACAAAGGTGATGTTGTTATTTTTGCAAGTGTAGGTGCTGGTATGAATATCAACGCTATGGTATATCGCTATTAATTAAACGAGCAAACAAGCTCCTTTTTGAGTGTTACTAACTGTAAATCTTTATTAAACGTGTACGAAAACACTTTTCCAAACAAACGGTATAAGCACACCATCAATTTTCTCAAGGAAGTAATTCCTGATACAAATGAGCATATTCTTGATCTTGGTGTACGTAACCCGTTTGTAGATTTTATGGAACGTGAAGGATACACTGTACAAAATACATCGGGAGAAGATCTGGATATAGATACGAGCGCTGTGCAAAAAGCAGATGCGACGGTGATTACTGCATTTGAGATTTTTGAACACCTTCTTGCGCCCTTTAATGTGCTACAAGATATAAAGGCAGATAAAATAGTAGCGAGTATCCCTTTAAAACTATGGTTTTCCCCTGCCTATCGTTCTAAGACCGATATGTGGGACAGACATTACCATGAGTTTGAAGATTGGCAATTTGACTGGCTTTTTGAAAAAGCTGGTTGGGAAATTAAGAAACGTGAGAAGTTTACAAATCCCGTTAATAAATTAGGAATTAGACCACTACTAAGAATGGTTACTCCCCGCTATTACTTGATTTATGCCGAACGCAAATCATAATGAATTTCTACATCGTCATACCTTGTCACAATGAGGCCGAGTTTATAAAACAAACGCTAGACTCCATAGCTGCACAAACATTGCTTCCTAAAAAGGTAGTTGTGGTCAATGACCAAAGTACAGATGATAGTGAAGAGATAATTTCCGCTTTCGCGAAAGCGCACTCCTTCATAGAACTTCTCAATACAACCAGCAGCGATATACATCTACCTGGCAGTAAAGTAATACAAGCCGTTCAAAAAGGTATAAACACGCTTGATGAAGACTATGATATCTTTTGCAAATTTGATGCAGATCTTATTTTTCCTGTAAATTACCTGGAGACCATCGCTCATGAATTTGAAAAAAATCCTCGCATTGGAATGGTTGGCGGATTTTGTTTTGTTGAAAAAGATGGAGATTGGGTTCTTGAAAACCTAACTAACAAAGACCACATACGCGGCGCACTTAAAGCGTATAGAAAAGAATGTTTTAAAGAAATAGGAGGTCTAAAACCAGCAATGGGATGGGACACCATCGATGAGCTTCTTGCAAAATATTATAACTGGCAGGTTATTACAAACGATACGCTGCATGTAAAACACCTGAAACCAACAGGAAACACTTATAACAAAGCTGCACAATTTAAACAAGGAGAAGCATTCTATGGAATGAGATACGGCTTTTGGCTTACTTTAATAGCTTCAATCAAGCTAGCAAATCGCAAAGGGAACTTGCTTTTAACTAAGGATTATTTGCGTGGATATTTTCGCGCAAAGCGATCTAAAAAAGATCACCTTGTAAGTGCACAAGAAGGCACATTTATAAGAAACTTACGATGGAAAGGAATAAGATCTAAGCTTGGTGTCTAATTCTTAACCTAATCTTTAAAATTGTCACTGAGACATTAATTACTTTTGCTTAAATCTTTACTACAATGAATATACAGTCTATATCAAAATATCTATCGCTATGTGTAATAGGTATGACCATATCTTGTGCATCTGTAAGCAGTACAGCACAAAATAAAAAACCTAAGAATATTATACTTATGATAGCAGATGGTACTGGTTTGAGCCAGATTTCTGCTAGTCAATATTACAATACGCAGCCGTCTAATTATGATCGTTTTAAAACGATAGGACTCATTAAAACTTCTTCGGCAAGTGATTTGATTACAGACTCGGCTAGTGGAGCTACGGCTTTTTCTACAGGTTTAAAAACGTATAACGGAGCCATTGGAGTTAATACAGACACCATCGCTGCACCAACTATTCTTGAAGATTTAGAAAAAAGAGGTTTTGCTACAGGTGTTATCGCAACTTCAACCATCACTCATGCGACTCCTGCAAGTTTTTATGCTCATCAAAAGTTTAGAAAGATGGAGTTAGAAATTGCCGAAGACATCGTCAACTCTGGCGTTGACTTTTTTGCTGGTGGAGGACGTAAATATTTTGAAAATAGAGAAGATGGAAATAATCTCGTAGCAACACTTGAATCTAAGGGATATGAAATGTACTTAGATAGACTCGATCCTATGCTTTCATTAAAAAAAGATAAAAACTATGGTTTCTTACTAGCAGACAGTGGGATGCCTAAATTTTTAGATGGTCGTGGTTCTTTTTTATATGATGCTACTAAGCTTGGAATCAAGAAACTTTCTCAAAATAAGAAAGGTTTTTTCTTAATGGTAGAAGGTTCTCAAGTAGATTGGGGCGGACATAATAATGATAGTGAGTACTTAATAAGCGAACTTATAGACTTTGATACTGTGATAGGTCAAGTGCTCGATTATGCCGAGAAAGATGGAAACACACTTGTTATTGTAACTGCAGATCATGAGACAGGCGGCTTTACACTTGCATCAAAAGCGGGAGATTATAACACGATAGAACCATCATTTTCTACAGGTGGACACAGTGCTACTATGGTACCCGTTTTTGCTTACGGACCTGGCGCATCTGAGTTCATGGGAATCTATGAGAATACTGCTATTCATGCCAAAATGAAAAAATTACTAAAACAGCAGTAGTCATAAACCTATCTTAAATACTATTTTAACAATCGTATTAATACCTACATTAGCCACTTAAACATCGTCAATGTCGTACCTACACTCTATAGGTGAATATTTCTTAATGATAAAAAATACCTTTGTAAAACCTACAAAGGGCAAGGTTCTTCGTGATCTTATTTTTAAAGAAATTGATGATCTAATCATTGGGTCATTAGGTATTGTTGCATTTATATCCTTCTTTGTAGGCGCTGTTGTTGCCATACAAACGGCACTCAACTTAAACAACCCGCTATTGCCAAAATCGTTAATAGGCTTTGCTGCAAGACAGTCTATTATACTTGAATTTGCTCCTACATTTGTATCTGTTATTATGGCTGGTAAGGTAGGATCATTTATAACTTCAAGCATAGGTACCATGCGTGTTACAGAGCAAATAGATGCACTAGAAGTTATGGGAATCAACTCTCTTAATTACTTAGTATTTCCTAAAATTGTTGCGATGTTAATCTATCCATTCCTTATTGCAATAGGGATGTTTTTAGGAATTATAGGTGCTTATACAGCCGCAGTATATGGAGGGTTTGCTCCAAGTAATGACTTTTTATCTGGACTTCAACAAGACTTTATACCTTTCCAACTGTTCTATGCGTTTTTCAAGACGTTCTTATTTGCTTTTTTACTAGCAACTATCCCTGCATATCATGGGTATTTTATGCGAGGTGGAGCTCTCGAAGTAGGAAAAGCGAGTACAACTTCGTTCGTATGGACAAGTGTGGCGATTATACTAGTGAATTTTATAACCACCCAATTATTACTAAGCTAGATGATTGAAGTAAAAGAAATACGAAAGTCATTTGGTGACAACGAAGTCTTAAAAGGATTCTCAACCAAGTTTGAATCTGGTAAGACTAATCTTATTATAGGAACTTCTGGATCTGGTAAAACGGTATTCTTAAAAACGATGTTAGGCCTTTTTAAGCCCGACAGCGGACAAATAATCTACGATGGCAATCCATATTCAGAACTTGATGATGAACACCAGCGTGATCTTAGAGAGCAGATAGGGATGGTTTTTCAAGGCAGCGCCTTGTTTGACTCAATGACTGTGGAAGAAAACATCGCTTTCCCGCTCAAGATGTTTACAAAAATGAAAAAGAAGGAACGCATAGAACGAGCAAATGTGGTAATCAACCGCGTTAATCTAGAGAATGCAAACCATAAGTTACCTTCAGAAATTTCTGGAGGAATGCAAAAGCGTGTAGCTATCGCTAGATCTATTGTAAACAATCCAAAATATTTATTTTGTGATGAGCCTAACTCTGGACTAGATCCTAATACTGCTACCGTAATTGACAATCTTATTAGAGAGATTACCATAGAACAGGATATTACAACCATCATTAATACACATGATATGAACTCTGTGATGGAAATAGGGGATCATATTGTATACCTTCAGAAAGGCCACCTAGCCTGGGAAGGAACGAAAGATGAAATCTTTAAAACAGACAATAAAGACGTTACAAATTTTGTGTACTCCTCAAACCTATTTAAAATGGTAAGAGAAGCACAAAACTCTTAATTGTTACGCTTTCGCGAAAGCGCCATTATAAAGAATTATAGCGCTTTAATATTATACCTAGGTATTTAAGAAACTGTCTTATATACTAAAGAACAGTGATTTTATTTCTTTCTCCAAACATTACCATTTACAACTACAGTATCGAGACTAAAACGCTCTTTTATCCATTGCCCTAGTTTTTGCTGCTGTTTATTTCTTACGCTTTGGGACAAGCTATCTGCCCATTCTACTCGAACTACCGTTAAGGTATCAATACCTCCAGAAAAGTCTGTAGTAATCTCTGTAGCATAACCAAATCGTTTAAGCCCATCATAATTAATCTTTGCCTCATTGCGCATAGACGCAAATGGTAAGGCTGTACCTCTAAGCTGGGTCACCTCATTCTCCAGAAGACGAATTTGCTCATCCTTAGAAGTCATTGCTTCTTGATTTTTTACATATAAATCTTCAAGAATACCAGAGCGCACCTCTGTACTTAATCTTGCGGCGAGTTCGCCACTTTGATCTGCACCTTGATGCACGACTAAGGTACAATTCTCACAATCTTCAGTCTTCTTAAATTCATCCTCCCATTGAGCAATGAGATTTTGCGGGACTAGCTTCCCTATAAGATAAAGATCTACACGTCTATTGTCGGCATCATCTGTTTCTTTTACAATCTCTGCACCTTCATATTTAATAGTATTTGTAACAAAAGCCTTTGCTCTGGTTATAAAGATTTGCTGATTAAGCAATCTTAAAAATGTCCAAACACTAGGTACTAAAACTAATACAGCAATAAGAGTTGCCATACGCGTCGTACGCTTTCTAGTCTTTTGGTTTGCATATTTAACTAACGGAAATTTGAGAAGTTTTGATACGGTAAATGTAGCTAATGCGATAAACACGGCATTAATAGAAAAAAGATATAATGCTCCTAACGCCCAGTAAAGTCCTTCGCTATTTCCTATTATGGATTGAGAAAGACCATATCCTACGGTACACAATGGTGGCATTAAGGCGGTAGCAATTGCAACTCCAAAAATTACACTCGCTATGGTTCCAGACTTGGTCTTTGCTACAATAAGCGCAAGACCACCAAAAATTGCAATAAATACATCTAATATAGTAGGCCAAGTACGCGCCATTAATTCTGGCGTTACTTCTTTAACCGGTGATAAACTAAAATATAAGGTAGCCGTAAGCACACTTAGCACTATCATCACTGCAAGGTTTACAAATGATCGCTTCATCATGATAGCGTCATTTATAGCTATAGAAAGCCCTATACCAACTATAGGTCCCATAAGCGGACTTATAAGCATGGCCCCTATCACTACAGCGGTACTACTTACATTGAGTCCAATACTCGCAACAAAAATAGAAAAAATAAGAATCCACGCGTTATGACCCTTAAAAGGTATGTCTTTACGAATAGCCTCTACCGTGGTAGATCGATCTGTATCTTCTCTTATATCAAGAAGGTCACTTAAGAAATCTTTTATGCTTTGCCAGAGACCCTTTGCCTCGTCTCTCATATCCTCGTTAGGATCAATATTGAGTTCGCTGGGCTTTGGATCTGGATTTGCCCCTATATTATCTTTGTTTTCCACTATCCTAAGTTATTACCAAATTTAGACTGCACCTCATTACGTATTTCTTTAATGTCCTGTTCTTTACTTTTAGGCACAATAACGAGAACATCTTCTTTTTCGACGATAATATAATCTTTAAGTCCGTCTACTACTACCACTTTATTACTTGCAGTTCTAATGATGTTTCCTGAGGTATTTGTTGCGATGATACGCGCATTTACAACGGCATCCTTTCCAGAATCTCCCTCCATTTTATCATAGAGAGACCCCCAAGTACCTAAATCGTTCCAATCAAAAGTTGCTGGAACCACTTTTACATTTTGATGCTTCTCCATCACTCCAAAATCGATACTTATATTTTCTGCTTTTGGATATGCCTCATTTATAAAATCTTGCTCTTCTGGCAGATTGTACACCTCATTACCCTCATTAAGTAAATTGTACATCTCTGGTAAGAAAGATTTAAAACTGTTTACGACCGTTTTTACGCTCCATATAAACATTCCCGCGTTCCAGAGATATTCTCCACTGGCAACAAATTCCTTAGCAGTAGGATAGTCTGGTTTTTCTGTAAAACGTTTTACTGCTTTCGCGAAAGCGTTATCACTTTTATCATAGTTTATATAACCATAACCAGTATTTGGAAAGCTAGGCTGTATGCCTAATGTTACAATGGTCTCTTCTTGTTGTGCTGCATCAAAAGCTTTCTGAAGATCTTCAACAAAGGAATCTTCATCTTCTATCCACGCATCACTAGGGGCGACAACCATCACGGCATCTGGGTTTTCTTTCTCCACCTTTAATGCAGAAAGAAGAATACACGGTGCTGTGTTGCGCATAGCTGGCTCAAGCACAATATTTTTTTGTTTGATATTAGGGAGCTGCTCCTTTACGAGATCATTATAATCTGTATTAGTAAGTATGAGAATTTGATCTTCTGGAACAATCTTAGCTAGACGGTTGAATGTTTTTTGCAACAAGGTTTCCCCGGTGCCAAGCATATCATGAAACTGCTTTGGAAAAGCCTGAGTACTCACAGGCCAAAATCTAGATCCTACACCTCCAGCCATTAACAATGCGTAATAATTCTTAGTATTTTCCATAATATTTAATCTATGATGTCTACCTCTGCGTTAGGCTGAAATAGATATGTTCTACCTGTACTTACCTCTGTGCATTCATAACGTTTTACACGTTTTTTACCCTTTTTAAATATTTTCCCATTGTAAATCTTGAATGTAGATCCCGTGGGCAACTCAAATATATAATTTTTATCACTAGGCGGGTCATAGTTCTTTAGCGCTACAGAAAGATGAGCATCTGTATCACTACTCGCCTTAGGATTTTTAAAATGTCTTGCTAGATATGGTAATAAATCTGATGGGAAAATCTCTGGCCTAATAAAAGGTAACATCAAATATTGAAAAGTATGTTTCCATTCTTTACCATGAGGTTTTATCGCTCTACCATACTTTTTAAAAGCAACTAAGTGCGCAATCTCATGAACTAAAGTGACTAAAAATCTGTATTGATTTAGACTTACGTTTATGGTGATTTGGTGCTGTCCATCTGCCAGTATTCTATAATCTCCGTACCTTGTTACCCGCTCATTTACAATCTTGAGATAAACGGCATGCTCCTTTATTAATGCAAAAACTGGAGCAGCCGCTCTTTCAGGGATATATTTCTTGAGGACTTCTACCACGTCAACTATAAATCGTTTTTAAAATTACTTACTAGTTACGGCGTGCTTGCAGAAACTTGCAATACTTTACCGTTGTAAAATTGATTTCCTGTTAACGCAAAATTAGACAGATAATCTGCCATTTGTATAGCCGTCAACGGCGCTTCATACCCAGGGAATGCTTCTTCTAGCATTTCTGTTTGAACCGCCCCAAGAGCTAACACGTTAAATGCTACTCCTTGTTCTTTGTATTCTTCTGCTAGTAATTCGCTCCATGTAATTACGGCTCCTTTACTTGAGCTATATGCAGCTAGACCTGGAAACTTCATGCTTCCTTGGATTCCGCCCATACTAGACACCGTTACTACATGTGCACCAGCTGTCATATATGGAAGTACCGTACGCGTTAACTCGGCAACGCCAAACACGTTTACTTTGTATACCATCTCAAAATCTGCAACGGTAGTCTCTGCAAATGGCTTATTAAGTAAAGCGCCCGCATTATTTATGAGCACATCTACTCCTTCCCAATCACTTTCAATAAAATCTATGACTTTTTGAAAATGTGATTGGTCTGTAATATCAAATGGAAAAGCAGTGAGATTCTGTAAATTTAAATCTGCACAAGGAGTATGCTTTCGCGAAAGGGCAAGTACTTGGTGCCCTTCTTTTGCAAACTTCTTTGCAAGCTCAAAACCTATCCCTCTACTCGTACCTGTAATTATGATTCTTTTCATTAGTTCATTTTAATCTCTTTGTTAGGGCTATTTGCCATTCCCGTGATTCCTGGGATTAGCTTTTTGATAAGTCCTTCCATAAAATCAATATCCATTTTATCTGCCTCATCACCTACGCCATGGTAGTGATCATAGTTTGTAAAGTCAAAAGAGGAAATGGTATGCGCAGGGATATTAAAATCTAAGAAGAAAGGGTAGTTATCACTACGTTTGAAAAGATTAAATTCTTTTGCCTTTGGAAGAAAACCAATAACCTTTTCACCTGCATATTGATTAAACTTTTCTGCAAAGTTAG
The DNA here is from genome assembly GCA_913060645.1 of uncultured Dokdonia sp. GTDB lineage: Bacteria > Bacteroidota > Bacteroidia > Flavobacteriales > Flavobacteriaceae > Dokdonia. Next base: position 13,775 of record CAJXSW010000026.1, on the reverse strand, counting down.
ATTTCTCATATCCCGAAGCATATAACGAGTGATCTTTACCTACCATAGGCACTCCTACCATCTCAATACTTATCATCGTATAAAGATTAATACCAGCAGCCTTAAGTCTACTAGACAAATCTTTTGACCCTAAAAGTCCTTTTTCTTCGGCAGAGTATAATGTAAATATAATAGTACGTTTATTAGTCTTTGCTTTAGTAAAATGATCTGTAAGTGCAAGTACTGTAGTTGTTCCAGCAGCATTGTCATTTGCTCCATTTGCGATGGTATCATCACCATCAGCTTTTGCGGTACCAATATGATCATAATGTGCGCCTATGATAATAACCTCATCCTTGAGCTTAGGATCATTTCCCTCAATCACGCCTACAATGTTAAATGCCTCCACACCATTAACATCAAATGGGTCTCGGTAATTTTCAAAATATGGCTTGATTCCAGCATCTTTAAAGCGAGCTTCTATAAACTGAGCAGCCATCTCAATTCCTTTACTTCCCGTATCACGACCTTGAAGATCATCTGAAGCTAGAAACTCCATCGTACTCTTTACAGACTTCATTTCTTTGATGTCTGGCATCACCATCGTTACTTGGCTCGCTGGTGCAGTACTCACGTTTTCACCCTTTACACCTACTAAAGGAGCGGGTGACCCACAGCCCACTAAGACAAGGGCTCCTACTAATACTAAGATATTTTTCATAAAGCTAAAGATAAAAAAACCCACGCAGTTGCGTGGGTTTATCATTCTATATTTATTATTGACTACGCTAGCATTAATACTGGGTTTTCAATGTACGTTTTAAGCGTTTGTAAAAACTGTGCTCCAGTTGCACCATCTACTGTGCGGTGATCACAAGCAAGCGTAAGCTTCATAGTGTGTCCTACAGCAAGCTTCCCATCTTTTACCACAGGCTTCTCTACAATTGCTCCTACAGAAAGGATAGCAGAGTTAGGCTGATTAATAATAGATGTGAAATCTGTGATTCCAAACATTCCTAGATTTGAAATCGTAAAGGTAGAACCTTCCATTTCTGTGATAGTAAGTTTCTTATCACGAGCCTTTCCGGCTAGTACTTTAACCTCAGCATTAATTTGCTGTAATGACTTTTCGTTTGCAAATTCTACTACAGGAACAACAAGACCATCAGGTACTGCTACTGCCACACCAATATGTACATGGTGATTGAGACGCATTTTATCATCAAACCACTGAGAGTTTACTTGAGGATGCTGCTTTAATGCAATAGACGTTGCCTTAATAATCATATCATTAAAAGAAACTTTTGTGTCTGGTAATGCGTTAAACTGCTTACGGAAGCTCATCATGTTCTCCATGTTGAACTCAACGTTCAAGTAGTAATGAGGCGCTGTAAATTTAGATTTACCAAGTCCGCGAGCGATTGCTTTACGCATTTGAGAATTTTCAATTTCCTCAAAGCTCTCTTCTCCAGTTGCAACAAATTGCTGCACCCCAGCTCCCGAAGATTGACTAGCGCTAGGCGTGAAGTTTTCTACATCACTTTTAACGATACGTCCGTTTTCTCCAGATCCTTTTACTTGAGATAGATTAATTCCTTTCTCGTCTGCAATTTTCTTTGCTAGTGGAGACACAAATATGCGTCCTCCGTTAGTATTTGTTGCAGGTTTTGAAGATCCAGAAGCAGAGTTTGTATTATTCTCTTTTTTTGGGGCTGCCTTTGGAGCATCTGCCTTTTTATCACCTTTTGGGGCTTCTTTCTTTTCTTCCTTCTTTGGAGCCTCTTTTTTATTAGCTCCGCCACTTTTAACCACACTAGAAACATCTGTTCCTTCTGGGCCTATGATTGCTAGAAGTTCATCAACATTTGCTGTCTCACCTTCATTAATACCTATATGTAATAATGTACCAGACTGGAATGATTCAAACTCCATAGTCGCCTTGTCGGTTTCTATTTCAGCAAGGATATCTCCTTCTTCTACTTTATCACCTACAGCCTTTAACCAGGTAGCAACCGTTCCTTCCTCCATCGTATCAGACAGGCGCGGCATGTTAACTACAATTACTCCTTCTGGAATATCTGATTCACTATCGGCAGCTTCTTCTTCATCAGAAGATGCTTCACTAGTTTCATCTTGAGAAGTATTCTCTTCTTTCTCATTAGAAGATGATGCTTCGTCTTCTCCACTTTTCGCGGAAGCGTCACCACCATTTAATAATCCAGAAATATCTTCTCCTTCTTCACCTATGATAGCTAAAAGCACATCAACTTTTGCGGTTTGACCTTCTTCAATCCCGATGTGCAATAACACACCTTCGTTAAAAGATTCAAACTCCATGGTTGCCTTATCTGTTTCGATTTCGGCAAGGATATCTCCTTCTTCTATCTTGTCACCTACTTTTTTAAGCCAAGTAGCGACTGTTCCTTCTTCCATCGTGTCGCTTAGACGCGGCATGTTTATTACTTCTGCCATAACTTAAAGTCTATGAGGTATAAATGGGTAATCTTCTTGATCGTACACTATATCGTACATCACGTTTACATCTGGGAATGGACTTTCTTCGGCAAATTTTTCACATTCTGCCACACGCGCTTTCACTCGCTTATCCATCACCTTAATCTCTTCCTCAGTTGCATACTCTTTTTCAAGAAGTATTTCCTTAACCTGAGTAATAGGATCTATTTTTTGATACTCTGCAACCTCATCTTTAGTACGATAGTGCTGAGCGTCAGACATAGAGTGACCTCTATATCTATATGTTTTAAGTTCTAAAAATGTAGGTCCATCACCACGGCGAGCACGCTCTATTGCTTCATCCATAGCTTCTGCTACTGCAACTGGGTTCATAGCATCTACAGGACCACAAGGCATTTCATACCCTAATCCTAGCTTCCAGATATCTTCATGGTTTGCAGAACGACCTACAGATGTTCCCATCGCATACCCGTTATTTTCAACACAAAATACTACTGGAAGTTTCCAAAGCATTGCCATGTTAAACGTTTCATGTAAAGATCCTTGACGAGCTGCACCATCTCCAAAATAACAAAGTGTTACCGCTCCAGTTTTATTATACTTATCCCCAAAAGCCATTCCAGCTCCTAAAGGTATCTGTCCTCCTACAATCCCGTGACCTCCATAAAATCCTTTCTCACGAGAAAAAATATGCATAGAACCTCCTAGACCTTGTGAAGTACCAGTTGCTTTCCCAAACAACTCTGCCATCACACGTTTTGGATCTACACCCATACCAATAGGCTGCACGTGGTTACGGTATGCCGTAATCATTTTATCCTTAGATAAATCCATTGCATGTAATGAACCTGCAAGGATTGCTTCTTGACCATTATAAAGGTGAAGAAATCCGCGGACTTTCTGCTGTATATATACTTGAGCTAGCTTATCTTCAAACTTGCGCCAGAAGAGCATTTCCTCGTACCAATTAAGGTATGTTTCTTTGGTTATCTTTTTCATTTAAAAGCGTATAAATGCCGCTCATTTTTGAGCGAGTAACAAAAATAACCAATTAAGAAGATATGGTAAAATTGAATGCAAGGAAAAGTTACGCAAACGCTATCGTAAATTTATCGTAGCACTTCTTAGCTTTCGCGAAAGCGTACTTTACACAAAAACAACAGCTTACTTAAGTCAATCACGAAGCCTAGCAACGTCCAACAGAAACTACAAATATTTTGAAGTAAACAATAGTGGAAGTATATTTTCTAAAGAATCACTCTTTAAAACCTCTCCTCGCTCACCCATAAAATAGAGTGAAATAGGTGATTTTTGCTTTATTTCATACTCTGCAATAGCCTGACGACAGATACCGCATGGAGGAATAGGCACCGTGGTTTCCTTATCTTTTGCTCTCGCCGTTATTGCCATTGAGACCATCACAGCGTCTGGATATTGTGAAGATGCATAAAAAATAGCCGTTCTCTCAGCACACAAACCGCCAGGATAGCAGGCATTCTCTTGATTATTACCAGTAACTACAACTCCATTATCTAGAAGCAATGCAGCTCCTACTAAAAAGTCTGAATAAGGTGCATATGCCTTTTCTCTTGCTTCAAAGGCAGCATCCATTAATGATGAAATCGCTTCTGGAAGTGCATCTTTTGAAGGGTACACATCTAGAAACGATTCAATTTTTATTTTTTTCATAAGCTTTTTTCGCTTTCGCAAATATCATGTTTTAATACTCGTCGTACTCATCTCCAAAATGAAAGGTAAGCCCAAAACGGAGTGTACTTTCTAGAGGACTAATAACAGAGCCAGTTGAGAAAAGATAAGAAAGATCTACATCTATCGCATTAAACTCAAAACCTGCTCCTAGTGTTGCAAATTTACGAGCTCCTTTAATATCACTTTCGTTAAAATAACCAGCTCTCAACGCAAAAACATCATTATAAGTATATTCTGTAGCAAGTGACCATGTAACTTCCTTAAGTTCTTCACTAAATCCATCTGGCGCATCACCAAAAGATTGAAAGATTCCCGAGAAGAAGTTTACATCATCATCTTGACCCGCTAGGATCACGACGTCATCATCTTGAGTGATTTCCCCGTCACCATTCGTATCTGCTCGACCACGAATAGGAGGTGTAGGAACAAGTAATTTATTAAATTCAAGACCTACAAAAATCTTATTATAGCTATCTAGTATAAAGTCAAATCCACCACCAAGCTTTAAGTTGGTTGGAATAAAATTTTCTTGCCCAGCATCATCATACTTGATTTTAGGCCCTATGTTTGAAATATTAAAACCTGCTCTCCACCTACCATCAAAATTACTATACACTTGCTCTTCAGACTGGTAATATCCTGAGATATCTACTCCAAAAGAACTTGCAGGACTAGCATCTGCAAATTGATCTAACTGTTGTATACGTAGGTTACTTTGTAAGAAACGCCCAGACACCGCCATAGAGAATTGATCATCAAGCTTAAGTGCATACGTTGCATCAATTGCAAATTCATTAGGCTTTACATCTAGACCTGGATCTTGCGCATCGTTTCGCGTATTAATTGTACCAAGACTAAAATATCTTATACTAGCTGCAAAAGCACTACGGTCATCGATTCGATTTGCATATACCGCTTGAAGTATCCCTATATCATTTACCAAGTTACCTAAGTAAGGTGTATAGTTAATACCTACATTATGTTGATTAGGGAGGAATGCTAGTTTTGCAGGATTCCATTGAACTCCATACGCATCTGGACTAGTAGCAACTCCTTGCTCTCCCATACCAGCAGCACGAGCATCGGCCGCTATAACTAAAAATGGTACCGCAGTTGTAATAGTATTAGGTTGATCTTGGGCTTGAACGCTAGTAGCAAACACGCTACAAAAAACTACTCCTAATAGTGTAAAAACTTTATTCATATGTTGAGGCATTTAAAACAAATATAGACTTTTCTATGATTATGATTAGAGGATCACGAGCTTCTCTATTTTCTCCACTCGCTTGTTAGTTAACGTAGATTTAACAATTATCTTATATACATATACTCCTTTTCCGATTGCTTGACCAAAATCATCAAGACCATCCCACGTAATTGAACGTGACAAGAACCCTTCTGTCACTACCGTTTGATTTATGGTTTTCACCACTTTACCACTGACCGTAAAAATTTGAACCTGCACATCAAGAGGCTCAAAAGGGCGATTATGATTGAACCAAAATTCTGTATAATTTACAAACGGATTAGGATAATTAAGCACATTTTCGAGTTCTAACTCTTCATCCCCCAGCACCACAAACTGCAGCTCTGCCGTAGATGAATTATTGTATACATCCCAAGCCTTGAATGACAAGGTATGTGGTCCAGGCTCTAAATTTCTAATCTTACGAGCAGCAGTCCCTTTCATAAAGTCATCTACCTCTGTCTCATAAAAGTCATTCATTATTATAGGATTCGTCTCGTCACTATCTATTACTGCCACAATATCATGACCTATCCCACTAGCGGTATTAATCCCATTTTCATCTTCTAGCTTTGCAAGTATAATAGGAGAGTCGTTTGTAATACCTCCATTTACAAAGTTTTCATCATTCATAAATAACTTAATCCTAGGGCCTAGGTTATCTTCTGGGGCATTCTCGTTAAGACCTCCTATAATGATAGTTTCATCTACACCTGTCTGATCTTCTAATACTCCTAATCGTTCTGAGTAAAAATTAAGCCGACCATTACCTAGCGGTATTGCAGTATCTCGTGGCATTCTGAATGTAAATTCAAAACTACCATTTGTCACAGATGCCTGACCTCTATAAAGAATAGCACCTAGGGTTGTAAAATCCATAATTGCGAGCTCTCCACCTATTACTACACCATCATTACCCAGCGTCTGCCTATCTATACGTTTGTCATACAAAGTAACAGCTAGTGTGCCATTATAATCTGTAAGCGTCTGACCTCCTTGTGAGGTTACACGACCATTTACCTTAACAAGGTCAAGCGCCTTTAACACAGGAAGCTCGGCCCCTACTGGCACATCATTAATTGCAGATAGCTGTATGTCTGGCTTAGGGAATGCAAGCTTCATCGCTGGATCACCTACAAAGAAAATCACCCTACGTAGCGGATCTGATATTCCATTTTTTGAAGCTCTAATATTCTCGGCTACACTTTTTACTTCGTTTGTACCAAAGGAAAACAACTGCTCTACTAGTGAGTTATTGAAATTAACTCCGAGGGTTACTGTGATTTCTCTCGTAGTCGTCACCAGACCTACTGCTCCACCATCGGCATTCCAAAACAATGCTTCTCCTCCCGTAGGACGTTCAGGATTGTCAAACTTTCCAAACTCACAGGTAACAATTACTACAAGTGGTAAACGCCCGCCATTATCTAGGTTGTTAATTTCGTTTTGTGTCACTATAGCTTCGGCTGCGAGAAGTTCTTCACCTCCATGACCTAGATACGTCACCACAAGCGAGCCTACCTCAATGGCATTTTCAATGGCTTCGTTTACTTGAGGATATCTATCTCCACCGGCAGATGATTGTTGTTGAAACGCATCACTATGTATCTTTATAACATTTACAAAAGGCTTCTCTACACTAATTTGATCACCAAGATTATCTAAAGTTCCTTGCAACTGAGCAAATTCAAAGACCTCATCTACATCATCTGACACTAACACAAAATTATTACGCCAGCGACCATAAGACTCACGAGCATCGTAATTAATAATTTTATCAACCACCGTAGCGGCAAGACTAGGAGAATCGGCAATAATTCTTCCTACAGCTAGATCTAATTTATCTGACGCAATCATTGTTCCTTCAGATGGATCTAGTGAACCGTAGAAATCATCACTCATAAAAGAGCGCACTAGACTAAAACTATCAAACGTTTGATAAGTAGGCATGACATTATTATTCCCTGAAATACGATTTTTATAGTCAACCGAAGTATCGCCAAAAAGGCATACATATTTTAATCTCCCAGCGTCTGAGGACGCATTATCATAAACATATTTTATAAAGTTTCTAATCGCACCTATATCTGCTTTACCACCTCCAAATTCATTGTAAATTTGCTCAAGTGTAACTGTCTTTACATTGAATCCTCTAAAATTTCTATTATGTTGCGCTAGTCTCTCCGCTTGAGACAACAAAGTATTACCTGTAATCATTAAATAATCCACATCTTCAAAATCACCACTATTGTTTTGAAAAATAGTCCCTTTCAAATTTTGATTAGATAACTGCGTATTTCCGCTTTCGCGAAAAGGTGTCAAGTAATCAGATGGGGTAACAGCTACAAATATTCTTTCTGTACCTAACAAACTTTTGAATGAGACATTTTGCACCCCGTCTAGCTCCAAAGTTCTTATCGTTGTTTGATCGGTTACATCCCAGATTTGAGTATAGCCTTGCATATTACTTAATGAATACGCACCTACTCCTGACTGCATACCTGCATCTGGATTACTAAAGGTAAATTGATTCCCAGTACCACTTAATTGTGAGTCTACATCGAGGCTTATAAAATCAAGGTATCCCACACTAGATGGATTACCATTATTATTATAAATGAGTGTCACAACCATTTCACTACCAGATACAGGCACCTCAATATCAAGAGAACCACCTCTACCAAGCACAATATCACTTATCGCAAGAATATTTACAGATCCCACAGAAGCACCATTAACGAGTACCTCAAAAGATGTTACACTTTCCGATGTAGCTGCCACTTCTACTCTCAAAGTGGCTGTTTGTCCTAAGACTGCATTTTCAAAATTAAAATCAAATGATTGCTCATTCTCAAAACTAAATCGCTCACCAAACCAGCGTCTACCTATTTTTACTAAGCTATTGTCATCCTCCTCATGAAATTGATAGTCCTTATATGTATCATATGTGATAACCGCAGCTCCAGATGGCTCTACATAAGGACTCACACGCAAACCGTTAACACCAGTAACTGTTACATAGTAATACGATCTATCCTCGTATGGATTAATATGAGTATCTAATTCTTCATGATATTTTCTTGTGCTCTCACCATAAAAGAGAATCCTATCATCATTATCAAAAGTCCCATCACCACCTCCTAGTACTTGAATAGGAATTTCCCTAAGATCAAAATTCTCGTTATCGCTATTACGCAAAGGCAAAGGAGAACCTCCATAACCATACACCTTTATCTGCTCTGGATTAATTCCATTTACATCGACCCCTAGACTCTGTAAAAAACTTCTATTGATAGCATGTATTCCAGATTCCTCGACGTAGAATTTATAGTAGTCTCCAGTAGCCAACAATGAATTACTTAATACAAGAGGCGCTCGTTGTTGTTGTTGCGCTTTCGCGAAAGCGAACATCACATCACCAGAGATCACCTTCATCACCTGACCGTTCTTTATTATGAAAGGTGAAATCTCTAATACACTATAATACGTATTACGTGCTTTAGATGTATGGAATTGATAGCTAACCTCTGAGGATAATTGCTTTTTATCAATAGTATTGAGCCACGACTGAGGAACAGGCTCTAATTTTACATTTACAAATTTTGAAGATTGGGGATCAATTGCACTTCTAGCATCCCACTGCATACTATAAGTGTACTCACCTTGTTCATTCACCACAAGATTCATTACTTCTAGCGTACTACCTTTCTGGGTGATTTTTAAAGCACCTTCCCAGTTTATAACCATTTGCTCTGACTGTGCAGATGTGCAAATCCCTATAAATATTAAAAATAGTGAGAGTAACGTTTTCATTAGTAGGATAACGAAAGCCTGTACGGCTTATTATTAACTGATAGTTGTAGTGTAGTTTTTTTTACTTAAGACAATAATAAAGAATAAATAGCGCCGTTACTAATGAGTTAACCATAACAAACGAATTTTTTTTGGGCTCGACATCGTAAATTGCTTGCACTTTAACGAGTTATTACTATCTTGCAATCCCAAATACATTGAACATAATTACCTATGAAACTACACTTTGCATTAAAAATGCTGGCACTTGCCGTGATTTCGATTACAGTCGCAAGTTGTAGCAAATCAAACGATTACAAAGACAGTTCTAGAGGAACTGGCTGGAAAGTCGACGGTAAAAACGGAGGATTTAAGCTTAAAACAGACTATGAAGAACAGGCCACTGGACCTGGTCTTGTGTTTGTAGAAGGAGGTACTTTTACTATGGGTAAAGTACAAGATGATGTAATGCACGACTGGAATAACTCTCCAAACCAGCAACACGTTCAATCTTTTTACATAGATGAAACTGAGGTTACTAACGGTATGTATCTAGAATACCTAGATTACTTAAAGAAAGTATTCCCTCCAGAAGAAGAAAATTACCGTAATATTTACAAAGGTGCACTACCTGATACGTTAGTATGGAGAAATCGTCTTGGTTTTAATGAAACTATGACAGAAAACTACCTTCGTCACCCAGCATATGCAAACTACCCTGTGGTAGGTGTAAGCTGGATACAAGCTGTAGAATATGCAAACTGGAGATCAAACAGAGTAAATGAACTTATTCTAGAAGAACAAGGTTATACAGCAAGAGGTGCTCGTTTTGATGTAGATGCTGGTTCTACTTTTGATACAGAAACTTATTTAAATGCCCCTACACTTACGTATGGTGGAAGTGATAGTCTTGCAAGAGGTGGTCGTTCTAGTGAGCGTCGTATGAAGCAAAATGATAGTACAAATATTTTTATACAACGTACAGACGGTATACTTCTTCCTAAGTACAGACTACCTACAGAGGCAGAGTGGGAATATGCAGCTCTTGGTCTTACTGAATTAAGAAGCTACAATGTATACCGTGGTCGTAAGAAATATCCTTGGGATGGTTCTTACACAAGATCTTCAGATCGTCGTACACGTGGAGATCATTTAGCAAATTTTAAACAAGCAGATGGAGATTACGGTGGTATCGCTGGATGGTCTGATGATAATGCAGATATTACTGCAGAAGTAAAGAGCTATGAGCCTAACGATTTTGGCGTTTACGACATGGCTGGAAACGTTTCTGAGTGGGTTGCAGATGTTTATCGTCCTATTGTTGATGATGAGTTTAACGACTTTAACTACTACAGAGGTAACGTATATACAAAGAACGCTATAGGAGAAGATGGTAAAGTAAAAATCGTTACTGTAGATTCTATCGTATATGACACACTAGCAAATGGAAGCATTATCGCTAGAGACTTACCAGGAGAGATCCTTCAAGTACCTGTAGATGAAGATGAGACTTATTTAAGAACACAATTCTCTACAAGTGACAACCGTAACTTTAGAGATGGAGATAGAAGATCTACAAGATATTTTGAATCTTTTAATGAAGATGTAGATAATCCAGACTCAGGAAAAAACATGTATAATGCTCCACAGCATAAAGTCGAGAGAGATGAAGACGGAAATATGGATCGCCGTTATGACGAGTCTAACAATAGAACATCACTTGTAAATGACGAAGTACGCGTTTACAAAGGAGGTTCATGGAGAGACAGAGCATACTGGCTAGATCCAGCACAAAGAAGATTTCTTCCACAAGGAATGGCAACAGACGATATTGGTTTCCGTTGTGCTATGTCACGTGTAGGATCAAAAGCTAAAACAGGAAAAAGAGCTAGATAAGACTCTCTTTTTACAGTATATTTAAAAGCCCTCTTCCGAGGGCTTTTTTCATATTAAAAATTCACTTCATTATGACCATTGCAGAGCTACACTTCCATTTTTTAAACAGTAACGGAGTTTGTACTGACACAAGATCTCTACAAAAAAATCAGATTTACATTTCCCTTAAAGGAGATAACTTTAATGGTAATAAGTTTGCAAAACAAGCTCTTAAAGATGGCGCTAGACTAGCAGTAATAGATGAAAAAGAGTATGAAAATGATTATACAGTTCTTGTAGGTGATGCTCTTAAAACATTACAACAACTAGCAAATTACCATCGTAACTACCTAAACCTACCTATAATAGGATTAACCGGAAGTAATGGAAAAACAACTACTAAGGAGCTTATAAACGCAGTGCTTTCCGAGAAGTACGTAACCGTAGCTACTAAAGGAAATCTTAACAATCACATAGGAGTACCACTCACACTCTTATCTATGGACAGCACTACAGAGATAGGCATTGTAGAAATGGGTGCAAACCATCAAGGAGAAATCGCAATGTTATGTGAGATTGCCCAACCTAACTTTGGATATATTACAAACTTTGGAAAAGCACACCTAGAAGGTTTTGGAGGATTTGAAGGTGTTATAAAAGGTAAAAGTGAACTTTACAATTATCTTAGGCATAATGACGAGATGGCGTTTATAAACGACACAGACAAGCTACAAGTTGAAAAAGCTACGGGTATCACATTACAAAAGTTTGGCTCTTCAAAAAGCGACTGCCCTATCAGTTTGCTAGATGGATCTGAGAGTCTTAAACTATCTTTTAAAAACACCACTATTAATAGCCAACTAATAGGGATCTATAATTATTCAAATATTGCTGTAGCTATTGCGATGGGCACTTATTTTGATGTGTCTATTGACCAAATTAAATCTGGAATTGAAGAATACATACCTGCAAATAATCGCTCTCAAATCATAAAGAAAGATTCTTATCGCATAATTCTAGATGCATATAATGCAAACCCTACGAGCATGGCGGCAGCTCTAGAAAACTTAAAGGCTACAAACACTACGACTATTGCGTTCATAGGTAATATGTTTGAAGTAGGTGTCACCTCAAAAGCAGAACATCAAGCGATGTTAGATTTAGCGCATCACCTTAGTATTGACCATGTGTATGCAATAGGTCCAGATTTCGGTACTTCGGTACCTCAAGTGAACCAAGAGGTTTATGAAGATTATAATGCTTTCGCGAAAGCGTATTCAAGCAAAATTCCAAACGGCGCAACCGTACTTATAAAGGGTTCTAGAGGAATGAAAATGGAGCGAATATTAAATCTCTTAGAAAATTAACCCCAAAGATTCTCAATAGAGATAACTTTTGATTTTCTAAATATTAACTCTAGATCAATTAAAGATGTAATTCTTAACTTTAGGCGACTTCATTAATGAAGTTTCTCTCTATGGAAAAGAAATATATTATTGCATTTGATCAAGGCACAACGAGTACTAGAGCTATCATATTTGACCATCAAGGCACCATAAAAAACATTGCCCAAAAAGAACTTAAACAACATTACCCGAAACACGGGTGGGTAGAACACGATCCTATAGAGATTTTTGAAGCACAGCAAGCTACCTTCAAAGAGATTATCGAAACGTCTGACATATCTATCGATGAGATTGCTGCGATAGGTATTACTAACCAGAGAGAGACTACCGTAGTCTGGGATAAACATACTGGAAAACCTGTCTACAATGCTATTGTATGGCTGGATAAGCGCACTAAAGAGATTTGTGAACAATTAAAATCTCAAGATCTAGAAGAGTATGTGAATAAGAATACGGGACTCATTATAGACTCCTACTTCTCAGGAACTAAGGTCAAGTGGATCTTAGATAATGTAGATGACGCTTTCGCGAAAGCGCAACAAGGCGACTTACTTTTTGGAACTATAGACACTTGGCTCATTTGGAAATTCACCAATGGTGCTGTACACGCAACAGACCACTCTAATGCCAGCCGAACATTACTTTATAACATTATAGACTTAAAATGGGATGAAAAGATGCTAGAGGCATTAAACATTCCAGAGTCAATGCTACCTAAGGTTCAACATAGCGCCTCAGATTTTGGTACCATTGTACTAGACGGACACAGCATTCCTATTTGTGGAGTTGCTGGAGATCAACAGGCTTCGCTTTTTGGACAAGGAGGTTACAAATCTGGAATAGCTAAAAACACCTACGGTACAGGTTGCTTCCTACTTATGAATACTGGAAAAAAACCTGTTACCTCAAAAAATGGACTGCTTACTACCCTATGTGCTAGCTTACCAGATGGTAAAGTTAAATATGCACTAGAAGGCTCCATATTTGCAGGAGGCGCATCTGTACAGTGGCTACGGGATAAACTTGACCTCATAGATCATGCAAGAGACACAGAAGATATCTGTATGAATACAGCAGCTACAGATGATTTATACGTAGTTCCTGCTTTTGCAGGATTAGGAGCTCCTTACTGGGACATGGATGCAAAAGGAGCAATTTATGGATTAACACTAGACTCAGGCAAAGAAGATATTATCAAAGCTACGGTAGATGCGATTGCCTATCAAACACGAGATGTTCTAGATGCAATGATTGAAGACTGTCTCTTATACACATCTCCGAGCCCACGAGAC
>CAJXSW010000025.1 GCA_913060645.1 uncultured Dokdonia sp. | reverse complement strand
ACTTCCTGTTGATTATTAAGTTGTACGTCATCATTTAGAACTTTTGATCCTGTTTGAAAAGAAAAATCGGAAATCGTAGTTAAGCCATCGGTATTTATTGCTTCTATAAAACCTGAATATCCTGTTATACCGCTAAGTTCGTTAAAGAAATAGCTTAGATTACTAGTGCCACTTTCAACAATTTCGTTACCGAGATAGACGTTGTAGTGGATTTCTTGACCGTTGGGATCTACAGATTCCGTCCAACTTATCTGCGCACTGTAAGGATCTGTATTAATAACCGAAACTGTAAATTGAGAGGGAGCAGGGGTGCTTTCCGTTTCAAAAGAGAAGGAACTACTTGTTTCGTTACCTGTTGGATTTGACGCGACAACACTTCCGCTATAGGAAATGCTAGCCTCTAGGTTTTCAATAATAAATTGTCTGTCCGTAATATTATCTACAACTTTTGCCCCTTCTAAAAAAACATCATAAAAAATAGTACTTCCTTCAGAATCTGTTGACGCAGTCCAATTAAGTTTTGCGCTAGTATCTGTGATTTGACTTACATCTACAGTAAAGGCAGTAGGCGATTCATTTAGATTAACATTACTATCATCAGTTCCGCAGTTTACAATTAATATGGCGACTAATAGTATTAAAAAATATCTTTTAGTTTGTACAATTTCCATCTAAAATATCTTGTATGGTTGGATTAAATAAATTCTGGTATATATCAAAGTTTGAGGGTGTATCTGTATTAAGTAAATTCTCAAGAGCACAAAAATTACTGAGTTGGGGGTTTTCATTTATAGATAAAAAACCTGCTATTTCAATTAAACTTTCAAGACCATTTAGAGTTGATAATTCCTCATTATTGGAAATAACAAAGCTTCCAAAGCCTTCAAAAGTTACACTTTCAAAATTAGAAAGCCCTGTAATATCAATAAGATTGGCACACTCACCTATAAAAAGTTGTTCGCGCACCGTTTTAAGCATGTTAAAGCTGTCTACATGTTCAATGCCTAAATTTATTAAGGTCAAATCACCACTGCTTTCTAACTGAGTAAATGCAGTTATACTACTTAAATTTGGGGAATCAGAAATGGTAACCGTATTCTCTAGAGAAACTAAATTACTAAACCCTGTGATCGCTAGAAGTTCAGAGTTGAGCTCAATTCTTATAGAGTTTACCGATGTTAAGTTATTAAATGCAGAAATTTCACTTAAAATAAAATTGTTGTCGATAAGTATGGGGCCACCAATAATCGTTACATTTTCGAAAGAATTTATAGTAATTAACACGGGGTTTGCTTTAATAACCACATTATTTGTAACTAGTGTTAACGTTGAGAATCCTTGTATAGTTTCAAGGTTAGGATTAGACTCTATTCTTAAACTACCTCCTATTGTTTGGGGAGAAAAACCGTCAATAGTACTAAGTCCCTCGACAGACCAAATGGAAACATTTCCTTGTATGTTTTCTATTGCGCCGAGAGGTGATAAGTCTGTTATAATTGTAGTAGTTCCTGGAGAACCGAGGCTTAAATTACCGTTAATGCCTATCCAACCTGCATTAGCAAATGAAACGAGGTCTTCTTGATTATAAAAGCTTACATCTCCATTAAAAATTCCGTCTGGAGTAGTAAATGTAAAATTAATCTCTGTAGCATTACCTTCAGAATCTACAGCAACTATTAATCCTTCATATAATTGATTTGGCTGTAAATTTTCAATGGTGTGAAAGGTATTTGAGAGACCTTCTATAACTGTGTTACCCTCTAAGACTACATTATATAAAACGGTATCATTCTCAGGATCTATTGCATCTTCCCAAAAAATTGATGCAGAAACATTAGAAACCTCAATGTCTAATATTTCAAAAGGAAGCGGAGATGAGTTGCCTGTTGTAGTTAATGTAATTGATTGTAGCCTTTCGCTTAATTCAGAATCGTAGGCCACTACATTAATACTGTAACTAGTGGACGGAACTAAGTTTTCAAAATTAAAAACTCTGTCTGAAAGACCTTGCGCAACTACAGTATCATCAATAATAACATTATACAGAACCGAGCCATTTTCTGGATCAAATGATTGACTCCAAGATATGGTAGCTGTTAGATATGAGTCGTCAGTTATAGAAATCTCAAAAGTAGACGGCTGTAAGTTTTCTTGAGTTATCTCATCTTCAGAAGATGAATCTGTGGAGCAAGAAATACTTAGTAATAGAAGGATGAGACTAAAAAAAATATTTTCAATTCTCACGAGGGGACTTGTCATTATCACAATTTTTTGCTAAAAATAAGCAAATAGCTTTCTTTATCTCAATTTTTATTAATCAATCAATAACTTGACAACCTTCACCAGAGATTCGGCTGGAGTAGCTGTCTACTTGAAGTCCATTACGTTCATAAAGTGCGGTACTTTCAGATAGGTATTGATCTATGTCCGCTTTCGCGAAAGCGAGACAAAACATACTAGGTCCGCTGCCAGAAATACCAAAGGCTATGCATCCATTGTGTTGAGAAATCGCTTTAATCTCATCAAAATGCGGAATCAATTGCTTGCGATGCGGCTCTACGAGTACATCTTTGATGCTTTCCTTAAATAATTCCTTATCCCATTCATAGAGCGAGGCAACAAAGCCTGCCAGATGTTGTGATTGTGCAATGGCATCCTTGAGAGGCACGTGCGTGGGTAAAATCTCCCTCGCTTCTTTAGTTTTAATAGTAATATGAGGATGTAAAATCCCAACGTAAACCGTATCCATGGGAGGTAACGCTACTATCTTAAATGGGTTATAGCCAGTAACGAGCGTAGTACCTCCATAAATGCAAGGCGCCACATTATCTGCATGCTCATTCCCACTCGCCAGTGCTTCGCCTTTCATAGCGTAGCGCGTGAGTTCAAGATTAGATAATGGTTTTTCTAAAAACTGATTAATACCATACACAGCTCCTGCTGCGCTAGCACTGCTGCTGCCTATTCCAGAACCGGAGCGTATTTTTTTATGAATCTCTATTTCTACTCCAAAGTTGGCGTTAATGCCTTCTAGCATGGCATTACCCGCCACACCAGCAACATTATTATGAGCTTCCATAGGGAGCGTATCACCTGTGATTTCTGTAATCGTTACTACGCGACCTTCGGTTTTTCTAAAAACCATCTCGTCACCTATACCCTCGAGGGCAAATCCTAGCGAATCAAAACCGCAGTTTACATTTGCCACTGTAGCGGGACAAAATACGCGTATCGCAGTAGGATTATCAAGGCTTTGTACCGTGGCTTTTTTATGCATTTCTTGAGACATATAATTATTATCTAAGTCTTATGATATCGCTGAATAGTCCGCTGGCGGTAACGTCACCACCTGCACCTGCACCTTTAACAATGAGCGGCTGCTCTGGGTAGCGTACCGTGTAAAATAAAACAATATTATCAGAACCTTCAAGGTTGTAAAACGGACTGTCTGCACCTACAGGCTGTAAGCCTACGCTTGCTTTACCATTATCTAACTGTGCTACATATTTAAGGCGTTTACCTGCTGCTGTAGCGTCGGTAACTAGTTTTTCAAAGTGTGCTGCGTCTTCTTTAAGTGTTTCAAAGAAGTGAGGTACGTCTGTGCTTTCCAGGTTATTTGCTGTAAGAAATGGTGTGTTCACAATATCTTCTAGCTCTAATTCAAGTCCGCTTTCTCTTGCGAGTATTAGGATTTTACGAGCTACATCTACACCACTTAAATCAATACGAGGATCTGGCTCTGTATAGCCCTCCTCTTTGGCTTGTTGTACCACATCATAAAAGCTATCACCACTTTTAAAGTTATTAAAAACGAAGTTTAAACTTCCAGAAAGGACAGCTTGTACTTTAGTAATGCTATCACCAGACGCAATAAGGTTCTGTAAAGTGTCAATTATTGGTAAACCAGCACCTACGTTGGTTTCAAACTTAAATGGAGCATTATATTTTCTACTCAATCGTTTAAGATTTGCATAGTATTCTTGTTTTCCAGCGGCAGCAATTTTGTTACATGCAACTACTGCGATGCTATTTCGCAAGTATTCCTCATATGCCATCGCCACAGGTTCATTTGCAGTAATATCTACAAAAACCGAGTTGCGCTGGTTGAGTGCGATTACGTTTTCGCGAAAGCGTATAATATCTGCCTTCTCACCTTGAGCAAGCGCCTCTTCCCAATTATCTAAATCAATAGCATGTTCTGAGACGAGCATCATTCTACTATTAGAAAGTCCTAGTACTCTTATATTAAGGTTAAGGTGGTCTTTGAGATATTTTTTCTGACTGTTAATCTGATCTAGGAGTTTTGCTCCCACATTTCCTACACCTGTAATAAAAAGGTTGATTTGCTTTCTGTTTCCTTCAAAGAAAACTTCATGCAAGCTGTTAAGTGCTTTCTTTACATCTTTCTCGGCAATTACTGCAGAGATATTTTTCTCACTCGCTCCTTGTGCAATGGCGCGTATGTTTACGTTGTTTTTGCCAAGTGTAGAAAACATTTTACCAGAAATGCCTTGATGACTTTTCATAGATTCTCCTACGAGTGCAATGATGGCAAGCGAAGTTTCAACAATCACCGGGTCAATCTTTCGTAGCGAAAGCTCGTAAGCAAACTCTGTTTCTATTGCTGTTTTTGCACGCAAGGCATCTGCTTCCATAACACCGATACAAATGCTATGTTCGCTCGAAGCTTGGGTAATGAGTATCACATTAATCTGCTGTAAAGAGAGTACTTCAAAAAGACGTTTTGAAATTCCAGAAATACCCACCATTCCTGCGCCTTCTAGCGTGAGTAGCGCAACGTCACTTATATGAGAAATCCCCTTTATAGGGTTTCCATTGCTTCCTTCTTGCTCGCCTATACGAGTTCCAGCTTCTTCTGGAGCCATTGTATTTTTGATATATATAGGGATGTTTTTACTAAGCGCAGGCACAATAGTAGGAGGGTAGAGCACCTTTGCTCCAAAATGCGATAACTCCATCGCCTCGTGATATGATATGTCACGTATAGGTTTTGCCTGTTTTACAAGCTTCGGATTTGCAGAGAACATCCCACTCACATCTGTCCATATTTCTAGCTGGTCAACTTCTAGCGCAGCTGCAATTATAGCCGCAGTAAAGTCTGAGCCACCGCGGCCTAGCGTACTTGTTTCTCCCGTAGCAGTACTTGCAATAAATCCTCCTAGGATGGTGATGTTTTGTGACGCTTTCGCGAAAAATTCCTTGATATTTTCATTAGTGCGATCATACAATACACTGGCTTTGGTATGAGTGCCATCGGTAATGATAAGTTGTCTACTGTCTTTTAATGTAGCTTCAATCCCTTGATGGTTGAAGGCTGCCGTTATGATACGACTACTTGTAAGTTCGCCAAAAGCAGCGAGCTTGTCTAGTGTTTTAGGAGAAAGCTCGTTGATTAAGAAAATACCCTTAAGTAAGTCGTCTAAGTGCGACATAAGCGCACCTATATCAGCCATAACTATGGCATCACCTTCGGTAAGTGCTTTTGCAAAAGCTGTGTGTTTTTGGTGTATTTCTAAAAACACATCTTTATAGGTTTCATCTTTTTGAGCAGCAAGCGTTCCGGCTTTTAGCAATAAATCTGTAATTCCACCCACTGCCGAAACAACCACAGCTACTGGATGTGAAGCAGCTTGGTTATTTACAATGGCAATTACTTTTTCTATGTTTTTAACACTCCCCACAGAAGTGCCTCCAAATTTTAATACGCGCATAGTATGCAATTTTACATTTTCGCGAAAGCGAAAATGGTATGAATAAACTAATTAATTTGTGTGTGTGGAAGAGATCCTTGCTCGCGCAAGTAATAGATAGATAATATGTACGACTATAACCCCAACGGGGTAATCGTACCAATAGTAATAGTGGTAGTCAAGAAAATCGAAGTGTATTGTGTTGTTCTCATCTTGTTTCTGATATGTTAAATGTAGTACATTTACCTAAGGAGGCAAGATGTAGTTCTGAGTTTTGAGGATATGACAATTCTTGACGTACTTCTAGCACGATACTGATAATGTGATAATTTGAAGTTTACTTTCGTGAATATTTAATGAATTAAAGAACATTTTTCTTCATAAAGATGAAGAAACTACCTAATTATAGCTAAATGAAAATATACAGCGCCAAACAAATTTACGAAGCAGATAAAGCAACCATTGAAAAGGAAGGGATTCCATCTTATAATCTCATGGAACGCGCCGGTGGGTACGTTTATGAGTGGATGAACCAGCGTTTACAAGGGCAGCCTGTGCCTATAAAAGTATTTTGTGGTATCGGTAATAATGGCGGTGATGCACTTGTAATTGCTCGCTTACTTCTTAAAAATGGCTATAATGTTGATACTTATATAGTACACTGTAATGATAAGCGCTCTCCAGACTTCTTAAAAGCGTATGACGCTCTTAAGAGCGAAGTAAAAAAATGGCCAGAAATCATTAAAAGTGCCGAAGACTTCCCAGTAATCACTCCACAAGATATTGTGGTAGATGGAATCTTTGGGATAGGCTTAAATAGATGTCCAGATGATTGGGTAAAAGCACTTTTTGTAAAAATCAACGAGTCTAAGGCTTACACACTTTCTATTGATATTCCATCTGGAATGTACTCAGATAGAGGACCAGCAAAAGAAGACGTAATTGTACATGCTACTTTTGTACTTAGTTTTATGTCTCCAAAACTTGCCTTTTTCTTACCAGAAACGGGTAAATATATCAATATGTG
This sequence comes from uncultured Dokdonia sp., assembly GCA_913060645.1. GTDB lineage: Bacteria > Bacteroidota > Bacteroidia > Flavobacteriales > Flavobacteriaceae > Dokdonia. The sequence continues at coordinate 23,224 of CAJXSW010000025.1, read as the reverse complement.
GGATACCATTGAAATAGGACTAGATCCAGAATTTCTTGCAAAAACTCCTACCGACGTTACGCTAATTTCAAAACCTGAAATCCAGCAGATGTACAAAGGGAGATCACAGTATTCACATAAGGGAATGTACGGTCATAGCTTAATTATAGGAGGAAGTTTTGGGAAAATGGGTGCTGTGCAACTTGCCAGTAAAGCTGCTTTAAGAGCGGGTAGTGGTCTTGTGACGGCTTATGTACCGCAAATAGGCGTTCCTATATTACAAATGGCGCTTCCAGAAGTAATGGTAGAGACCGATAATTATAATGGAAAAGTGTTTGAAGAAATAGATTTTCAAACCGAAGCAAATGCGATTGCAATAGGCCCAGGAATGGGAACCGATGAGAAAACGGTAAGAGCAATGGAGTCTTTTTTAAAGAAGCAAAAACAACCATTAGTGATAGATGCAGATGCGATTAATATCATCTCAAAACGACCATTACTTATGGAGCAAGTACCTCCATTATCTATTTTTACGCCACATCCAGGTGAGCTTGAGCGTTTAATAGGCAAGTGGGATGACGACTTTGATAAGCTAGAGAAAACAGCAAAATTTGCAAAAAATCATAATGTCATTATCGTAATTAAAGGTGCTCATACGATTACCGTTTATGATATGAATTTATACATAAACACTACCGGTAATCCTGGATTGTCTACTGCTGGTACTGGAGATGTGCTTACAGGAGTTATCACTGGGCATATAGCACAAGGATATCACCCTATGGAAGCCGCTATGATGGGAGTTTATTTTCATGGACTTGCAGCAGATGTTGCCGTAAATCAATATGGAATAGAAGGACTCATAGCAGGTGATGTGACAGAGTTTTTAGGAAGAGCAGTAATGAGTCTTTTTGAAAAACCAGAACAAGAGGGTGGAGCAGCACCACAGCAATAAATTATAGATACATCAAAAAAAAAATGGATAGCGTGTAAACGCTATCCATTTTTTTTTATACATGAAAGTTGTCTTATTCTGTAATCGCTACAGGAAAAGAAACTTGTACATCTGTCTCTCCTCCAGCATTACCTAAAGTTCCATCATTAGGCTTTGTAGGCTCATGACGTAGTGTGATAGTAAGTGTACCAGAACCTGCAGTAGCACCAGTCGTAAGTGTAACTTGAGTTCCTAGTGGATTACCGTTACCATCAAAATCCTCATAAGTCACAGCAGCGTCAAGGCCTGTACTAGGAGTATAAAACACTTGGTGCTCGTCAGATTCTTCTACTACTTCTTCGGTGATATCCTCGGCTGGGCTTTCTGTTTCATTCAGAAACTCAATACTGCCATTGTAGACAGTACTTACATCTAAGTCACCAGAAACGGTTACTATAGGTGCATTAGGTCCATCTCCATCAAGATCTTGTGATGTAAGAACGATAGTGTCAGTACCTGAAGTTAAGGTAAGAGAAACTGTTGTTATAATTTCTTCTTCATTTATAATTTCTGGTATTGTTCCATCATCATCACTAGAACAAGCTGCAAGGCTAATAGCAGTAAGGGCGATAAGTGTGTAATTTCTAAAGTTTTTCATTGTTTGTGGTTGTTACGCTTTCGCGAAAGCGTGATATTAATAATTAATTTTAAGTTGTAATAATACATTTCTACCTAGATCATCTGCAAAGTAGCGCTGGCGATTTAAGTACTCCCTATAAGAGGTGTCAAATAGATTATTTACCATTAACCCTACATTTAGTTTACTCTTATTACTGATTGCAAAATCAATGGAGCTTCTAAAGTTGAGTAGATGATAAGCATCGGGAGGTGTACTTATATCTACTAACTCTGTAGTGTTTGTTTCTGGTATAAAAACGTCAAAATTTGTATCTGGAAATTCATTTTGACGAAATACATAGTTACTTTCAAGTGACAGCTTTAAGTTATTTACCTCTGGAATACGGTATGTAATCGTATTACGAGTACTTGCCGAAGGCATATTAATTAAAGCACGGTCTAAAGTTTTATCCTTCCCTTTTACCAGTGAAAACTGGTTAGAAAATTCAAAACGATCTGTTACCTGAACGTTGTTATCTATGTCAAAACCTAACAGTCTTGCTTGTGTCTGTCTATACTCCCATACAGGAAAACTACCTCTTATAGTTTGCTGTACGCCTGTAGGCTCTATAAGGATAAAATCCTCAATAAAGTTTGCAAACGGGGCAATAGTAAAACTCCAAGTATCTGTAGATCTTGTAAAATTCAATGAAATTTTATTTGCGACTTCTTGATTAAAACTTAGATCACCTAGTTCTATACGGGCAGCACTCTGGTGTAATCCATCAGAAAATAATTCTGATACATTAGGCGACCGTGAAGCCAGCGCATAGTTTAAGGAAACTGTAGTCGCATCATTTACCTCATAAGAGGCTCCAGCAGTTGCCGAAAAGTTGTGATACTCAAACTCAGGTTTGACAAAAATTTGATTCTGAAATTCTTCGCGCTCAAACTGAGGGAATAGAACATCATAACCTCGGTCTTCCCATAAGCTTGTTGCATAAAACTTTTCTGCATTGATGCGGTTATAATCAAATCTAGCACCAGCTTCTAAAGTCCATTTACCAAAGTTTTTAGAACCTAACGCATATACACCAAAATCAAAAGCTTGGTAATCTGGGATAAGTCTTCTCACTCCGAAAGACGGATCAGGAAAATGATCTTGATAATTACCAGATACTCCCACTTTTGCAGTGATGGAATTATCTGCCGTATAATCAAAGTCTATTTTCCCTCCAAAAGTTTCTAGTTGTAAATCAATAGAAGGTCTTAAGTCATCACTATCGCGACGTATATCAAACTCTAGTCTGTTGTTGCGCTGGTAATCTACTTGAGCGCTCAATTTTCCAAAGTTATCAAAGCGATAGAATGATTTAAGTTTTGCTATCTGGTGTGTTACTTCTTGTCTAGGGGCCTCAATATCGTATGTAAATGGCTCTACCACAAATGGCTCTTGGCTATTTATTGCAACCGAGAGATCTGCAGCATTACCTACGTGTGATGAGCGTAAAATACCAGACTCTTTGTCAAAAATCGAGTAACTACCCTCCACACCGTAACGGTATTTATTAACTCCAAAACGTACAGATATATCTTTCTCTGAAAGTGCTGTATTACTCAATACATAATCTGGTGCTTCTGCATCTCCAAAACGTTTTAAAGTCCCGTTTATGCCTCCGTACCAGCCATTGTTATAAGACTTTATCAATGAAGTTGTAATAGAACCTCCACGACCATTGGTCGCGCCGGTAATAATAGTTCTCCCAAAAATTGTATCTTTAACAGGTACTTGCTCAGGTTCTATAATTATAGTACCACCTATAGCATCACCGCCATATTGTAAACCGGCAGCTCCTTTAATAACAGTGACTTCACCAGCTGCATTCACATCAATATTTGGAGCATGTTCTACACCCCATTCTTGATCTTGTAAACGCGTACCTTCTGTAATGAGAACAACCCTACTAGAGTGTAGTCCTTGTATTACTGGTTTTACTACAGAGTTACCTGTGTTTAATGAAGTGACACCGCTTAGACTTTTAAGCGCATCACCTAGTGAGGCTGCACTGTTACTTTCTAGAAAATCATGGTTTACAACAGCTTCTGTCGCTGTGCGACTTTTACTTTTATGAGCATGTGCTACAACTTCCACATCGCCTAGTGACTCTAGGTGATGTTCCATGTTGATATTACGAGTAGTATTGCTGTTTACATCTACTTTTACTATTTGAGTTTCACATGCAGGATGCGACACTTGTAGCGTGTAATTGTTTGTACAAAGTCCTGTAATAACATATTTGCCTAGGCTATCAGTCATCACAGCATCTTCAGACCCGGCAACTATAATAGTTGCACCAGATAATACTTCATTATCATGCAGGTCTATAACATAACCAGATAGGGTATAGGTACACTCTTGTGCTGTACTCGTAATACTCAGCAAGGCAATGCTAAGCCATAAATAAAATTTCATATAAAATTGTTTTGCTAATTATTGAATGTAATTCAATGCTTAACAAAACGGGGGACCACGATCTGAGGAACTTAAGATGGTGGTTGTGTATGATGTCTGTAATAAAACATCTACTTCTTTTGAGATATGTATGGTGGGTGATGGGTACGCTTTCGCGAAAGCGTAAACTCCAGCCTTTACAATATGCAAATCACCAAGATCACAATCTAGTTTTGATTCGTGAACATGCACATCTCCTGTGAATTTACAGGTATCATAATGTTCATGGTTTGCTGTGCTGTGAGAAAAAGAAACTACAGCAGGCAACAAGAGAACAAGCATTGTAAGTAATGCTATAAGTCTTATAATAATAGAGTTGTCTTTTTTCAAGCTTTCTTTGGAAATAAAAATCCTAGTCCCATTCTTGAGACCATTTTAGTAGCGAACGCTTTGAAGAACGCATACTGACCAAATATCCATCCAAATATCACCAAAAGAACTTGATAAATGGGAAAAATTAACAAGATTCTAACAGGCCAATAAATCCATCCATTTGTAGCGTCTTTTCCTAAACCTATAAGTTCCATTAAGGGGTTTGAAATACGTCCAGCAGTAGATCCAGTAACCGCAAATGCTAAAAATATAGCGATAAGTTCCCAGCGATACGTCACTCCCCATCGTGAATATAGTTTTTTAAATAGCCAAAGCGTTATCCATATAATTAAGAATGTAATAGGCAAGCTAAGTAATATAGTGGCTATGGGAACTGATGTTTCATAGGCAGGAATATAAATAGCTCTTGCTATTAAGTATCCTGAGAAAAGAGCGGCAATTAATCCAAGTACCACATGAATAAACTGCCAATTTTGAGTGATTTCCCAGCGTTTTTTAAAGTCTTTCATAACGCTGCAAAAATACGATTATCGTAGTTTCTGATTGTTGCGTTCTTGGAAAAATTCAAACCAATTATATAATAGGTAATTAACTTCATACCCATAATCGGTATTAGAATTGTAATCTATGCGCTGGATGTATAGATTAGGGTCGTATTGTGATATGTTATTTACTCTGTTGTTATATTCAGTGACATAAAACCTATTTTTATTTTCTAAGAAAAACTGTCCATAAAATCCTCTAGGTCTTTGTGTGACTAGCCATGTATTAAACCCTGGTTCTATAATAATAATTTCATATTCTAGACTGTCATTTGCAATACGTATCGTGTCTGATGCATTATCTGCAGTATTGCCTATGTCTTTTGTACCACTTGTAGTTGCACAACCTATTATGGTTGCGGTAAGAATTGCTAAGTAAATTATCTTTTTCATAATCTTAAAGTTAAAGATTTTACCTGTGATACAGGTTTGTTTTATCGTAGTATTAACGATAGTATTAATTGTTATACCGTGTAAACTTACTAAGCAGTAACCTTTATTTAAAGCTACAATGAGTAAATGAGACCTCTCAATGAGGGAACAAAAAAAGAGTGCCTGAAAAGGCACTCTTTAATATATGAATAGATGATTTATGGATTATTTTCCAAAAAGTCCTCCTAGAAGACCTCCGATACCACCTTCTTTTTTATTGCTTCCTAGTACCATCCCTGCTACGTCATCTAAGATGCTTCCATCTCCATCTGCATCTAGTAGGGTAGTAATTAAGCTCTGATTTTCTTGAGGTTGACCACCTAGCATGCTACCTAATAAAGCACTCATACCAGTACCATCACTTACGTTATTTTCTTTAGTTTGCTTACCTAGTACTCCCATAAGGATAGGTGCAGCAACTTTTAATATTTGAGCTACAGATCCAGCGTCTACACCAGACTTGCTACTTAATGCATTTTCAACAGCAGGTTGTTTGTTTCCTAAAAGGTGTCCTAAAATTCCAGCACCATCATTTACTACGTCGTCACTAGGTCCTCCGTTACCCATAAGGTCTCCAAGTTGGTCTAAAATACCACCACTATGCTTTCCAGATAAAGCGCCCATTAATCCAGCTGCTCCCTCTGGTGTCTGTACGTTTTTCTTCATGGCTCCCATAAGTACTGGAAGTGCCATGCTCAAAACCTGCGCAGTTGCACCTTCAGATTGTCCTGATTTTGCACTTGCTCCACTAATAAGAGATTTTCCTATATCACTATTTAATAAATCTAATAATCCTGCCATCGTTGTTGTTTTTTAATGTTTACAAGATTCAAGGTACAAAATATTATAAGTTCTAAAATTGCTGACATAAAAAAACCACCCTCTTGGATGGTTTTTTTAGAATCTTGTCGATTAAAATCAATTTTAAATCGATAAACAGTAAAACTAACATCAAATGTTTAAGCTTACTGCATTTGTAAATGCTATTGTTACTTAAGGATTTTTATGATCTGCTCTGCTAGTTCTGTACCAATACGATCTTGGGCTCCACCAGTTGCTGCTCCAATGTGTGGAGTTAAACTCACCTTAGGATTCATAAGTACTTGTACCGCTGGAGTAGGTTCGTTTTCAAAAACGTCTAGACCTGCAAATGAAAGTTTGTTGCTATCTAAAGCAGCTACTAGAGCTACTTCATCTATAACACCACCTCTTGCAGCGTTTACTAGTGCAGCGCCATCTTTCATAAGATCGAACTCTGCTTTACCTATTACATAGTCTTTTTGTGCAGGAACGTGAAGTGTTATAAAATCTGCAGATTTTAAAACTTCCTCCTTTGATACAGAAGTAAGATCAAATGCTACAGACTGTCCGTCAAAGAAAGGAACAGTAACTGTCGCTTTTTCTGTAAACGGATCATGAAAGATAACTTTCATTCCTACTCCCAAAGCAATTTTTGCAGTCTCTTGACCTATACGACCAAAACCAATTACACCTAGTGTTTTACCACGTAGCTCGGTTCCTTTCGCGTAAGCTTTCTTTAATCCTTTAAACTTTGTGTCACCTTCAAGTGGCATGTTACGGTTAGAATCAAATAAGAAACGAACTCCATTAAACAAGTGAGCAAATACAAGCTCTGCTACAGATGCAGACGATGCTGCTGGTGTATTAATTACATTAAGTCCTTTATCTCTGGCATATTGCACATCAATATTATCCATTCCTACGCCACCACGTCCTATAATTTTAATAGATGGGCAAGCGTCAATAAGTTCCTTACGCACTGTGGTAGCACTTCTTACTAAAATAACATCAATCTGCTTTTCATTGATGTAGTTTTCCAGTTGGTCCTGAGCAACATTTGTAGTAATTACTTCAAATCCTCCAGCTGTAAGAGCGTCTACTCCTGTTTGTGATATTCCGTCGTTTGCTAATACTTTCATAGTAAATGCTATTATATGCGGTTTAATATTGTTGTTTTATCCTTGTGGATTTAAGCTTTTCTTTCTAGTTCGCTCATTACGTCTACTAGTACACCTACGCTATCCATAGATAGGGCATTATACATAGAAGCTCTATAACCGCCTACACTTCTGTGACCATTTAAACCATTAATTCCTGCTTCTTTCCACATAGCATCAAAGGCATCTTTAAGATCACCATCTGTAAGTGAGAATGTAGCGTTCATGGTAGAACGATCTTCTTTGGCAGCAAATCCTTTAAATAGTGGATTAAGTTCTATCTCACTATAAAGTAGTGTTGCTTTTTTATTATTGATTTCTTCAATCGCTTTTACGCCACCTTGTTCTTTTAACCAGCGCATAGTAAGCATTGAGATATATACTGCATATACAGGAGGTGTATTAAACATACTTCCTTTACTTATGTGCGTTTGATAATCCAGCATAGATGGAATCTTGCGAGTCACCTTACCAAGAATATCTTCTCTTACCACAATAAGTGTAGTTCCTGCTGGTCCCATATTTTTCTGAGCACCTGCATAGATTAAGTCAAATTGATTAAAATCAATCTCTCTAGAAAAGATGTCACTACTCATATCACATATAAGAGGACAATCTACCTCTGGGAAGTGCTTAATTTGTGTCCCAAAAATAGTGTTGTTACTTGTGAGGTGTAGATAGTCTAAGTTTTCTGGAAGTATAAATCCTTTAGGGATGTAATTGAAATTTGCCTCCTTACTAGATGCAACCTCAGCAACTTCTCCAAAAAGTTTTGCCTCTTTGATAGCCTTATCACTCCAAGTTCCAGTGTTAATATAACCTGCCTTTGTTTCTAGTAGATTATATGCTACCATTAAAAATTGCATACTCGCTCCACCTTGTAAAAAAAGCGCTTTATAGCCTTTACCTTCTAAGCCCAGTAATTCTAATGCTAGATTTCTAGCCTCGTCCATTACATCTACAAAGTCTTTACTTCTATGAGAAATCTCAAGAATAGAAAGTCCGGAATCATTAAAGTCTAATATAGCCTGTGATGCTTCTTTAAAAACATCTTGAGGTAAGATACAAGGTCCTGCGCTAAAGTTGTGCTTCTTCATAGTGTGCTATTTTATGCGTTTTGTGCTTTACAAAGATGCCCAAAACGTTATAAAAAGCAATAGATAAATCGATAAAATATTGGCTATAATGATGTCAAAAATGTAATAGTATCAACCCCATCTGCATAATCATAAAGCTCAGGTTTTTGAGTTTTTCCTATTGGAGTGAGCTCTTTAACTTGGCTTTTTAGTGATGTATTCCCTACAACACATTGAATACGATCTTTATCTGCTTCAAGCTTTTCAACTAGGCTATCCATTGACTCGTATTTTTCATAAAATAAAGTCGCGATAGGTGAGCCGTAGCTTTCATCTTCCTTGAGCATTAAGAAACCATTCTCTAAGAGCTCAAAGAGGCTCATTAAATACACCGCTTTATTATAATCATAATTATTGGCATACTTTGCACCATTCATAATATCACTCCAGTGATAAATAGCTTTGAAAAAGGCGTCAAAATTGTAATCTTGTGGGACATACATTTTTGATACATTACGGCATCCTAAACCGTAGTATCTAAATATATCTTCACCTAGCGCAATAAGCTCATCTTCTGTTTCATTACCTGTAAGTACTGCAACAGAATTTCTGTTTTTACGGATGATGTTAGGCTTTTTACCAAAGTAATATTCAAAATATCGAGCAGTATTATCGCTTCCCGTTGCAATTACTGCATCGTAGGCTGGTAATTTATCTTCGGTGAAGCTTATGGTTTCTTTAAAAGCAGGTTCTGCATATTCTAGATATTTTGCAAGAAAGGGTAGGAGGTGCTTATCATTAGACGATTGTTTTCCTACAAATTTATGCCCAGCAATTAATACGCACATAAAGTCATGAAAGCCTACTAATGGGATATTACCTGCCATGATTACGGCAACGGTTTGTTGTGGTTGCGCTTTCGCGAAAGCTGTATCGTACCCATCAAGCCACTCAGTAAGTTTTTCTTGAGTAAGTGACTGTGCCCAGCCTTCTAAAGCGAAGAGTATATTTTCTTTAGTGAACCAGCCGTTGTTTTCGCTGGCTAGTTTAAACTGATGCTGCATTCCGTCAAAGAAGAGATCATTGTGTAAAACTCCTTCTTTTTGGGCAATTGAGTCACGTGTAAACTGACTTAAAAATTTTCCTAGCTCAATAAAAGCGTTAATTCGTAGTTGAAGTGTCATAGGTTTTGGCAAATCGGTGTCTAGGCGTTATTTTTGTGCAAAGTTACCCAAAAAGAAAACTATGGCAATTATCATAACAGACGAATGTATAAACTGTGGAGCTTGCGAGCCTGAGTGTCCTAACACTGCCATTTACGAAGGTGCAGATGACTGGCGCTATGCAGATGGAACAGACTTAGAAGGAAATGTTGTCTTACCTAACGGAAAAGAAGTAGATGCAAATGAAGCACAACAACCTGTGAGTGATGAGATTTACTATATCATTCCAGATAAGTGTACCGAGTGTAAAGGTTTTCATGACGAGCCACAATGTGCTGCAGTATGTCCAGTAGATTGCTGTGTACCGGACGATGAGCATGTAGAAACAGAAGAGGTATTACTTGCAAAACAATCTTTTATGCATAAAGATGCATAAGCATTATACTTTATAAAACAATAAAGCCATCCCGTAAGGATGGCTTTGTTGTTTTAAATAACGGCTACAAGTTCTCCAGTTATGTTATGGATAACTTGCTGCAATCTTCTAGCATAGTCCAGCAACGCTTTAATTTCTTTAATAGTTGCAGGTCGCTCTTTATTAAAAATAAGTAGCTGATCTCCTTTTGATTCTATGTGGTAATAAGGATTGCTCTCTAAGAAATGAATAAGCTCATTAGAAAAGAAACTCTTTATAGCATACTCGTTTTCTCCTAATAAAAAGAATCGATTAGAAAAATCTGTGTGACCATCAATATTGATGTCATTCCAACCCGTTATGGCATAAAACTTCTCTAAAAATCCTTCTTTATCTATTGTAAACGACGGAATAGGAGTAGGCAAGTCTATGGTAATCATGGTAGAACGTACGGTTCCCTGTGCAATAAATTCTCCTTCGGAGTAAATGATATCAAAGAGATGCAGGACATTATCATCATCCCTAAACTCATTGTAAGAATGATTTATGTGCTTCGTCTGGAAATAAAGGAAGTCTGTAAGCTCATGTACATCTTCATTTTTTTCTGGATGATATTCTAGATTATAGCTTTGAGCAAGTTCTTCAAGCGATACTTGGCGTTTGGTTTTACTCTTTGTAAACATCTTAGGCACTGTTATCATCTTGCGCAGTGCAAAAGGATGTGCAGAGTCTGTATCATGCATATCGAGGCCTACAACCTCAAAGTGCCCACCTTTTTTACTGAATACTTCTTGAAAGTCGTGAAGATTCTCCATGACTGTGTGATCTACAAAGCTACATTTTGAAAAATCTACTACCACATCCTGGCTCTCAGGAATAGCTTCGAGCTTTTGTTTGAGTTTGTAAAAGTTTAAAAAGGTACAAAAGTGTTTTACACTCACATAATAGTTACTACCACCTTTATCACCAGTTTCTTGAAACATCAACACGTTAGGCTTAAACATGTTTCTAAGAAATAGCCCTGTGCTTTTATTTAAAAGAATATGAATGATAAATGTGATGACAATACCTGCTAGAATACCAGATATAAGATCTACAAACAAAGTTGTTAGTAATGTAACAAAGAAAATAAGTACTTGCTCTTTACCAATAGTAAACATCTTTCTCACAACTACAGGTGATGCAAGCTTATATCCTGTATACACAAGAATAGCCATTAAAGCCGGTAAGGGAATACGCGTAAGTTGAGTACTAAATAATGCGATAAAAATGACTAAAAATGTAGCGTGGCTAAAGTTGGCACTTCTATTAGTACCACCATTATTTACATTTACAGAACTTCTAGCGATAACAGTAACTACATTAAGACCTCCTAAAAAACCAGAACCTACAGTAGCAAGACCTAAGGCCTTGAGGTCACGATTAATATTTGATCTACGTTTGAGGGGATCTAGCTTATCTACTGCTTTTATACTAAGCAACGATTCTAAACTTGCGATGAGGGTAAGTGACAAGACACTTGTCCAGAAGGTAAATGTCCCAACAGACCCAAAATTAGGTATTGGTAAATCCTCTACGATATCTCCTAGTGCTGGGATACCACTTATCATATATTCTTGAGCAATAGGATTAGGTAAACCAAGTACAATCTCATAATAATAACTAAAACCTATAGAGAGTAACACGATCCACATAGGTGCAGGGACGAGTTGTAAATATTTATTTCTGATTTTTCCATAAAAAATCATGATCGCAAGACTGCCTACGCCAAAAATAGCGGCAAAGATTAGTCCTGTATCTGTATAACTGAAAACGCCAATAATTGAATTTGGGATTTCCAGTAGATAGTCAATGCTACCGTCGCGAGTAATTTTATTACCTAGCATGATGTGGAACTGCTTTCCTAGGATAATAAGACCGATGGCGGCTAGCATCCCCTGTATCGCAGAAGAGGGAAAGAAATCTGCTAGTTTTCCCATACGCAGAAAACCTAACAACATAAGTAGTCCGCCAGAACAAATAATAGCAGCATAGGTGCTTTCTAAGCCTAAAGCTGTAATTGCTATGAGTACTACTCCCACAAGACCATTTCCGGGTCCTGTAATGGTCACATTACTACCACCAAGTATGGAGACTAGTATTCCTCCTACAACAGCAGTAATAATTCCTGAGATAGGCGGAGCCTCACTAGCCATTGCAAGTCCTAGACCTAATGGTAGTGCAATAAGACTTACCACGAATCCTGAAAAAATGTTTCGCGGAAGCGTTTTAAAAAAATTATTTATAGAATTCTCTTTTGGACTCATCGTACAATTAATACATCTGTAGGGAGTTCTGTGAGAATATGCTCAATATCATGTGGAAATAAACGATCCCAAAATGATGTTTTTGATGGGGCGTTCATGATTAATAAATCTGCTCTTACGACCTCCGCATAATGACCGATGGAGTATCCTCGTTTCCCAAAAATGGCTTGTGATCGTGCATCTACACGTTGCTGTATTTCTTGAGGTACTTTATTTATAATTTGTTGTACTCTGCTTTCCTCTCTTCTACGCAGTTTTTCCTTAGCAATATTTGCTCGGCGTAGTGAGGTATCATCATCTACATTTACGTGAATTTCGTTCTCAGTAATTTCTTCTACGATGGTCATTTTATCTGCACTCAGACCGTGAGCAACGTAAAAGGCAGTGGTAATGGTTTGTTCTGTTTTGGGGTCTTCAAGCCCATTTACTACCACATGTTTACACGGAATACGTGTAACAGAGGGATTGATAAGTAAGAGCACAGAGCAAGAGGCACCTCGCGTTATTTTTCTGGCAATAGACCCTAAGTAGTAATTGACAAAATTTTCTCTTTGAAGGGCACCAACAATGAGTAAATCAATCTTTAAAGTACTGGCAGCTTCTATCATCACTTTAACAGGGTCTCCAGGCTTAAATACTATTTCAGATTTAAGACCTTCTTGATGAAAACTAGTGAGTAATTTCTCAAAAGATTGATGTTTCTCATCTGTATGATTACCTACGTGAATCACTACTAACGTTGCATTAAAATGAATACATAGTCTAGCAGCCTCGTACAAGTTTGCTTTGAGGTTAGGAGAGAAGGTGGCACCTACGCCTATAATTTTAAAGGGATTGGGACTCACAGAGTCGTTTAGTTTTATGAGTGAGTCAAGGTAACATAATTATACGTAACAATGATGTATATCCTGACTTTCCAGATATGATGACAACAAGCTGTTGTAAAACAGAACATCCAGATGCCTGAACATCTGGATGTTATTATAACGTAGTTTTTAATTACTGTTTTTTGAGACTACTGTATATAGCATATTGCTCTTTAGTTAAAAACGTTTGCATATTACCATCTTTACGTTTGGCAAGTTTAGCAAGCTCTTCTTTTTTATCTGCAGCGCTCAGACCTCCAGCCCTAAGTCTATCTTCTGTAGATTTAAATGCTTTTATAGTTTTAGAAATATTTGCTACTTGTTCTGAGCTAAGATTGAGTTTCTGTGTAAGCATGTCAATCTCACTTACTTTTTCTGTATTTGTAGTACTTATGCTAGGGCTTTGTGCTTGAACATTTGATATTCCAACAAAGGCAAAAAGTACTAATGCGATAATTATTTTCATAATATTTATTTTTAAAATTATAAGCTCAAGAGCTTTTCTATATTTTCTAGAGGTCGTCCAATAACGGCCTTTTTTCCGAGAACTACAATGGGACGCTCTATTAATTTAGGATGTTGAGACATAGCGGCTACAACATCCGTATCGCTAAGTTCTTTTCCTTTATAGTTTTCCTTCCAGATAGCTTCGCCTTTTCTTACGAGTTCCATAGGAGCTATATTAAGCAGATCAATAAGAGACTTAAGCGCTGTTTCAGAAAGAGGATTATCCAGATATTTTATTACCTCAAATTCTTTTCCGGACTCTTCTAGCAAAGCTAGACCTTGCCTACTCTTTGAACAGCGAGGATTGTGATATATTTTAATCATATGTAATAGTTATTTTTCTTGTAGTGTTACTTGTACTCCTTTTGATCTAAGTTGGACCGCAAGTGTTTGTGCATCTGTAAAATGAATACCTGTTATTCCAGCCACTTCACAACCTTGGATATTTTTTAGACTATCATCTATAAATATAGCTTGAGACGGTTCAATCTTATAACGATCTAGCATAAGATCATAGATATCTTTAAAGGGTTTACGAGTTCCCTCATCTCCAGAGACTAGAATTCCTTCAAACCATTGCAACCAAGGAAACTTTTTAAGCGCAATAGGGAATGTCTCACCACTCCAGTTAGTAAGTGCAAGCACTCTATAGTCGGGATTATCTATAAGTTCTTTAAGAATCTGTAGCGTGCCTTCATGAGTAAAACCTAGCATTTCTTCCCATCGGCCGTAATACATTTTTATGAGCCTTTCATATTCTGGAAACATTGCTATGCGTTCTTGTGTAGCTTTTTCTAGAGAATAACCAGCGTCTTGGTTAACATTCCAGTCCCATGCGCAAACGTGATTAAGAAACCAATCCATCTTGGCTCGATCTCCTCTAAATTCTTTGAGATAAACGTATTCAGGACTCCAGTCTATGAGTACACCGCCTAGATCAAATATTATAGTGTTTATATTATTCTGTTTCATAGATCTTTCTTTAGTCAATAATCGTGTGTGGGACGGTATTTAGATCCCAGTCTATCACTAATCCACCCGCTAGTGAACGTGCTATTTCTGCACCATACAAGTGTTCTGTAAGGTAGAGTGCAGCCTCAAAACTTTTGGCACCGCCAGCAGAGGTGATGTATTTTCCGTCGTGAACAAATAAGGTTTCTTTTCTAATATCTAGTGTTGGAAATTTAGCTCTCATTTGATCTATATCACTAGGGAAAGTAGTAGAAACTTTATCATCGAGAAGTCCTGCCTTTGCAAGCACAAAAGCACCATCACAATGAGAAGTCATAAAAAGAGCTTCTTTATCTACTTTCTGAACAAACGAAATCATTGCCTCATCATCTAGATCTGTATCTAGGTGATGCTCTGCGCTAGGGATTACTAGAATGTCAATCTTAGGCATTTTCTCTTGTGTATAATCAAAATCGGGTAGGAGGTACATACCTTCAAATGTTCTAATAGGATCCAGTGTATTTGCAACTGTAAATACATTCATCGCCTTAATACTTTCTCTATAAATTGTGTGTTGAAAAATATCAAAAGGCGCTGTGAGTTCCGTATTAAAAGTGCCATCCATAATTAAGAAAGCTACGTTGTACCTAGATGTATCTAATACAGGTTGCGCTTTCGCGAAAGCGTTATTTTCATTTGTAATATGCTCTTGTAATGAGTTTTGATTGTCCTTATTAGTATTGCATGCTTGTACCAAAAGAGCACTTAAAATGATAATAATAATTCTCATAAATCTTATTTTGAAGTTAAAGATACAGGTTCTGGCGGTGTTTCATTTGCAAGCATGCGCTTAACAATATATAACAATAGCCAAGCGATAAGCGTGAGTCCTATCAAAAATATCCACGTTGTTTGAAAACCAAATGCTTCTGTGATTTGCATACCACTATTGTGCCCAAAAATATGCGCTACCGAAAATGACATGCTGTAAACGCCCATGTATGCACCTTGTCTTCCTAACTTAGAGCGATCTAAGGCAAATTTATTACTAAAGGGAAACGAAATCATCTCCCCAAAGGTTGCGATAATCATCCCAATGACTATAATGCCTACCCATGTTTCCCATAGTAATAATACAAAACTAGCACCTGTCATGAGTAATCCCAAGATGGTGCTTTGTACGTTAGAGAGGTTTTTCTTTTCCATCCAGGCAATGAGTGGCATTTCAAACACTACAATCAAAATACCATTAAGAGCAAGAATGAGTCCTATGGCATCCTCACCAAGTTTATATTCATCTTTATAATATAATGGCACTGTCGAAAAGTATTGTACAAAGACAATCCCAAATAGCGCAAGCGCAACGAGAAACAGCACATAAGGCGTATCAAGCAAAGGTTTTTTAGGATTTTCAATCATGACTTCTTTATCAAGTTCCTTTGTTTTTTTAGGATTTAATACTTGAGTCATCAGGATAGCAGCAAAGAGACACGTCAAGCCGTCTACATAGAATAGCGCATCATATCCTGCAGTGGCAATAAGAATTCCTCCCACAGCGGGCCCTACAGAAAAACCTAGATTAATAGCAAGTCGTATGAGGGTAAGCGAGCGTGTTTTATTTTCTGGTTTTGAGTAGGCACTAAGGGCTACAAAAAACGCAGGACGTCCCATATCTGCTAGTGCCATGAGGATAAAAAATGAAAAGCACATTACCCAGAAAGTCTCTACATGCATTACCCATAAAAAGTTTATTCCAGTAAAAATTAAACTTAAAAGGATGACTTTATAATAACCAATTACGTCACACAATTTACCGCCTAGCCATGCTCCTGCAAAAGAACCAAGACCATAAGACGTCATAATCCATGCAACATCTGGTAGACTAAAATGGAGATCTTTATTTAAATAAATAGAGAGAAAGGGAATCACCATCGCGCCCGCTCTGTTTATCAATGTGATGAGCGATAGCCACCAGATTTCTCTAGATAGTCCTTTAAAAGTATTTGTATAGTTGCGTAGTAGTGTTTTCATAAACGATAGATTAGATGGTAAAGTCCTACGCTAGACCATAAAAGTAAAGAGTCCAGCGTGGTGGCCGAACTCTTTTGTATTGTTACTCTTTATAATCATATAGTGACAACATATCAAGTCTGGCGCAGCGTTGCACACGAGATGAATGTATATGTTGTGACTAATATCATACTATGTGTAAAGTTATAAAAATAATTGAGTTGATTACGCTTTCGCGAAAGCGTAACATTTATACAATCTCTCCTCTTGATTTCAATTCTTTTTTGATAGCTCCTCTTATAATAAACTGCAATGGAACTGTACCCAAGCAAGAAATACCAACTACCAGTGTAGCTATAAAAGAATTTGAATCTTCCCTTGTAGTAATCCCGTAAATCGAGATACCAATGAGAAATGATATAACGATAAGCAAGGCAACAATAATCACTGTAATCAAGTTAAGATTAGAGCGAAGTTGGTTAGAGGTTTTATTAGAAAGATCTATTTTCATTTTGACTGATATGTTTTAAAAATAAATTAAATATTACGATTACATCTCGCTACCAAAGAAGATAGCGTTCATTAATAATTTATTGGTACCATACCAGAACGCTCTAAAGTTTGTGTTATCTGTAAATAAAATCACCTCACCACGTCCAGTACTTTGATGTACAAAAGGTCTAGTTTCTGGAATTGCTTTTAGGTTAATTTTTGAAATATAACCTGCTTGTAAAGGAGTCTTAGTATACTGGATAGGATTCTTATAACTAGTAGAGTCTGCTTTGACAAAAATAGTAGTGTTTCTAAATAAGGAAACCTTATCTCCTGTATATCCAAAGTTAATAGGGTGAGATCTATCTTGCTTTGCTTCAAAGATTGCTCCTCCTATTACTTGCGCACCGCTAAAATCTCTGCGCTGCTCAAAGCTCACATTCTTAGCAGGATTTTTAGTTTCCTCAAAAGAAATATTCAGCATTTTGTTAACCTTGAACCAGTTGGCTACATTTTTATATCCTATAAGTGTACCACCATCGCGTACCCATTGTTTAATATCTTCTGTAGTGCCTTTATCTATAGCGCTTCCCCAGAGATTAGGTAGAATGATATCTGTGTATTGAGATAGGTCTGTGCGTCCTAAACTCTTAGTGTCGAGTTTTGTGATACGCATATTATAACGTGTATCAAATAGATGCCAGATTTCTCCTGCATCGTACGGGTTAATACCTTCACCTACAATAATGGCAACTTTTGCAGGCTTAAGCGCTCTAAACTGATTACTACCGAGATCTATTCCTTGTGTAAGTCCGGTGCTCACAGATTTGATAGTTACATGTGCATCTTGAGCTACCTCATTTATAAAGGCATTTAACTCTTGCGGATTCAATGATTGATTTTGCACCGGAATCATAATAGTCCCATAGTCATAAGTAGCACCTTCTAGGGTGAATTGCTCCATGCCAACTTTTGCTCTTATTCCTTTATTTAAGATGCTGTTAAGTGCCTTGGGAGTATAGTAGTCATGCCATTCCATCAAGTATGCATAGGTGCTTGAAGCGACGGCAGGCGTTGACTTCATCGATAACTCTTGAATCTCATTTCCAGCGTTATTTAAAGATGCGTTTTCTGAGAAGTCTACACCAAATGCTAGTGGGAAAGACCATGCACTAATATCATAAAACAAACTGTCTTGAAACGTAGTACGTTTTTCAAACATTGCCTTTATAAGGCGGCTTTGTCTTTGGTTTTTTGGTACCATGTAGCTCATTCCTTTTTTGAAGTTGCTATTCCCTTCCGTAAAGTCTTTGGCTACTTCATGCACTTTAATTTTATGACGCTTTAGTATTTCGGCGAGGTGATAAGAGCTACTTGCATCTTTTTCACTCCCGAAAACGTAGGCACCATTCGCTTTTTCGCCTCGAGCGTTATTAAAGAAATCGCGCTGATAGTCTAGTAATTTTGAACGCATTCCTTGCGCTGCTTCTAATGTGGATAAGATAGCAGTAAACTGATTGAGTATAGTAAATTTAAATTCTAGTAATCCATTTTCTGTTTCTTGAGCGTGGCCACGACTACTTCCTTGTTCAAAAAGAATCCCAATACCTCCATTTATATCTGGAAATGTAGATCCTTTTCCATAGTAAAAATCATCAAAGCTTTCTTCTGTGTAGTAGAAGCTACCTATTTTATCTAGTGCTGCTGCGTGGTAATTACCTATTTGCTTTGTGAGCTCTTGGTTTAAGGCAGGCGTAAGTGGGTGTGTACGTGATTGTATTCCTGGCTGGAAGAAAAAACTACTGTTAGATCCCATCTCGTGGTGATCTGTAAGAATATTAGGATACCAGTTATGGAAGGTATTGATGCGAGCACGAGATTCTGGAAGTTGTACAGGAAGCCAGTCGCGGTTCATGTCAAACCAGTAGTGGTTAGTACGTCCACCAGGCCATACCTCATTATATTCACGATCTTGTGGATCAGGATTAATGTTTATACTCTTATTAGTATTTGCCCAGTATGCAAATCGTTGTAAACCGTCTGGATTAAAGGAAGGATCAAAAAGGATGACCGTGTTCTTAAGCAAGTCATCGATTTTTGGACCTTGCGCAGCGGCAAGATAGTAGGCAGCTACAAGTCCAGCGTTTGCCCCAGAAGGTTCATTACCATGTATAGAAAGTCCTTGATATACTACGATAGGCATATCACTAGTATTTAAAGAACTGCTTCCGTTTTCTGTAAGTTTTACATGCTCTGCGCGTATCGCTTCTAGGTTGTTGTGATTGCTAGGAGAAGTTATTGTAAGTAAAAGAATAGGGCGACCCTCAAAAGTTTTACCTCTGTTTTCTATTGTAATTCTATCACTAGCAGCTGCGAGTGTACGCATGTACTCAGAAAGTTTATCATGACTTACGTGCCATTCTCCAGGCGTATAGCCTATAATGCTTTCTGGTGTAGGAATAGATTGATCATAAGTTACATCTTTAGGAAGATAGTAATCCATATCTACACTGCCAGTTTGAGCAAGTGTGTTAAGGCAACTTAATAGTAGGGTAGTAAGTGTAAGTAATAAACGCATTCTTTTGGTCGATTTAAAGTTGTTACGCTTTAAAAGTAAACAAAAGAAATCGTGCTCGCACGTGAGAAGTGTAAACTCAAATAATAACTACTAGTAAATGAAAATTAATATTACTTGCGTTCCATTTTATCAAGATACCCACAAGCTGCTCCTATAATACCTGCATGATTTTTGGTTTTGGCAGCTACAATAGGGATATCTGTAGTAAGATATTTTTCAAATTCCTCCATGTGTTTGCTTATGCCACCACCTATGATGTAATGGTTAGGAGTACAAATCAACTCTACATTTTTTAAGAAAAAATTAAAACGCTCTGCCCATTCTTTGTAAGTCAAGTCTTCTGCTTTGCGCACAGAGTTTGCTGCATATTGTTCAATAGGCTTTTTCTTGTATGGTAAACGACCTAATTCAAAATTAGGGATGAGCTGGCCATTATAAAACAAGCCAGAACCAATTCCAGTTCCTACTGTTATCACAGCAACAAGACCTTTTAAATCCTTTCCTGCGCCATATCTTACTTCTGCAAGGCCAGCTGCATCTGCATCATTTATGGCAGAGCATGGAAGTCCTGTTTTTTCGGTAAAAAGTTCGTCTATTTGAACACCCTGCCAGCTTTTATGCATATTGCCGTAAGCCATGGCCTTACCATCTACCACTACTGTAGGAAAACCTACACCTATGGGACCAGTCCAATTAAAATGTTCTACAAGTTCTTGTACGCACTGTGCAATAGCCTTGGGTTTTGCGGGACGGGGTGTTTCTATTCTAAAACGTTCTCCTAGATATTCTTGAGTTTCAAGATCTACGGGAACTCCTTTAATTCCAGTTCCGCCTATGTCTATGCCTAGTATTTGCATGTAGTGATGGTTTGCTTTGGGAAGTGAAAGATAGGAATTTTGAATAAAACTCAAAGAATGATCTTTAAGTTACGCTTTCGCGAAAGCGTAAAACAAATACTAGTAGGTAGTTATAGTACTTCTTTTTCTTCCTCATGAACCTCTTTACCGTACTCTTGCTTGTAAATTTTTACAATAAGTAGAAAAATACTCACTACAATAGGGCCGAAGATTAAGCCTATAAAACCAAAAAGCGGCACACCCACAATAACTCCGATAATAGTTACTAGCGGGTGTACATCTGCAAGACGTTGCTGTATCACTAGCCTAAATAAATTATCTGTAGATCCTACAACGATAATACCGTACAAAGCAAGAACGATAGACTGCCAAACATCACCAGCCGCATATAGGATAATACATACTGGAATTACACCTAAAGCGGTCCCTACAAATGGAATCATAGATCCTACGGTTACTATTGCAAACCAGAAAAACGGATCTTCTACACCTAAAATCAGAAACCCGATGAGAGCGACCACACCTTGCAGCAGTGCAACCAGCGGAATACCAATGGCATTAGACTTTACTAGATCTACACTGTCTTTTCCTATTAATTTCAAGTTTTTGTCACTAAGTGGGATGTACTCTAAAAGTGATTCTCTAAATGTTCTCCTATTAGTGAGCATATAGTAAAGCATGAAGTACATTATCCCTATAGCGATAAATATATTAAACGTGCTTCCTACGAGGCCTTGAAGATTATTACTAACCCATTCTGTAATGGAGCTTGTATCTATCGAACTAGCGAGATCCATCCCAAATCTAGTCTCTAGAGAAGATAATTGCGTTTTTACAATATCTATGACTTTCTCGCTATTTTCTACTGCCTTACTTATTTTTGAGGTAAGCATAAGTACTAGCCCAGCGATAGGAAGGAGGATTACGAGAAAAGACGCAGTCATTAATAATCCTGCTGCTACTCCTGGATTCCACTTACGTTTTTTTACAAGATATCCTTGCCACTTACGCATCAATACAAATAGCGTGATTGCTCCCAGAACACCTGAAAGATACGTTGCCATTTCTTTAAAAATAAGCCATCCTAATAGTATGATTAGGAAAATAACAAAGGCTTGTCTAAGTAATCCAGGTTTTATTGATTGCATATATTATGTTGCAAAGATTTGAGAATCGTCTTTAAAAGCTTTAAATTCTAAAGCATTACCGCAAGGGTCATAAAAAAACATTGTTGATTGCTCTCCTACAAGTCCTTCAAAGCGAGTGTAAGGAGCTATTACAAAAGTGACGTGAGGCGCAATTTCCTTAGCAAATTTTTGAAATTGATTCCATTCTAAAACCACTCCAAAATGTGGGACGGGAACTGCTTTACCATCTACCTCATTGTGAACTTCATCTACGGTAGATTTTTCTTTATAATGTATTACAAGTTGGTGCCCAAAAAAATTAAAATCTACCCAATGATCGCTACTGCGGCCTTCAGGTAGATTTAAAATATCTCTATAAAATACTCTTGCTTTCTCTACGTCATCTACGGGAATAGCAAGATGGAATGGTCGTACTGTCATAATGGATGTTTTGAAGTACTAATTTACACCATTTTTTGCTTTGTTTATTTTTCAGATGCAATTGCATCTGTATCTTTTCTATGTTTAAGTAATGAGATACCTGCAAAGAAAAATACTACACCAAGTATTGTAAATGCCCACGGGCTCATCCCTGTGCTCAAACTTCCAAAAATTCCCATAACACCAAGTACTAACATAATGGCACCTGCAACTAACGCTATTACTCCTATAATCTTGATCATAACTTATTCGATTTATTATTTAAAAGTCAAAAGTAATTGAATGATGGAGTGATGATTTACTAGTTAACATCACATTATCACAGTTTTAATAGGAGTTTGTGAATGTGAGCTACATTTTGGCAATCTTTAGGAAAAGCAGTTTTCATTTTGTGGGGTAGTAGCGGCACTTTTATTTAAATTTGCAACCTTAATTACTAATCTTTTAGACGTTCCGCGTGATTACAAAACGAATTATCCCTTGTCTTGATATTAAAAATGGTAGAACTGTAAAAGGAACTAACTTTGTAAACTTGCGTGATGCTGGAGATCCAGTAGAGCTTGCAAAGCTCTACTCTAATACTGGTGCAGATGAGCTAGTTTTTTTAGACATATCTGCAACAGAAGAACGTCGTAAGACCCTTGCAGATCTAGTATTGCGAGTAGCATCACAAGTAAATATCCCATTTACAGTAGGAGGAGGAATCTCATCTGTAGAAGATGTTGATATCTTACTACAAAATGGCGCCGATAAAGTTTCTATTAATTCTAGTGCCGTAAAAAGACCAGAATTAATAAATGAACTAGTAGCAAAGTTTGGATCACAGTGTATCGTAGTAGCTATAGATGCAAAGTTTATAGATGGCGAGTGGATAGTACATTTAGTAGGCGGAAAAGTACCTACAGAACTAAATCTTTTTGATTGGGCAAAAGAGGTGGAAACTCGTGGAGCAGGAGAAATCTTATTTACATCAATGGATAATGATGGTACAAAAGACGGATTTG
The DNA here is from genome assembly GCA_913060645.1 of uncultured Dokdonia sp. Lineage (GTDB taxonomy): Bacteria > Bacteroidota > Bacteroidia > Flavobacteriales > Flavobacteriaceae > Dokdonia. The sequence continues at coordinate 123 of CAJXSW010000025.1, read as the reverse complement.
CAAATGAAGCACTAGCAAGACTTTCTGAAAGTTTAAACATACCAATAATCGCAAGTGGTGGCGCGGGAAACATGCCTGTCTCTTATACACATCTCCGAGCCCACGAGACGGACTCCTATCTCG
>CAJXSW010000024.1 GCA_913060645.1 uncultured Dokdonia sp. | reverse complement strand
ATCTACACTATCCTCTTCGTCGGCAGCGTCAGATGTGTATAAGAGACAGCATAAAAATCTTCACTTTTCCGGTACCAAAAACTACCGAATGAATAGGTCTATTTTCTACCGAATGACCCAGTGTATCAATCGTAAAATCTAACGATAATTGAGAGACAAAATCGGTGATAAAATCTGGTGATATATATCTGCCAGAAATAGATTCTTCACGGCATTGGGAAAACAGTTGTAATAACTCAGGTAACTCCATATGTATTCTTTGGACTACAAAGATACTTTTTTTACAACTCTTCATTAAAACGCACTGTTTACAGATGTAAACAGTGCGTTTTATATACAGAAGTAACGCTTTACTAGAAGATTACCTCCAATTAAACAAAATGCACTTTATAAAAACTCTAGTTATTTTAAATCAGTATTTTAAATACCCATAACTAAAGTATTAATTTAATACAATTACACACCTAGACTAACTATTTACACACAAGAACATCCATAGTTTACATTTGTAACGTATCTTTGCTGTATACAAATGGAAACACTCATAAACAACACAAAATTTGCGCAACGCCTCCAGGAAATCATGGATGCAAACGAATTGAGCGCAACTGCTTTTTCAGAAAAACTACAGGTAGGAAGAGCTACCATATCTCATCTTATGGCTGGAAGAAATAAGCCCAGTTTAGACTTTGTAATGACCGTAGTTGCTACCTTCCCGGAAGTGGAATTACAATGGCTTCTTTATGGAACAAAATCAAGTCCAAAAACCACCACTCCTACTCCATCAAACCACACTACTTTTTCGGCTGATGTGCCTTCAAAAAATGCTCAAGAATTTGCATTAAAAACAAGTGCTACTCCACCATCAAATACGGAGCAAAAAACACTCAAAAATATCACTGCTTTTTCCTCTTCAAAATCACCCATTAAGAGAGTGATTATTTTCTTAGAAGATGGAACTTTTGAGAGTTATGAGATGTAAAATTCACCTACTCTTCTTCTTCAAAAATCACCTTACATCGCGTACACTTTTGGTAAGAAATTTTTAGTCATTTTACTTCTTTAAAATATCTAAGACTTACTCTCAATTACTCACGCTCCTGTGGTATTTTTGTAACCTATGAAGAATCAATGGAAAGCTTTTTTTGTAATAATTAGTGTTTTCGCTTTAAGCTGTGAAAGCCCAGAACGTGACTGTACAGATTTTAAAACTGGGACATTTACGTTTGAAACATTACTAGATGGAGAACTCGTAGCAACCACCTTTAAACGTAACGACACACTAGAGATTGATTACTTTAAGGGCAAAGCAGACTCCTCTTCTGTGCGATGGATTAATGACTGTGAGTACATCGTAAAGAAGCTTCATCCTCGTAGCATGAGCGAAGAAAAAGCGCTACACATGAAAATCATAGCTACTGACGGAGATTTTTATACCTTTGAATACTCCCTTGTAGGAGAAACCAACAAACAACGTGGCATCGCCAAAAAAACAACTGACTAATGTTTGACATTCTTACCACTGCAGATGCTTGGGTAGCACTGCTTACACTTACCTTTCTTGAAATCATATTAGGTATTGACAACATCATTTTTATCTCCATAGCCGCCGAAAAGCTCCCACAAAAGGATCGTAAAAAAGCGACTAATATTGGTCTTGCACTTGCAATGGGTATGCGTATCGCATTACTTTTTGGGATATCGTGGCTTGTGGCCTTAAGTGCTCCTTTCTGGCATATAAACGCAAGCTGGATAACAGGAGGGATAAGCTGGCAAGCGGTTATACTTCTTGCAGGAGGTATCTTCCTTATCTGGAAGTCTGTACACGAGATACACGAGAAGGTGGATGAAACAGGACTAGAAGAAGAAGAGATTTCAAAAAAGAGCTCTACTACGCTAGGTAATGCCATTGTACAAATTGCAGTAATCAACCTTGTATTCTCCTTTGACTCTATACTGACTGCCGTAGGGATGACTAACGGCCTTTCTGACAATCCAACAGATGCGTTAATCATTATGGTGATTGCAGTAGTAATTTCAGTTGGGATCATGATGCTTTTTGCAAACCCTGTAGGAAACTTTATCGCAAAGCATCCTTCATTACAGATATTAGGCCTCTCATTCTTAATTTTAATAGGTTTTATGCTCATTGCAGAAGGCGCACACCTATCACATCTAGAAATCTTTGGATCAAGCGTAGGAGCTATCCCTAAGGGTTATTTATACTTTACGATTGCGTTCTCGCTTCTAGTAGAGTTTATAAACTTCAAATACCGCGCTATGAAGACTAAAGACTCTGGTGCTCAAATCCAAATGAAGAAAAACGTAGAGCACCTTACAAAAAAGTAATACACTACACGCTCACATAAAAAATCCCCTTGAAACTACGTTTCAAGGGGATTTTTCTTTTCGTTCTGACTATGACAAGCAGTAAGACGTTAGATTAAAAATTCTCGTCTTCCATAAGCTTTTCTACCTTTTTACGCTCCCATGCCTTGTTAAACAAAGGACTCCACCCAAACACTTCTGATGCATGACCAGCAACTCCCCAGCCCCATCCTAGTATAGGAAATAATGCCCAAGGAAAACTTGTAGACTGCACGTTAAAGTATATAAACACAGGTACCATAACCGCATAAATAGTAAAGTGAATGTAAAAACCTTTAAGGTCTTCTACCTTCTTCTTTGCACGCTGGTAACGTTTATCTGCAAGGAGTTCGCTCTGCCTAGGCTCAAATGTCACTTGCTCTGCTTGTGTCAATAGCGGTATCCCAACTTGAAAAGTCTCACTATCATCTACTATATGCACTTCACTATTAGATAGCAAACTGTATCGCTGCCTGATATTTTGCAAGCCTACACCACTACTCTTCTTTACAACCTGCTTGGCCTGGATGTTATTTTCAATAAAGAGCTTATTACCATCTTCGTATATCTTAATATATAGCTTCTTGTTAGGCGTTACCTGGTTATGCTTTACAGCGTTTTCAAGTAATAATTGCAAGGAAAGTGGCACTACTTTATATTCTTGATGCGAGGCATTTTCTGGGATTTCTACCACAATACTATCTTCAAAACGCATTTTGATGAGATTCATATACGTACGTGCAAAAGTGAGCTCCTCTTCAAGCGGCACTAACTCTTTATTCTTTTGCTCCAGTACATACCTGTACACTTTTGAAAGCGAAGTGGTAAACTTGGTTGCCTGCTTTGGGTTTTCCTCAATAAGACTTGCCAGCACATTTAAACTGTTGAATAAAAAATGTGGATCCAGCTGATTTTTAAGTGCATCAAATTTTGCCGAAGCAGCTCCAGCAATGATTTTAGACTGCTTTACTTTACTTTCCTGCTTGTTTTTCCAGCGACTCACCGCATAGAATGAAGAAGTTGCTACGGCTGTTATTAAAAAAGGGAAAATATAATCCTCAAGGCCTTCACTAGCCATATACTCATCAAATGGAATTTTATAATATCCTGTAATAAGCAATAATCGAAGTAGAAAAACGGTAATTAAAGTCACCACAATATGAGCAACCAATGCATAAGCGAGCACCTTAAAATTCCACAGACGGCCTGTAAAACGTTTTCTAAAGTTCACAATAACCATAGTGTTCACTGCATATAGCGCTACAGAGAAGATTTGGTTTTGTATAAAAAAGGTTATTGCACCATCTCCATACCAAGGATTACCCAGCACATACAATATAATACTGTGAACGATAAATATTGTTAAGCTTACAATATTTGCCTTTGCAAACTCTTTTAGATAATATTTCATTTTTTCTTAATTACAAGCTTCGGCACTTTCTAAAGCTCTTTTTACATTTCCTTTAGGATGGAACTTAGACTCAGGTTTAAAGGTAGCAAAAAGCGTGATGGCACGCTGCAACTCTGCGCAATATGGCGCTATTGAGCTCCCAAAATATCTTGCGCTTCCCATATCCCACTGCGCCTTTTCTGCTATAAAAATAGGATTGTCTGGCTCCTTATTTATCATTTTTTGATTGAGCTCTCCTATAGTACCTGCATATTTCATCCCGTATTTCATGCCATCGTGAGCGACCCAAACTGTATAAAGCTGCGCTTGCAAGTGGTCTGCATACGGATTATCTGGAGCTATCGTACGCATAGTATTTATAAACTCTTGCGCCTTATCTAGCGTCGCCTTCATAGTAGCTTCCTCTCTGTTTTCAAAGTCTCTCCAGTTAAGTATTATAGCAATTTGAGCAACATAATACGTAGGCAGCCAGTTGTCTTTTTCGACAGTAGCAATACGCTCAAAGAGGTTTGAAGCCTCATCAAGCTTGCTTTCTTCCCAAAGTTCCATAGCTTTTGTCATTCCTTGCTCGTACTTAGTTTGAGCTATAAGAAATGTACTGCTGCATAATGCGATAATAAGAAGTAAATGTTTCATAATATATTGATTTGTGATTGATGATGTAAAGGTGGTTTTAAGTACGCTTTCGCGAAAGCGTAACCTACCCAACCGTCATTTATAAAGTCTCAGTTGTAGTTTTCTTGCGAGGTTTTGTTTTACGCAACCAGTAACCAATGAATAAAACACCAAATATAGTAGGCAATAACCAGCTCAATAGCGCTGGAAGTACTTGATTTGTGACAAAGAAAGCAGTAAAAGCTGCGATATATCCACCTGTTATTTTACCTATATGAAGTCTAAGATATTTTTTACGCAATGACGCTATATCTCTCATTGCACGTATATCTCCTACGGCATTAAGAACACCAATTCCTCCAAAGATTATAAGAATCCACCCCATAGAAGAACCAGAAAGCAATGATAAAGCACCATAAACTATCATTGCCAGACCTATGATGAGCATAGAATAAGAAATGATTTTATCATAGCGTAATTCACTCGCTTCCTTTATCTTTTTAAAACGGAGTGCTCTATACCCAGAAAGAACCAGATACACACTAAAAAGTCCTACCACAAATAAAAATGGGTTGTTATGATCTGGAAGTAACGATGCCACAATACCTGAAATACCCGCTGTAAGCATCCCGTAATAAAAAACCATTCCTGACTTTTTATGCCAAGTATTTCCTTTACGAGCAATTACAGAGATAGTTCCCGCTATGAGGGAGATAAAACCACCTATAGCGTGTAGTGTTATAAATATCTTGAAGAAAGTATCGTAGTTCATCGGTTAGATTTTTAAATATTGAGACTGTATTGCTCATGATTGATAATACAAATATGAGCCAGAATTCAGTAATCATAAAAAGGTTGCTACTCAATTGCCATAACAGCCTACCGAATTGTAGTTTTACAGCACCTAGTATAGATACCTATGATAATTAAAGAGCTTTTTCCAAGATTTCATCCAGACCTCATTAAGGAAATAACCACACACGGCATCATAAAGGAACTCCCTGCGCAAACAGAATTACTGCGAGAAGGACAGTATGCAAAGGTTATTCCCATCGTAATACACGGACTCGTAAAGGTATATTCTCGCTATGAAGATAGAGAACTTCTACTTTATTACATAGAACCGGCAGAGAGTTGCATCATCTCTTTTTCTTCTGGAATCTCACAATTACCCAGTCGCGGATTTGCAATTACAGAAACAGATGCTAAACTTCTTCTTTTACCTGTAGACAAAGTACAGCAATGGCTTAAGACCTACCCTGAGCTCAACACCTTATTCTTTAAAAACTATGATGCGCGTTATCTTGACATGATGAACGCTGTAAATCACCTCCTATTTGATAAAATGGACACGCGCATACTCGATTATCTAAAAGAAAAATCGCGTATTACAGCAACTCAAACCCTACATATAACTCATAAGGAAATAGCAACAGATCTAGGCACCGCAAGAGAAGTCGTAAGCAGGATCTTAAAAAAACTGGAGATTGAAAATCACATAACCCAAGAAGGACGCACCATAAAAATCATGTAAGTGTGACTACCGTCACCGTTTACAAGAAATCCTCCCATTACATTTGTGTAGTATTACTTCTAAAAAAAAACACACTATGAAAAAGAATATGGGAAATTTAGATCGCGGTATACGCATAGCGGCTGCAGTGATTATTGGTATATTATATGCAGCTAACGTTATAAACGGCACGGTGGCAATTATACTGGGCGTCGTAGCACTTATTTTTATCGCAACAAGCTTTGTTTCATTTTGCCCGCTTTATGCTCCCTTTAGACTAAGCACATACAAAGTAAAAAAATAACATACCCTTACATCTTTAGCCCTTACAAGTTATCTTGTGAGGGTTTCTTTTTTACGCTTGCGCGAAATCGTTACCGTAACTCCCGTAAATGCGCTATAGCTATCCCTTAAGAATACACTATCTTTGCGGCTTCTTAAAAACAGCCTTATGAAGCGTCTTTTCAACAATTTTACCTCTAATCCTAAGAATGATATCGTTTCTGGTATTACGGTTTCTTTAGCCATGATACCTGAAGTAGTTGCATTTGCATTTGTGGCTCAAATAAGTCCAATTGTGGCATTATTTGGGGCGTTTGTAATTGGAATTATCTCAGCACTTTTTGGCGGTAGACCAGGATTAATCTCGGGAGCAGCAGGAGCAGTTGCCGTGATTTTTGTACAGATGATTCAAGAAGGTCATGCAAAGGGATTACTCTTTGACCAGCCTGTTGAAAATATGGGATACTTCTATTTACTCGCCGCGGTGGTGTTAATGGGAGTTATTCAGGTCTTTGCTGGCTTGTTTAAGTTGGGGAAATTCGTGCGCTTGATTCCGCATCCTGTGATGATGGGGTTTGTAAACGGACTCGCTATCGTGATATTCCTTGCACAACTAGGAATGTTTAAAGAAAACAAAAAAGACTACGCTGGAGATAACATGCGTAAAACAGCTTCAAAGGAGCTCGTTTATACCGTATCTGACAATGAAGTAAAGGATAAGGTCTCAAATACTGTACTATTTACAATAGAAGGAAACTCTGTAATAAACAAAGCAACCAACAAGGAGGTGTTTGTATTATCTGACGGACAAGTATATGATACAAATACGCAAAAGGTTGTTTTTAATGCTTCTCAAGATGGATTTTACTCTGTAAAAGACAAAGGAGTCGTTAAGACCTGGATGCAAGGAAAGTCATTATATACAATGATAGGGCTTGTGTTACTCACCATGCTCATCGTATGGGGACTGCCTAAAATCACCCCAAAGATTCCTGCCGCATTAACGGCTATTCTTATTGTATCGCTCATATCAATTTTTGGCGGATTAGACTCTGTAAACGTTGGCGAATTCATTAGAGATGGTGGTGGTGCAGGTCTCAATGGTATGGCAGAAATCTCAAGTAAGCTCAATGTATTTGAATTATGGAGCAGCCTGCCATTTAACCTAGACACCCTTAAGTTTATAGCGCCTTATGCATTTCTTGCAGCCTCAGTAGGTTTGATTGAAACGCTTATGACTATGAACCTAGTAGATGAGATGACAGACTCTAGAGGTAATGGAAACAGAGAATGTGTAGCACAAGGAGCTGGAAATATCGTGAGTGGTGTTTTTGGAGGAACCGGTGGTTGTGGTATGATAGGGCAAACAGTAATAAATATTAACGCTGGAGGTCGTGGTAGACTCTCTGGTGTAATGATGGCAGTCACGCTACTTACCTTTATCTTATTTGCAGATAAGTTTATTGAGCAAGTGCCGATTGCAGCCTTAGTAGGTGTAATGTTTATGATGGTTATTGAGACATTTGCTTGGTCTAGTTTTAGAATTTTAAAGAAAATACCAGTTTCAGATGCTTTTGTTCTTATTATAGTATCTGCAGTGACCGTGTTTTTTGATCTTGCCATTGCAGTATTTGTAGGTGTTATTATTGCTGCATTATCATTTGCTTGGAGCAGCGCTAAGAAAATTAGAGCTAGAAAGAGATTTAAAGCAGACGGAACAAAGGTGTACGAAATTTGGGGTCCATTATTCTTTGGAAGTATCCAGAGTTTTAATTCTAAGTTTGATATCAACGGTGATCCAGATCATATCGAAATTGACTTTATCGAAGCAAAAGTAGCAGACCACTCTGCGCTAGAGGCAATTTATATTTTACTAGAGAAGTATGAGGCCGCAGGAAAAACAATCACGTTAAAGCACCTAAGTACTGAGTGTAAAGATCTAATGCGTAAAGCATCGCCTAAGTTTGATAAAGTGATTGAAGAAAGCGTAGACGATCCTCGATATCATGTGCTTTCTGGTATTTTAGATACAGAAGCTTAGATAGCTTAGATTGAGAAAGGCTTTTCCCTAGCCCTAAAGGGTGAGTCTATTTAAAAAAAGCTTTTCCCCGAGTCTTAGGGGTGAGCTTCATTTCAAAAAGCTTTTCCCCCGACCATGAAGGGTGAGCTTTTTTATTTTGCCTTGAAGGTGAGCTTTGTTTGAATGTTTTTATAGGGTTTGAAGGGTGAGCTTCATTTGAATGTTTTTCTAGGGTTTGAAGGGTGAGCTTAGTTTGAAAAACTTTTCCCCAGCCCTGAAGGGTGAGCTTTTCTATACGTAAAGATTTTTACGTACTCATAAAATTGAGCTTTTGCAAATTAACACTTGCATTAGCCGCTAGCCCCGATTATAATGGAAATCCCGCAGTGTAGCGATAGCGAAACGAGGAATTGTAATGAAAGCGGGAAACTACGCTCGCAAAGTAGCGCTACTTATGCGCTCCAAAACCTTACTAAAAATCATAAAAAAACCTCTCAATGCTATTGAGAGGTTCTTTGTTATACTAAAAAGAGGGTGCTTATTGATTCATTGAGATCAAGAATTCCTCGTTGTTTTTTGTGCTCTTAATACGGTCACTCATGAACTCCATTGCCTCTACAGGGTTCATATCTGCAAGATATTTACGTAATACCCATAGACGTTGCGTAGTGTCTTTACTGTGTAGTAAGTCATCACGACGTGTAGATGAAGAGGTAAGATCGATTGCTGGGAAAATACGGCGGTTTGCAATATTACGATCCAGTTGTAGCTCCATGTTACCTGTACCTTTAAATTCTTCAAAGATTACTTCGTCCATTTTTGAACCGGTGTCTGTAAGTGCTGTAGCAAGAATGGTAAGTGACCCACCTCCTTCTATGTTACGCGCTGCTCCAAAGAAACGCTTAGGCTTGTGTAATGCATTTGCATCTACACCTCCAGAAAGAATCTTTCCAGATGCCGGCTGTACGGTATTATAAGCACGTGCAAGACGAGTGATTGAGTCAAGAAGTATTACTACATCGTGACCACACTCTACAAGACGCTTTGCCTTTTCAAGTACAATATTTGCCACTTTTACGTGCTCATGCGCTTCCTTATCAAATGTAGAGGCTACTACCTCTCCATTTACATTACGCTGCATATCTGTAACTTCCTCTGGACGTTCATCTATAAGAAGTACTATTTGATATACCTCTGGGTGGTTTGCTGCAATAGCATTTGCCACATCCTTAAGTAACATGGTTTTACCCGTTTTAGGCTGTGATACAATCATACCACGCTGCCCTTTACCTATAGGTGCAAACATATCCATCACACGAGTAGATATACTCGCTTGACGATCTGCTAGGTTAAATTTTTCTGTAGGAAATAATGGTGTTAAGTGCTCAAAAGAAACACGATCTCTAACGATGTTAGGGTTCAAACCATTAATCTTACTTACTTTAATAAGTGGAAAATACTTCTCCCCTTCTTTTGGAGGGCGTATTACACCTAGTACTGTATCACCAGTTTTAAGACCAAAAAGTCTTATCTGTGATTGTGATACATAAATATCATCTGGAGATGCTAGGTAATTGTAGTCAGAACTACGTAAGAAGCCGTAGCCATCTTGCATAATATCTAAAACTCCTTCACTCTCTATAATTCCTTCAAATTCAAAATCTGGCTCGCGGTAACGGTTACGGCTATCCTTGTTACCATTGTTACCATGCGTATTACCGTCTTTTTGATTACGGTTATTACGTGGCGTATTAGTACGCGTATTTGTATTGCGATTATTATCGCGAGGTGCACGCTTATCATTGCTTTGACGGTTGTCATTGCTGTTGCGCTTATCGTTATTACGAGTATCTTTTTGATTATCTCGTTTTTGTGGTGTCTTTGTATCGTCTCCACCTTTTCCTTTAGCAGGTTCACGTTTTACCGCTTCTCTCTTTGCCTGCGGTTCTCTTTTTACAGGAGCTTCTTTTTTTACAGGAGGCTTTCCTTTTGCCGGAGCATCTTTGGCTTCCTCAGTGTTTGCTGTGGGAGCATCCTTAGTATCTTTTGCAGTTTTTGCTGGACGTGGAGCACGAGGTTTACGATCTTCTCTAGGCTTACGTTCTGTCTTAGGAGCAGGTGCTTGTGAAGCTGCTTCTTTTACTTTAGGCACTACTGCCTCTATTTTTTTTGGGTCTGCTGCTTGTAAATCAAGTATTCTATAAACAAGGTCTAGCTTTTTTAATGTTCTGTATTTAGGAACATTAATCCCTTTTGCAATCTCTTGAAGCTCGGGAAGCTTCTTTGCTTTTAATTCTGAAATATCAAACATCTAGTAATGTGGGTAAATTATTAATCGGGTGATTAGAGCGTACCAAAAGAAGAATTTGATACTAAAAATATTAAGCAATTAAGTAACAAGCGGAGAGCCTTTTACATAATTACAAGACAATGATACAATTTTATTTTCAAAGTTTTCTTAGCAATATCACAAAATGAGACTTATTTTTACCACAGTTTAAAATGAGAATCACGTGATACAACGTATACAAACTATATATCTTTTACTAGCAGCCTTAGTTTCACTAGGATTGCCTTATGCCTTTAGCCTTTATTCTGATATGGATGGTGAGGCCGTGTGGGCAGTAGATGATATTTCTTACATAACACTTTTTAGTCTTAGTGCTGTATTCTCATTTATTTCCATATTTTTATGGAATAATAGAAAGAACCAATTCGTCTTAGGACGTCTCAATATCTTATTAAACTTTGCATTATTAGGTATTTTGGTATATCGATCACAAATGTTATCTGGAGGAACGGCGGTTCTTGAGAAGGGTATTGGGATGATCATTCCGCTTGTTTCTATCGTTTTACTAGTCTTGGCAAACAAGGCAATCAAGCGCGATGAAGATCTTGTAAAATCTGTAGATAGATTACGATAAGCCTATAATCTTAGTTTTATTAGTGCGTAAAGCCTCTCATTTATTTGAGAGGCTTTTTTTTATGCTTGCGCGAAAATGTGATATCAAAAACCACTCCTTATTAAATAACACCCCTACCCTCTTATATACTGCTCGTCAATGAACAGTAAAATTTGAGATTCACTTTTATGCTATTTAAACCAGTGATAAACGAGCAGAAGAAAGAAGTTTAGTAAATTACGAGTTCAATAACCTCGCACGCACAAAATCACTATGAACCAAAAAGACTTAGCATACGACTATATTATTGTAGGAAGTGGTTTTGGAGGTTCTGTGAGCGCTCTTCGTCTTTCTCAAAAGGGTTATAAAGTGCTCGTTGTTGAAAAAGGAAAACGGTACAAAGCAACAGACTTCCCTAAAACCAACTGGAATCTCAGGAAATGGCTCTGGATGCCATACCTACGCTTTTTTGGGATTATGAAACTATCCATATTTAAACACATTGCTATTATTTCTGGAACTGGTGTAGGTGGAGGCTCGCTTGTATATGCAAATACATTACCCACACCTAAAAGTGCTTTTTTTAACTCTGGGAGCTGGAAGTCGCTCAATGACTGGGAAAACGACTTAAAACCTTACTATAAGGAAGCACTAAGAATGCTAGGCGCAGCGCAAAATCCTTCCTTATATGACGGAGATAAAGCTCTCAAAGCCGTAGCAGACGATTTAAATATTGCACAAAAGTTTAATCCTACACGGGTTGCAGTTTTCTTTGGAACTCCTAATAAAAAAGTAAAAGACCCTTATTTTAATGGAGAAGGGCCAGATCGTGCTGGATGTAATTTTTGTGGTGCGTGTATGACTGGTTGCCGCCACAATGCAAAAAACACACTTGACAAGAACTACCTGTACCTTGCTCAAAAACAAGGAGCCACCATACTTGCCGAAAATGAAGTATATGATGTACAGCCATTAGATAAAAATGACAGCGCTCTAGGATATGAAGTCTCAATGAAGAAAAGCACGCGCATCTTTGGTAAACATCAAAAAATCACCACCAAAGGCGTTATCTTTTCTGGCGGTGTATTAGGTACAGTCAAGCTTTTGCTCGCTCTAAAAACTAAATCGTTACCACTTCTATCAGACCATCTAGGTGAAGATATACGAAGTAATAATGAAACACTTATAAGTGTCTCCACACTAGAAAAAGATAAAAACCTCTCCAAAGGTATCGCTATAGGAAGCATACTTGATACGGATGAGAATAGTCATCTAGAAATATGTAGATATGGAGAAGGCTCTAATGCATGGAAACTAGCACATTTACCTTATGTAACGGGTACCAATGTATTCTCACGACTTTTTAAGACGGCAATCAGGCTGATTAAAAATCCTGTAGACTATTTTAAAATTTACGTTACTAATGGCTGGGCAAAGAATACCGTTGTCTTATTATTTATGCAAACGCTAGATAGCACATTACGTTTTAAAAGAAATGCTTTTGGGAAGATGACATCCACAGTAAGTTCTGGAAAGGCTCCTACCCCATTTATTCCAGAATCTATAGCGCTTGTAAAGTCTTATAGTAAGGCTATAAAGGGTGTGAGTACCTCCTTTGCTTTAGAAACACTAGCAGGAATACCATCTACAGCACACATACTAGGCGGTGCAGTTATGGGAGAAAACACAGAAAGTGGAGTTATAGATAAGGACAACAATGTTTTTGGTTATAAAAATATGCTTGTGGTTGACGGAGCTATGATTTCGGCAAACCCTGGCGTGAATCCTTCACTTACCATTACTGCCATTGCAGAAAGAGCGATGGATCAAATACCAAACAAGCAATAAAACAAAGCCTAAGAACTGCCTACGTTTGCCCATCAGGAAAACGTTGCAAGGATTAAAAAAATAAGTTCGCACTTACAAAATAGTTATACTTTTCCCTTTTAAACACTACCTTCACCGCCACTATGGAAAAAACAGAATTTTTAGAACAGCACCTATTTAATGATTTGACTAATCTTAACAAAGAGTCGGAGGCAGATGACTCGTATCAGTTCTCTGAGGCAGATTTTGAGATTGTGCTTCAGCGTGCAGAGCATTTTGGCTTAGGTGTCTTTACCATCGAATCATGGCACAACGGTGTATCTACTGGTGTATCAAAGCATGAAGATTTCAGAAAAAAAGCAACAGATGCCAAGTGGTATAAAAAAGCTTTTTTGACTTCTAGAAAAGGTCAAGCAGGACTTACCTATGCTGGAACTTATAAGATTTCTAGTAAATTATTATCAAGAGAGACTTTTCAAGAAGAGGAAGAGTAAGATTTACTTGTAATCATTTCAACGTTTGGAGGCTTGTAAAAGTAACGACTCACAAAGGTTGGCAATTATTAAATGACTTAGAAATTTTTCGCGAAAGCGTAATACATCTATTTTACAGCATAATAATTACTAAAACCGACACATAAAAAAACGCAACCATTTCTGGTTGCGTTTTCCAATTGAGTGTTTTCACCTTTTACTAATCAAACTTAAACAACCTCAACTTCATTCTTCTTTACAGCTAGTGCATAAATCACTAGTCCAAATCCTATTTTATTAATAGCATCTGCAATGTTGTAAGCGATATCTACGCTTCCTTTTCCTAGGATGCTTGTGTACCATCCATCTGTACCTAGCATGTATCCTAATGGATAAATAGCCCAACCTACGAGTACAAACCAGCATAGTATTTTATGTGCTTTGAAGATATCTCCACCTGCGGCTACAGCTATTTTCTTTGCGCTTCCTAACCAGATTTCATACACGATATAGAAGTATGCTGCTCCAGATATAGCACCCCACAAGGCTGCCTGATCTTGGAATACCGCTTCTCCAAAGTACCCTGTTACTAACATGATTACAGAAAATGCAATAAGCTTCCACATAAGTGCAGGTTTTGCGCCAGCTACTTTTAATATTAAGTAGAATTCAACACACATTAATGGAACTGTAAGTACCCAATCTACATATCTAAAAAATGTAGGGGACTCTTGAATAGCAAACCAGTAATCTCTCATGTACCAGTAGTGTACTGCGGCAATAAACGTAATTAACCCCGATACAAGGACTGAGGTTCGCCACTTCTTGTTAAATTGGTTAAGCGATAGAAAAAAGAAAGCAGAAGCTGCCATCATCGCCATCGCACCCACAAAGAATGTAAATCCTACATAATCAGTTGGATCTAATCTTGTAGGGTCGGCCAGTAATAGTAATAAAAATTTCATAGCATTGATATTTTTAATTAAACATTTGTTTAAGTAAATTTAGATAATGTTAAACAAATAAATAATTATTTTCTCATAATTTTTTTATTAAAATTATCAATACATAAATTATTCATGACAAAAATTATCAATATCACAATCATAGGTAGTTTTGCAGGCTTATGGGTCGCCACATTATTTTCTAGTAAGGCTGAGCTGATTTTGGGTTTTTTACTTATTCTCACCTTTGGTATCATACACGGATCAAATGATTTATTATTAATAGAGAAGTTATTTACTAAGGAGAAAAAAAGGAGCTTCCTTAAATCGCTCTTCTTTTATGTGCTTACAGTGTTGCTTACTTTTCTAGCATTTTACACCATCCCTTCTATCACAGTAATTCTTTTTATCATTTTTAGCGCATATCATTTTGGTGAACAGCACTGGGAGTCAAAGGTGGACACTAAGTACAAATGGTTATCACTTATATTACAGGGGAGTTATGGAGCCCTCATTCTCATTATATTATTCCTTTTTAATGCAGAGCAAGTAGATGAGATTGTAATGGCAATCACAGGAGCACCTTTTCCACCCGCATTTCTATTGTACTCTTTATACAGTATTCTTACTTTATTAGTAGTTACAGTAGCCATTTTAGCTTTTAAGAGTGATAGTTTTAGAAAGGTATTATTAAAAGAGCTCTTCTTTCTAGGCTTACTGGTGGTCATATTTAAAATGTCATCGCTCATCTGGGGATTCACTATATACTTTGTGCTATGGCATAGTCTTCCATCACTTTTTGAACAAATACACTTTATATATGGTAGATTTACTAATCAAACTATCTGGCTCTATATAAAAAATGCGTTGCCTTATTGGATTATTTCAATCATCGGGATTGGTTTAAGCTACTTTTGGCTTAAGGAAAGTGTGCTTTTCTTTGCAATTTTCTTTTCCTTTATCGCCGCAGTGACATTTCCACACTCGTTGATTATATCATTAATGTTCAAGAAGAAAAATAATAACACAAAAACTCACTAATATGAAATATACTTTTTTACTTTTTTTAAGTCTCGCTTTCGCGAAAGCGTATGCACAACAACCCGTATCTACTCCTGGTAATGTAATAAGTGATTTTGGAAAAACTTATGAGGTTGACAATCCTGATTTCAAAACAGATACCACAGCAGTATTTAAAGTGATTTTTGATGTGGCAAAAGCACCTGAAAATCCAAGTTTGCGCAATCCATACATCGAGACGATGGCGCGATTTCTTAACATGCAAGAGAAAGCGGGAGTTCCTGTTACAAATATGCATATACGCGCTGCTATACATGGACAAGCAGCCTATGGAATGCTTACCAATGAATTATATAAAGAAAAATTTGGCGTAGATAATCCAAATATCGAATTACTAGAAGCATTAAAAGAAGCAAACGTGTCGCTCATACTTTGCGGTCAAACTGCTGGAGCGCGTAATATTACAAAAGAACGAAGACTAGAAATTATTGACGTAGGACTTTCGGCAATGACGGTATTAAGTCAATCACAAATGGAAGGTTATACGCTCATCGCTTTTTAAAGTTTGCTCTACCTTCATAAATCTGCACCATTAGATAATTACACACATGCGCTTACTATTTACCCTAGTTTTCTCTTTTATCACACTATCTGTTTTTTCTCAAAAAGCTACTCGTCAAGACAGCCTTAGAGGATCAATCACTCCACAAAGAGCCTGGTGGGACCTCGTTCACTATGATCTTTCTGTCACGGTAATGCCAGAATCAAAATCTTTAATAGGTACTAATATAATGACCTATCGTGTGCTAGAAGAAGGCGTAAACGAATTACAAATAGATCTTCAAGCTCCTATGGAGCTCACTGCAGTAATGCAAGATGGACACTCTCTTGACGTACGTTCTGAAGGTGCTGCTCATTTTATACAACTAGAAGACCCTCAACCGGAAGGAACTATAAAAAGTATAAGTTTAAGTTTTGAAGGTAAGCCTCGCATCGCCGTAAACCCACCATGGGATGGCGGAATCACTTGGCAACAAGATAGCAATGGTAAACACTTTATCGCTTCTTCAAATCAAGGCATAGGTTCCAGCGTATGGTGGCCTAATCGTGATCACCCAGCTGATGAAGTAGATAGCCTAGACATGCATGTTACCGTTCCCAAAGATCTAGTAGATGTATCTAATGGACGACTAGTGGGCATAGACAGTACAGCATCTTCAAAAACATATCACTGGACAGTGAGAAATCCTATAAATAATTACGGAGTTAACCTTAATATAGGAGATTATGTAAACTTCTCAGAAGTATATAAAGGAGAGAAAGGCCCACTGGATATGAGCTACTGGGTACTTCGTGAAGATGAGAAAAAAGCGAGAGCTCAGTTTACACAAGCCCCTATGATGATGGAGGCTTTTGAACATTGGTTTGGTCCTTATCCATTTTATGAGGATAGTTTTAAACTCGTACAAGCTCCGTACTTAGGCATGGAACATCAAAGCTCTGTAACTTATGGGAACAAGTTTAAAAATGGCTACCTAGGAAGTGATCTATCTGGCACAGGACAAGGACTTAAATTTGACTTTATAATTATACATGAATCTGGTCATGAATGGTTTGCAAACAACATTACAAATAAGGATGTTGCAGATATGTGGATTCATGAGAGCTTTACTAACTACTCAGAAAATCTTTATCTAGATTATCATTTTGGCAAAGACGCTGCTAGTGAATATGTAATTGGACTGCGTAAAAACATTAGAAATGATAGACCTATCATAGGCACTTACGATGTAAATCGTTCTGGAAGTGGCGATATGTACTATAAAGGTGCAAATATGCTACACACCATACGCACCATTGTAGATAATGATGAGCTGTGGCGAGAGACATTGCGTGGACTCAATAAGGAGTTTTACCATAAAACCACTACAAGTGCCATGGTAGAAGATTTTATGTCTAAAAGATTAAACCAGAACCTCACTCCTATATTTGACCAATATTTAAGAACGGTAAAAATCCCAACCTTTGAATATAAAGTGAGTAAAAAGAAACTGAGTTATCGCTACACAAATGTGATAAATGATTTCTCTATGCCACTTTCTATAATGATAAATGGTAAATTACAATGGCTCAAGCCTACAGATCAGTGGCAAGAGCTTAAAATGTCTAAGAAAATAATTGATATGAGTATACCAGAGGATTTCTATATACAAAAAAGGAAACTGTAGTTAATCAAACCAATACACTGTTGCTTTTTAATGAGCAACCATCTATCATATGCTATTAAAATGGAGTTTACTCTTCTTATGCTTGTTCATTACTGCGCCTTCAGTAACATTAGATGAATTTTCAAAAGGAAAACAGCAACAGCACTTCCCAAAAGAACTTAAAAAGAAGCAGTTATATCTAGGTATGACTTTAAAAAAGTTTGAAAAAAAGGCTCCAAAAGCGACACGCTTAGATAAAGAGTCGGAGTTTAAAATAGAATATATGGAAGCTGTAAGTGATAGCTCTATTACATCGTATAGCTATTTATTTACAAAAGATAAAGAGCCGTTATTATATGCTATCACCATTGCATATAAAGACATGAGCACCGTACGAGCCCTTGCCGAATCGCTAATGGGTAAACCTAATAACAACGAGGAATGGCGTATGGAACCTTCCATCATTAAAGAAGACTTTACAATGGCTGCCTGGACCTTTGGCCACAAGCTCTTTTATGGAGCAACTATAATTAATAGCGAATGGGAAAGAGGATTTCAATCTAACTAATCGCTATTATTCTTTACTCAAAACGTATTGCCTTTACTGGACTTATTTTTGTTATGATGTAAGATGGGATAAGGAGTATAAGCACGCACACTACAAACACGCCTACATTAAGAGAGAGAATATGCCAGAAGTCTATGAGCACTGGCGCCTCACTCACATAATAGGTAGATGGGTCTAACTTCACAAAACCAAATATTTTCTGAGCATATAATATCCCTAGACCTATAAGATTACCCCAAAAGAGCCCAAGACCTATTAAGTACATTGCATTATAAATAAAAATCTTACGCACACTCCAGTCTGATGCTCCAAGTGCCTTGAGTACTCCTATCATTTTTGTACGCTCTAGTACTAGTACAAGCAGCGCCACAATCATATTAATACCTGCAATCAATATCATGATAACAATGATCAAGATGATATTGAAATCAAATAGTTTAATCCACTCAAAAATATTGTAATTACTCTGTATTACAGAGATAGATCTCAAAGTAGAACCAGAGTTTTCATACACCTTATTATTCAGTGCCTCAAGATTATCAAAATCATCTACAAAAACTTCAAAAGCTCCTACCTCGTCTTTTTCCCAGTTATTTATACGAGTAAGATGACGACGATCACCCATGATATACACTTTGTCAAACTCTTGATATGCACTTTCATAAAGTCCTACAATCTCTAAGGCCCTCGGTCTAAAACGCGTGTTATCTTTATTTACAAATTGTATGATTGCCTTATCGCCTACTTTAAAGCCTAAGCGGTTTGCCAGATACGTACTAAAGATAGTCTCATTATTAAGCGCTCCCGTAAGTTCTGGTTTTCTGCCTTCTACTATATATTCCTCGATACGATTCCAGTCATAATCATCACCCAGCCCTTTGTAAATTACTCCTTCAAAGGTCTCTGCAGTCCTTATTACACCCGCTTTTACAGTAATTGCCTGTACATGTGTTACTTCTGGTACTGCATTAAAATCTGGGTAAAAATCTTGATTTATAGAAATTGGATTTGGAGTTTCTTCACTGTTATTTCCGTCAAAATTTGACACCACAATATCTCCAGAAAAGGCAGACACTTTTTGTCTTATCTCTCGCTGGAGTCCTAGTCCTGTAGCAATCGATATAAGCATCATCACCATACCAATTGCAATTGCTACGATGGCAATTTTAATTATCGTACTGGAAGCACTACTTTTATACGATGTCGCGCTACTTAGGCGTTTGGCTATAAAATACTCTAAATTCAAATGCGTCTCATTTTCTTCAAAAATACCCTTTTTTTAATGCTCACACTGCTTATTTCTTGTGCAAATAGCGGTGGAGATAGTAACGCTTTCGCGAAAGCGGAATTTAAAAAAGAAACTGTACTACAAGAATCTCCTTCTCAAGAACCAATCGTTACCGCTGCCAATAGAACAGCGCTCTACTTACCATTACTTAAAGATAAAAAAGTAGGTGTGGTTACTAACAAAAGCGGACTCATATTTAAAAGTACTCCGCACACTGAAAGGGAAAGTACGCACCTAGTTGATTCACTTATCTCTAGCGGAATTAATGTTACGCGTGTTTTCTCACCAGAACATGGGTTTCGCGGTGATGTAGATGCTGGAGAGCAAGTAAAAAATGGAAAAGATCCTAAAACTGGTCTCAATATTATCTCTCTTTACGGTAAAAACAAGAAACCTAGCCAGGAGCAACTGGAAGGGCTCGATGTAATCCTCTTTGACATACAAGATGTGGGTGTTCGATTTTATACCTATATATCTACACTTACCTATGTGATGGAAGCCGCTGCCGAAAAAGATATACCGGTGATTGTACTAGACAGACCAAATCCTAATGCTCATTATATAGACGGTCCTACGCTGGAAAAGGAGCACTCCAGCTTCTTAGGGATGCATGAAGTGCCCTTAGTATATGGTATGACAATAGGAGAATATGCGATGATGGTGAATGGTGAGGGCTGGCTTAAAGATAAAATGCAATGTAATCTTACGGTGATTCCATTAGAAAATTGGGATTACACGACGCCGTATTCTTTACCTACGCGTCCTTCTCCTAATTTGCCTAATGATAAAAGTATCAACCTCTACCCTAGCCTAGGCTTCTTTGAAGGAACTACCATTAATGCCGGAAGAGGAACAGAAATGCAGTTTCAAATTTTTGGAGCTCCAGATTTTTCACCTAGCAACTTTACATATTCTTACACTCCTGAGCCTAACTTTGGCTCAAAAGATCCTAAACATAATGGGCAGCTGTGCTATGGTGTAGACTTGCGCGCTCAAGAGTACATAAGCCGTGTAAATCTTGAATGGCTCATAGAAGCTTATACCGCAAGCACTGATAAAAATAAATTCTTTAAAACGGCTAGTTTCACCCTTCATGCAGGTAATAAAAAACTACAGCAGCAAATTCAAGATGGATATACCTTTAAAGAGATTAAACGTGACTGGATAAAGGATATAGAAAACTTTAAAAACATACGTAAGCAGTACCTTATGTATGAATAACGATTCTTTTAATAGCGCGCTTAAAGCGAAAATTGAACAAGTTTTTACACAATTTAAAAGTCAATCTATAACAGCAGAGCAACTTGCTATAGCTGAAGAAGGTTTTATATTCTCTGAAGTAAATCCTAAAGCCAAAATACTAGTGATGGGGATTAATCCCTCATTAAGAAATGATTTTGTAGGAAGTAATGGATATAGCTATAACTATGACCACTTAAGTACTGATCGCTATTTTAAAAAATTCTCGACATTACTCAAAGGCTTTGAGCAATTGGGAATTACCTATTGTGATTTATTTTATCAACGTCATACTGAACAAAAACAAATAGAATATTTCTTAAGGGATGAAAAGGGTCGAGATTTTTTAAAAAGCCAATTAGCCATCACAAAGGAAGTTATTGAGCATATCTCTCCAGAGCTTATTTTACTGTTTAATAGAAAAGGAGCTATGTTTTTTTCTAAAGAATGGATTGGCTATACATTAGAACAACGAGCACAGCAAGAACCTCATTTTGAACAGATTGATGATTTATATAATATAAACGAGCTAGAAACCTCAATATATTGCTCCTCTTTCCTAGGTTACAGAACGCGCAAAAAGACGTATGATCGAATCTACAACGATATCGCACTGTTAATCAAATCAATAACATGATTTTTTAAGAATTAGCATAAAAGCCAGTGACAATGGCTGCTCGCATCCTCTTTTCTAATGAAAAATGTAAATTATCTAATTTTTATTAAAAAATAGGTAGTAAACATCAGTTTGCGTTAAATTTTTATCTTAGTTTTAACACAAATTAACAAGTGTTTAATATCTGTTAAAATTTATAAACTAACAAATCAAATATGTTCAAACTCACGTTTACTCTTTTAGGTCTATTAATTGGTGTGACCTCATTTGCTCAAGTTACTGTCACAGGTACAGTGACAGATAAAAACAATGTTCCCATCTCTGGCGCAAACGTCATTGAAAAAGGAACTACCAATGGCGCTATCACAGATTTTGATGGTAATTATAATATTACAGTACAGAGCGACGGTACTTTAGAAATAAGCTATTTAGGTTTTGACACAAAACGCGTAGCAGTAAATGGTAAAACATCAATTAATGTAACACTTGAAGAAGGTGTAGGTCTTGGTGAAGTGGTACTTGTGGGCTCAAGAACTGCTCCTAGAAGCCAGGTAGACACTGCTGTACCAGTAGATGTTGTATCTGCAAAAGAATTACAAACTACAGGTCAAGTAACATTTGACAAAGCCTTACAGTATAAGATACCATCATTTAATACAGTACAAACTCCTGTAAATGATGCAACTTCTCTTTTAGATCCTTATGAAATAAGAAACATGGGGCCTTCTAGAACCTTAATCTTAATCAATGGTAAACGTAAGAACTTAAGTGCACTTCTTTATACTCAAACTTCTCCAGGACGTGGGGAGACTGGTGCAGATATCTCTGCAATCCCTACAGATGCAATCAAGCGTGTAGAAATATTACGTGATGGTGCATCTGCACAATACGGATCTGACGCAATTGCTGGTGTAATGAACGTTATCTTAAAAGATAATGATAATGAAGGTTCGGCGACGCTAAGAACTGGGATTACTTCTGAGGGTGATGGTGAGATGGTAGGAATCAGTGTGAACAATGGAAACACAATTGGCGATGACAAAGGGTTTATAAATTATACTGTAGACTTCTCTAAAGTGAATCTTGCAAATAGACCAGGTACTGTCGATGCTGCTGGAGAAGCAGGTGATTTTGAAGCAGACCTTGCAGATGTTCAAGAATTTTTATCTCGTAACCCAGATGCAAATAATATTAACGGATCACCAGAAACTGCATCTTCTAAATTTCTAGTAAATGGAGGTTTTGACTTAAGTGATAATACTGAGTTGTATTTCAATACCGCTTATGTTTATAAGAAGGTAAATAGTTTTGCAAATTATAGAACTCCATATTGGAGAACAATTGAAGAATTTCCTTATTTAGGAGACTTCTTCCCAGGAGACAACCCTAACAACCCAGGTGGTTATGATGGTTATGTTCCTACTTTTGAAGGGCTACTTAATGATTATAATGGTACAATTGGAATTAGAACTACCATTAATGACTGGAATGTTGACGCTAGTTATACAACGGGTGGAAACACACAAACGTACCAAGTGAATAACTCTCAAAATGGAAATTTTGTCTACTCTCCTGCTGTATTCATTGATGGAAATGGTAATGGTACTGTTGAGGATGGAGAACTTACGGAAGGATCTCAACTGTATAGAGAAAACAGTGCTAGATCATTTGATCCGGGTGGAACAAAATTTACTCATAATGTAGGTAACATTGATATCTCTAGAGTACTTTCAGACAAAGTAAGTATTGGATTTGGTGCTGAGTTTAGAAATGAGGTATTTGAGGTAATTGAAGGAAAACTTGATTCTTATGATGGTGGTGGAGCAGATTCTTTTGCAGGTAACAGCCCAGAAAACTCTGGAAAATTCAACCGTTACAACTTTGGAGGTTATTTCTCTTTAGATTATGACGTTACTGATGCTTTCTTATTAAGCGGAACAGTTAGAACAGAAAATTACTCTGATTTTGGTAATACATTTGTTTATAAATTTAGCTCACGCTATAAGCTTACAGACAATCTCACAGTAAGAGGTTCATTATCTACTGGATTTAGAGCTCCTACATTACACCAGATTTATACACAAAAAGCACAATATAGCTTTATCCCAGGTCAAGGTATTCAAGTGGGAGGTTTAGTAAATAACGTGTCTACACAAGCCCAATTATTAGGAATTGATGAACTAGATGCAGAGACATCAAATAACTTCACCATTGGTTTTGGTGGTAAACTAGCAAACAATCTTACGTTTACAGTAGATTACTACAACATTGCTGTAAAAGATCGTATCGTTTTAGGATCTGAAATTACAGGAACTGCTTTTGATGATGATGGAAATAATATAGGTACTACTCCACTAGATGATATTTTAAGAGACAATAACTTGAGCGATGTAAGTTTCTTTTCTAATGCTATTGACACAAGAACTTCTGGACTTGACGTAGTGATTAGTAAAAGAAATATCGAGCTAGGTAACGGTAAGCTTGGACTTAATCTATCTGGTAATTATACAATTACAAATGAACGTGATGGTGCTGTAAAAAATCCACAACTTGTTGAGGATTCTGGACAGTCTGTAGTAAACGCTACGCAAGAAGCATTATTCTTCACGTCTAGACCTAGAACTAAGTGGATCTTAGGTGGTAACTATGATATTGGGAAATTTGCTTTCTCTCTAAACAATACATATTTTGGAAAGACTACATTTAAGCAACAAGGGCTTGATGACAACTTACGCACAGAGTTTATCCCTAAGATTGTTACAGATCTTGGTATCAACTACAATGTAACTGAAAAGATCACGCTTGCACTTAACGTAAACAACTTATTGAATGTATTACCAGAATGGGAATTTAAAGCAGAAAATGCAGCAGGGTCAGCTATACTAGCAGATGCTGCAGCAACGCAAAATCAGTCTAATTTAATAACTTTTAACCAGCGTTATTCTCAGATGACGTATGACGGTTATCACTTTAGCCAGTTAGGTACTATGTTTAACTTATCTCTTAACTACCAGTTCTAAGGATCTGATTTTTAATGAAAACCTCTCTATATTCATTTATAGAGAGGTTTTTTTATGAAATTACGTGATTCCTTGTAATCTTTGCTGTGCTATTACGTTTAACTATATTTACAGTAAGTCACATTAAACCCTCATTATTGATGAAAAACATAACACTCCTATCACTTTTACTTCTTGTATTCTTAAGTTCTTGTGATGATGACCTTGATGATAATCTAAGACCAGCTAGTAGCACAGAAATCTCGGACTTTGTATATCGAGGGCTAAATTATTGGTCACTATATAAAGAAGATGTACCAGAACTAGCAAATGACTTTTTTGAAAATGACGCCGCTAGATTTGATTATTTAAGTCAGTTCTCTTCTCCGGAAGCGGCTTTTGACGCGCTTACATCTACACGAGATCGCTTTAGCATATTAAGAGATGATTATGTTGCTCTAGAAAACTCTCTTGCAGGTATACGTACCTCTTCTGGATTAAACCTGTCTTTGTTAATTATGCCTAACGATCCTACTACTGCTTTTGGAGTTGTACGTTACGTAGTAAATGATAGCCCAGCAGATCTTGCCGGAGCAGAGCGAGGAATGATATTTACACTTGTAGATGGACAACCACTCACAAGTGGTGATGGACAAGCGATAGATGGAAGTACAAATTTTAATAGCTTTTTTGCTCCAGATAGTTACACCATAGGATTAGCAACCTATGATGGAACAGACTTTACCACGACAGGAGAAG
The DNA here is from genome assembly GCA_913060645.1 of uncultured Dokdonia sp. Lineage (GTDB taxonomy): Bacteria > Bacteroidota > Bacteroidia > Flavobacteriales > Flavobacteriaceae > Dokdonia. The sequence goes on along the minus strand of CAJXSW010000024.1, from coordinate 6,284 downwards.
AAATTATAATTACAAAAACTGAACTTACTATAAACCCTATACATACGGTAAACGTACTGAGCGTGGGAGGTAATGAAATAGGATATTTACATTACACAGGATTTACTAATGAATTTGATAGCGAACTCAACGCTGCTTTTGCGCAATTTCGTAGTGCAGGAGTTACAGATCTTGTTCTTGATTTAAGATATAATGGAGGTGGATCTATAGAAACCGCAAATGATCTTTCTACAATGATTACTGGACAGTTTAACGGTGAAGAATTCATAACGCAAGAGTATAATGCAGATAGAAATCAAGCAAATGAATTCGTAAGAAGATTTAATAACAATCTTGGCTCTGGTGATGATGGACCAGCTATAAATAGCTTAGGCCTAACGAGAGTTTTTGTATTAACAACAGGGAGATCTGCAAGTGCGAGCGAACTTATACTAAGCGGTCTTGATCCTTATATTGAGGTAATTCAAATAGGAACTAACACTGTAGGTAAATTTGAAGGTTCATTTTTATTATATGATGCTCCTGCACCTAACTTCCGTCGTTCTGAGGCAAACCCTAATCACCGTTATGTAATGCTTCCATTAGTATTGAAATCTGTAAACGCTAATGGGCTAACAGACTACTTTGATGGTTTCACACCAGACTTACTAATTGCAGAAGATTTTGAAAATTTTGGACAACTAGGAGAACAAGGGGAGCCACTATTGGATGCAGCTATAGACATTATATTAAATGGTAGAAGTAGCACAAACTACAATACCCGCATACAACGATCTATTTACGATTCAGAACAAGAAGATCCATTATATCAGCGTATGATGGTAGATCGCATCGATTTATAATAGTAATTTAAGAGTAATAAAAAAGGGGTAACATATAGTTACCCCTTTTTTATTATAGTTCATTAGAGCAATGAATACTAATCATTAAAATAGATGTTTTCTGGTATAACACCTGCTGTAAGTGTATTAACCAAAGTTCCAGTTGTAAGGTCATAAACTTCCACAGAACCATTACTTGCAAAATCTCCTGCATTTGTACCTATTAATACGTTCCCTCTTACAATCATATTAAATAGTGATAATCCAGTTAATTCTGGAGTAGTAGGTATTTCAAAGTCTGTGGTAGAAGAAACAAAAACCTCCCCATTTAAATAGTAATAAAGATTTTGGTCTTCTATATTAATAGAGTTAGGGTGATCTGTAACTCCAAAATCAAATGAAGAAGATACTGTGTTGGTAGTTGTATTGATTACAGATAAACTCCCTGCAGTCTCAGTACCTGTAAATGATGGTGCACCACCAGCAAGCACCCATAAATTCCCTGAGCTATCTAACTCTAATCCATTAGGCGCATCACCTACTGGTATTGTTGTAACCACAGTATCTGTAGCAGGATCAATTACCGTAACAATGTCATTTACGCCAAAACCACCTTGGTTTGTTACATAAAGATAAGTTCCGTTATATAGTATTTCTTCAGGTCCTTCTTCTACTGCGATAGTATTTGTAATTGTATTAGTGGCTAGATCTATAACTGCGATATAATCATCTGTAGCATCTGCTCCATCTCCCCAGTTCGTCAAATACCCTTTCCCATTAGCACTTGCAAAAAATCTTGGATTAGATAAACCTGTTTCAATACGAGCAATTTCTTCAAAGGTAAATCTGTCTACTATCGTAAGTCTATTCCCAACATTTGCAACTACATAGGCATTATCCTCTGTAAAACCTATAGATTGTACAATGTTACCTAGGTTATCATCATTTACAGTCTGATAAATATTATTTTCTGAAGTAGTTAAACCTTCATCTAAAAATGTAACTGTACCAAAACCATTATTAAAAGGACCCTGATTAGTCACTAAAAATCCATTCTCATAGGCCTCATCTTCTACTTCTACTTCTATAATCGGCTCTGTGAAGTCATCATCACTTTCACAAGAAAAGGCAAATAGCGATACTACGGATAATAAATAAATTGTTTTTTTCATAATTGTGTTTAAAAGGTATACGTTGTTTGTATTAAAAAGTTGCGTCCAGGATTAGGTCTAGAAGCGACCGTCTGGTAATTTGTGTTCAAGACATTATTTAATTGTGTAGACAATATCATTTTATGATTTCCATTCTTAAAAAGTTCTGCAGATACTCCGGCGTTTGCAACAAAAGAATCTTCTACTGTTGATGTATTATCCGTTGTCGTAAATACGCTTCCATTATAAGTACCTTGAATGTATGAGCTAAGCCAACTATAATTATGACTCAAACCTATAGTTCCTTTGTTTTTAGGCACATAAATGAGCTGTTTACTAGTCTCCATATTCTTTGCAATGGTATAAGCGTATTGTGTAGTGGCTGCAAAGCGATGTTCTCCGATTTGCTTATCTAGTTTAAAAGAAAATTCGGCTCCATAATGCTGTGTATCTACAATGTTTACTGGACTCCATATTCCCATAGTATTAGGTTGCCATTTAATAAGATCGTCTGTATCTATATAAAAACCTCTTAAACCTAAAGTGACGTTGTTCTGACTTCTAGAAATCCCTAGCTCGGCTTGCTTACTGGTTTCTGGACGGATATCAGGATTACCCATAGCTCCTGGACCTGCCCAGTAGGTATCATTAAATGTAGGTATACGGTAATTGCGGGAAGCGTTGAATGAAAGCATGTACTCTTTCGCGAAAGCGTAATCCAAACCAACCCCTAGCAAGAATGGACTACGATAATCTTCAACAACTTCCTGCCTTACCTGTATTTCATAACTCAATGCCGAAAGCACTTGATGTTTCCATAATGCTACGGCAGAGGCACTCCTTCTTGAGGCATTATCGATGGAGGCTCCCGCTGCCGATATGGTGTTTATTTCTCCCAATAACGTAAGTCTCTTGGATGAATCTATTTTTAAAGTCCCCTCATAGTTTGCTAGGTAACGAGCGGCTTTGCCTAAATCATTAAGGTCTGACTCATTGTTTGCAAAATATCTGAATTGCTCGTAAATATGAGCTAGTCTCAAGGTTCCATCATATCGCTTGCTTAGATTTTCCCAAGCTACTAAGGTTCTCGTGTTGCGATCCTCATAAGCATCATTAGATGGTGCGGTAAGCGTACCAGAAAAATTACGATCGCCTACGTAGGTGTTGTGGTGTAATTTTAAAATTTGAGTATTATCTCCATCACTTGATAATAGGTAGCCAGCATTGAGATTGAGATCTAGATTCTCATATTGACCGTTAGCATTGAACAAATTATCTGTATCCAGATAGTCAAAATTATTTTCAGACTGTTGAAAATCGGCTCCTACGTCCACATACACCTTGTCTGTAGAAAATCTTGTTTTTGCATGTGCTACCTGTGTATCAAAACTTCCATAACCCGCAGAAATAATAGTCTCAGCACGTTTGTAGAACTGAATTTCATTATTAAGGTGGACGCTCCCTCCTATTGCTCCTGAACCATAAATGATGCTACCACCGCCTGCACGCACATCAAGATTATCGTAATTATTAGTGGAGATGGTATTAAAATCGGTTTGACCTGTGAGCTGACTGTTTATGTTGATACCATTCCACACCACCGCTGTTTGAGAAGCATTTGTCCCTCTAAAAGACGCCGAAGAAACTCCTCCAGGACCATTTTCTCTGAAGTATATACTTGTATTATTCTTCAAAACATCTGTAAGAGATGTTCTAGACTGCTGTAATATACTATCAGATACTTTTTGAATTGCAATCCCCACGCTGTGCTCTCGTAACTTTACGTCACTCAATATCACCTCAGGTAAAACTTGAAGTGTATCTATCTGTCCAACAGACGCGTGTGCATAAAGCATCACTGCAATAAAAAGGAAAATATGTCTCATTATCTACCGCCTCTTTACCCGAGAGTCGCTTGATTTTAATTAAGAATTGTGGCAGGTCTCCTGGCTTGCTTTTGTTACACCTTCCCATCACAACACCTTGTGACAGTGGCTTTGTAGTAGTAACAAACCCATAAAGGGCTTAGCTTACAGTTGCGGGAACAGCTTCCGTTTTTAACGGAATTCCCTATTAATCCTCCGTGCTCGTGTGGCACATTAGAACCAAAATTCGGCACAAATATACATAACTAAGTTTCAGTCTATCTATAAATATTTAAAAACTAATCACAAGCTCAAGTTGGTCATTTGTAATCTTAAATGAGCGCTTGCCGCATTGATTATTTTAATGCTACTTTTGACAGATGAAGAATACTACCCTATTTCTAGTTACTTTATTATCACTTTTCATTTCATGTAAAGAGAAGTCAAAAGAGGTTAAAAACAGCGATGGCCAAGGCACTTCATTGTCTATAGATTATGCAAACGGATTCTCTATAAAACAATACTCAAATCATACAATTATAACAGTTACAGAAGCATTTCCTGGAGCGCAAAAGGTGTTCAAATATGCTCTAATACCAAGAGATTCATCTGGAAATAATACAGATATAGAGCAGTCTAACAAACTAGAAGAAAAACTTAAATCACAAGGCGTAGATGCCATTCTCAAAACACCGTTAAACACTGTTGTCGTTACTTCAACCACACATATTCCGTCATTAGAAATGCTGGAGGTAGCAGAGACTTTAAAAGGTTTTCCTAATCTTAATTATATTTCTAGTCCGCTTTCGCGAAAGCGTATTGCAAACAAAGAAATTATTGACCTTGGTCAAAACGAATCACTCAATACAGAACTCACTATCGAGCTACGCCCCGAGGCAATTATAAGCTTTGGTGTGGAGGGAGAAAACAAGTCGCTCAACAGTGTAGAACGAGCTGGAATTCCTATACTATATAATGGAGATTGGGTGGAGAAAGACCCACTAGGAAAAGCAGAATGGATAAAGTTTTTTGGCGCACTATATGGCAAAGAGCGAGAGGCAGATAGCATTTTTAATCACATAGAAACGAACTACAACCTACTAAAAAAGCAAATAGCCACTATAGAAAATAAGCCAACAGTTTTAAGTGGCGGCATGTTTAAAGATATCTGGTATCTACCTAAAGGTGACAGCTGGCAAGCAAAAGTACTTGAGGATGCTGGCGGTAATTACTTGTGGTCTGAGACTGAAGGAGCTGGAAGTATCGCACTAAGTATAGAATCTGTACTAGAGAAAGGACAGCAAGCCGACTTCTGGATAGCACCAGGACAGTACACTAGTTATGCTAAGCTTGCGAGTGACAATCCCGCTTATGCTCAGTTTGACGCATTTAAAAACAAGAAGGTTTACACGTTTGCAAAATACAAAGGAGAAACTGGCGGTTTGTTATATTACGAGCTAGCACCTAACAGACCTGACTTAGTATTGCGAGATCTTGCAAAAATCTTACATCCAGAAATGATTACAGAGGCTTTTACCTTTTTTGATACACTAGATGAATAACAATAGCTACATCCCTACATTTCTCATTCTTACGCTGGTATTGCTGGTATGTGTACTAGCAAATCTAAGTTTGGGATCTGTTGCTATCCCTATAAAGGATGTAGTTGCGAGTCTTACAGGTTCTGAGGTTTCAAAATCTTCTTGGGAATTTATTATTGTAGATTATAGGTTGCCCAAGGCCATCACCGCGATTATTGCGGGATCTGGACTTGCGGTATCTGGATTGCTCATGCAAACACTTTTCCGTAATCCGCTGGCAGGTCCTTTTGTATTAGGTATTAGTAGTGGAGCAAGTTTAGGGGTTGCATTATACATTCTGGGAGGTACCGCTCTCGGGCTTTCTACAGCACTTCTTTCTGGTAAATGGGGTCTTATTATTGCCGCAAGCGCAGGTAGTTTTCTAGTATTACTTATGGTCATAGGAGTTTCCACACGAGTAAAAGATACCATGGCATTACTCATAATAGGTCTAATGGTAGGTAGTCTTACCAGTGCCGTAGTGAGCGTTCTAGCTTATTTTAGTAAAGCTGAAGAGTTACAACGTTTTGTTTTTTGGTCATTCGGAAGTCTTGGCGATTTATCATGGAATGGCGTTGGGATTTTGACACTTTGTTTTGCCGCAGGATTAGTTTTATCCATCGCAAGTCTAAAATCACTAGATAGCTTTTTACTTGGCGATGCCTATGCAAAAACCTTAGGCACTAGATTCTCACATTCAAGATTGGTTATTATCATCGCAACTAGCCTGCTAGCAGGGAGTATTACTGCCTTTGCAGGTCCTATTGCTTTTATTGGGCTTGCAGTTCCGCATCTTATTCGTCAGGTGATAAAAACCACAAGACACATTATATTACTGTCTCTTATACACATCTGACGCTGCCGACG
>CAJXSW010000023.1 GCA_913060645.1 uncultured Dokdonia sp. | reverse complement strand
TCTACACTATCCTCTTCGTCGGCAGCGTCAGATGTGTATAAGAGACAGACATGGTTGCAATAAACTTTGAAGGTCTCGCAGTAAGTCGAGTTAATACAATAGAAAGAAAATCATTCTGTTTTTTTTCTATTTCAATGTGGATTTTATTTGCCGAAATGTATGCAATCTCCATTCCTGAGAAGAATGCAGATAATATTAATGAGCAACAAACGACAATAACCTGGACTTCAAAGCTGCCCATTAAGAGTTTTTCCTGTTTTCAAATTTCTTTCGGAAGTGACGTCTAAAGAAATACATACCAACACTTACAGCAAAGCAAAACAAAAAGAAATAAGCCTTGGGCTGATCTTCCCCCCAAAGTGTCGCCACCTTATACCCCGCTAGCACAGCTACTATGATATAAACGTACTCCGTGTATTTTATATATCGCATCATAAGTCTTCTTTATTTTCTTTAACGTATTGTTTACTTACGTTGTTTAAAGATACAAAATTTGTAAAGTCTTCATTAGAATCAAAAAGGTCCCCATCATTGCGGGAACCGTCTTTCGTAATAATGGTATATGGTTGATCTGTAAAAATCCAGTTATTAGTTTGATCCCAATACAACTGCTCTGCCTTAAGTGTAACAGAATCACTAGTTACAAGGGTTACGTTTTGTTGCAAATCTATGAGATTTGTGTATTTATAACGTACTGCATAATCTGAGGTAATCACATTCTCTTTATCGTCATCTATAAAAATAACCTCTACCCCTTCTGGAAACTCCTCGTATGGAAAAGGCGAGTTTGCATAATTCTTTATATATGGTGTTTTGAGATGAGCCGTTACCTTCCCAGAGTCTGTATACTTTAAGTTTATACCTCTTCCTTCTGTCACAGGCCCATCAGACTTGATACTCATTTTACGTATCTCCTCTCCTTTATCACCACAACCTAAAAACAAAGTCACGGCAAAAGCCGTGACTAAGAATTTTAATATATTTCTATGTAGTAGATACATTAGTTACTTGGAACTCTTACGCTTGATCCAATCCAACATCCTATCTTGATAGTTTGACCACCTTTTCCAGACTGGAATATATCCGCTTTACTAGGAGCTATTCCTCTATAACTTGCAGCCGTCTTATTTGCAGTTCCTGCTAGTGATGGACTTACACGTCCAGCTCTTTCTGCAGTACTAGCAGCTAACCAGTATACCGCTCTCTTATCAAATGCAGTCTCGCCACAGTTATTTGCACTTGCTGCATACATTGCTGCAATTCTCAAGTAAGCGATTCCGTAAGAAGCATCTTCACTAAGCGCCTTATTATAAAGACCTCTTGCTTTACCGTAGCTTCCAGATTTTCTTGCTTTTTCTGCAAGTCTGTAATAAGCATTTGCTCTTTCTGTAGGATCTGTTTCAAGATCAATTGCTTCTTGGTAATATCTAGACTCTGCTGCAGAATCTCCTCTGTTTCCAGCTAAGATACCTAAGTACTTTGCAGATTTTGCAGAAGGCTCAAGTCTGTGTAAACTTTCAACCATTTGCTTAAATAAATCTGTATCAGTACAATCTTTTCCAGCAAGACGTCCAGCAGCTTTCTTAATCCATTCTTTGTCATTTTTCATAGACTCAAAATCTTTTTGGTAAAGTGGCACTAAGTTCTCACAGTTACCTAAAGCTCCCATTGCACCATCAGTACTTCCTCCAAAGATTCCAAAAGCTCTTAGGTTAGTTTCATAACCTTTTACTCTTCTTTTCTCCTTAGCACTAAGTGCTGTACCAGCCTCTTCTTTATCTAAAAGAGCTTGTAGCTTAGAATCAAGAACAGTTGCTTCTTTTCCTAATTTACTTTGAGTATCATCATAAAGATCAAAAACGTCTTGTAGTGGAATTTGCGCTCCTTCTTTATATAAATCTACAGCTAGTTTAAAACGAGTATAGATGCTTTTTGCGCTTGAAATAGAAGCTGCGTCTAGTTGAAATGCTTTTTGAAATGCATCAAACTGAGACTTCTTAGTTCCTATTTTGCTATCAAACATTATCTGAGCCTGATCTGCAGCATTTTCACCTTTGTCAGTTTTTCCTGGAAAATACTGCTCTCTTTGCTGTAGTAATAAGATTAAATCTTGAGCTACTGCTTTCTCTTGCTCACCGCTTGCGGCTTTAAGATCTGCTTTTAATAATTTCTCACCATACTGGTATAATGCAAGTGACCAGTTAGGACAATCTTTTCTAAGTTTTGTAAATGGTGCTCTCGCAGCATCCCAGTTCTTAACTTTTGCAGCTTCGTTGAATATAGAACCTGTGGTCATACATTCTTCACTTATTTGAGCTTGAGCAGTAAATCCTACTGTCATTACTATAGCTACAAAAAGTGTGGTTAATTTAGTTTTCATAGTGTTGGGTTTTTCAATTAATTAAATTTACTCTGGACGAACCATAAGTCGTTTACCGATAAGCTTATTCCTACATTAATAAAATTCTCTTGAATAAGACCTGAACTTGTCGTTCCTCGCTGGCCCATCTCAAACATAAGATTCAAATTACTTATTCTACGTCCTGTAGGTAGTCCTACTCCAAAAGATATGCCAAACTCGTTTATGTCCTCGTTAGACACTATAATACCGCTCTCTTCATATCTAAAACCAGCCCTGTAAGCAATACGATCCCAGTAACTTGTAACAGAGTTATATTTAGGAGTATAAAATCCTCCAATACGCATCTGGCTTGCATCTTCAAAAGCCACATCATCTAGTGTAAATGTTCTATTACTAAAATTACTTGATTTTTGAGATGTATATTCTGCACCTACAAACCACTTATTTACTGCTCCAATTCCTAATCCTAACGTCAAAGTAGAAGGAAAATCAAAATCTGTATCCTGTACATCAATTTGCTCAGAATCTACATCTGCGCTTATACCAGTGCTATTAAAAATCACAGAAGCCACTTGACGTGAATTTTCTGTGCCTATACTTGAAGATGGTGAATATTTAACAGATGACGTAAGTTGAAGCTTATCTGATATCATACGCTCATACTGAGCTGCAAGATCAAATGTAAATCCAGAAAAGTCACTACGATTACTTTCTCGTGTAGCTAGCTCCACCCCTTCTTGAGATCTCAATGCCTCATTTTGAATATTACCAAAGTTATAATTTGCACTAGCACCTACAGTTAGACCTGGCGCCACTGTATATCCAGCAGATAAAAATGCTCTATTGATACCTCCACGACCACTAAAGGCGTTTACAATATCCTCATCACTATCATCAAGCTTATAACCTACAGTAGTATATGGCATGAGTCCAAAACTCACCCCTGCTTTTTTAGAAACCGGAAAACCTATCGCTAGGTAATCAAATGTAGATTTTGAAGAACCCTCTTCTGTAAATGCATCTTTTGCTGTAACCTCTTGGTGATTACCACCCACAGTAAAAGTTGTGTAACGCAGTTTACCTAACGAAGCTGGGTTTAGTAAATTCAAGTGTAAACTATCACTATAAGACTGTATTCCTCCCATAGATTTATTTTCAACAGTACCTTTAAACTGCTGTAAACCTACTCCGTAAAATGAATATGGAGATGTCGTAGCTCCCTCTTGTGCAAGACCCTTAAAGGCCACCATCAACACTGCTACTATAAAAAGTTTTTTAATCATTCTGATATGTTAAGATATAATTGAGGCCCTCTAACAAAAATTTTGAGTGCGCAAAGATGCTATTTTTTAATCGTTTTGCCAAGAATTCGGCATCACCCCCTGTTATTATTACGGTTTCTACATTATAATGCTCTTTATAATGATTTATTGCCCCATCAATTTCAAGTAAAACCCCTTGGACAACGCCAGAATGTATTGCTTCATGAGTACTTGTCCCCACAATGCTCTCTGGCATTTGCTTTTCAAGTAGTGGTAAATTTGCCGTGAGATTGTTTAAAGTTTCATATCGCAATCGCAATCCTGGTGATATCGCCCCTCCTTTGTAAGAGCCTTCTGCAGTAATAAAATCATACGTTATACACGTACCTGCATCTATAATGAGTCCATTTTTTTGAGGGTACGCTTTCGCGAAAGCGGCTACCAACGCAATCCTATCTACACCAAGTGTATGTGGAGTGCCGTAGTCGTTTTTAAATGGAAGCGATGTTTTATGACTAAGGATTATAGTAGGAAAACGCAGCTGCACAGATCGCGCTTGCTCCTCAGATAATCTACCTACTGATGAAATTATAGCTTTCTTCACAGGACACAAACCTGCAAACTCCCCTACCTCTTCTATAAAATTTTCTAAGAGAAAATGGTGTCGCGCCTGCAATACATCATCAAGGAAGATAGCCGCCTTGACCCTAGTATTTCCAACATCAATAATAAGTTGCATAAATTAAAGTAAGCACCAAAAATACAAAAGCAAAGCACCTAGGGTGTTAAGGGAATGATAAAACTAAGCCGAAACACCTGTCACAAAACAGAGCTCTAGCATTTTATAAAGTTCAGGATGTTTCCTTTTGAACAATTCTGGACGTTCAAAGAAATACTCAGAGGCTACCGCAAAGAATTCTATCTCACTAGTTCCTCCGTATTTCCTTATATCTGACTTATCATTATTTATAGCATCCATCTCCTTATACATAAGGTCTAACCAAGGAGCTATATTTTCTTTTCCTAATAAAAACTCTGGTATCCCATCGGTCTCTCCGTCCATCTTATCCAGCAAGTGTACAAATTCATGAACGGCAGTATTACCCTTGTCTGTCTTGTTTGCAAATCCAAACACCAGTGCTTTGCGCGATAAAATCATATGATTTTCAAACTGCCCAGAGCCCACCATACCACCTATGTTTCTATCCTCTCCGTCTGAGTGAAACTCCAAGTCTGCATTAAAATAATCTGGATAGATTAAAACTGTGTCAAGGTTATTATAATGCCAATCTCCAAAATTGAGAATTGGAATGACAGCACTTGCAGCGACAAAAATCTTATCTCTATCTGTAATTTCAAATTGCACGGCCTCCACATTTACTTCCGCGAGGAAAGCCATCATGCGCTTTTTAAAAAATGCTTGTTTCTCTGCAGATAATTTCTGGTAAAATAGCACCTCATTACTTAAAATCTCCTCCCATGCTACAGGAAATTGCTGTGGGGTACGCTTTCGCGAAAGCGTAAAAAGGCCATAGCCCATAAATATAAAAAGAGCTGCACCAGCTATAAATAAAATCATTTGCTAAAAATACGTCATCCTACTCTTGCTCGCTCATAAATTGTATAATCTCGTCATACCTATTATTTGAACCAAAAATATATTGAGTAATCATAGGTACATGCTTTTTGTCTAGCGTGATCCTGCGTGCATTTGGCTGAAATTTAATTAGCTCTTCTTTAAAGCGATTATTTGCCACCGTAATAGAAGGATACGTTTTACTGCCTAAATAACTGAGTATAGGTGGCGTTTTATCATTAATGAAATATATAGGAGAGGCATCTTTCCACAACTCAGGATTAGTCGTCCATGTGGTATTGTAATTATCACTCGCACTTGGAGCATTCTCACTCAAGTAATGATGCATATCAAGCCCAGCTGCATCATTAAGGATAATCCCAGAAATATCATCAGGATTGATATTGTACTTGGGATTCATTACCGCCAGCGCCACGAGGTGCCCGCCAGCCGAATGTCCCGTAACAAAAATCCTTTCAGGATCTCCGCCATATTGAGCAGCGTTTTCCTTTGTCCACGCTATAGCTTTTGCAATTTGCGCAGCTTGATCATCATAAGTAGCGTTAGGACTAAGCGTGTATCCTGGCAGTACAGCAAGAACATCTTTTTGCGCAAAGTTGCGTCCCAACCACCAGTATATTTCTTTTTTGCCTTGATTCCAGTTACCACCGTGCACATAAATAAGTACGGGTGTTTTTTCTTGATCGCCAGAAGGCTCGTAGATGTTAAGGGTAGGTGCCTCAAGATTTTCTGCTTGACTAGTGCTTATAATTTCTTCACCTAGATAAGAGATGTTTTTATGCTTAGTACTTGAACAGCTCAACATAGTCACACCTAAAATTGCCATTGTTATATAAATATATCGACGCATATTTTTTTATGCAAAGCTACTTTAGAATATCACGACTGTGTGTTAAGCATATGGTAAGCAAATATTATAATTATCACAACTTAGAGATAGCGTGAGATGTAAAAACAAAAAACCCGATCAAAAGATCGGGTTTTTAGTGGTGCCTCCAGGAATCGAACCAGGGACACATGGATTTTCAGTCCATTGCTCTACCAACTGAGCTAAGGCACCTAAATATTTTTAGGTTGCTTATGTTTGTTACTCGAGTATTCTAATTATTATTAGGACAACCTCTAGTAGCTTTCGTAAGCGGTTGCAAATATAAAACCTTTCTGAACTCTGGCAAGTATTTTTTCAAATAAAATTCATTTTTTTTTTGAAATTAATTTGTTGTTTACAATCACAAGAGCATTACCCAAAATCATAAACTACCTGTTCCTCATACACTTCCGATGGCAAAAGGATTGTTGAAGGAAAATGTGAATGTGAAGGAGAATTTGGAAAATATTGTGGTTCTAAGCACAATCCTGGACTTTCTACAAGCTCATAGTCCTCTTTACCACTTGCAAGCATAATAGATTTTGCACTAAAAAACTGTAATCCCGGTTGCGTGCAATATACCTTCAAAGTAATATCGCTATCTGGAGCCCATACTTGAGCCGCTAGCCTAAGTTTACTTGGTGCGTTGTCTAGCACGTAATTTAAATCAAAACCATCATCTGCATCTCCCACATATCTCACTTCCATAAAATCATATGGAGTGTCCGCAACTGGCACTAAGTGACCAGTAGTAATCTTATTCCCATCTAGCTCAGTATACGAGCCTGCATGAACTTGCAACTTATGACTTACAACAGAATTCTTTACTCCACTACACAGGTTAAAATAATCATGCCTGGTGAAGTTTACGATAGTTGGCTGGTCTGTAGTAGCACTTAATTGCATTTCTAGTCGTAGGTCCACAAGCTTAAAAGTAGTTTGGACTTTTAAATTACCTGGAAAGCCCTCATCACCATCTTTACTGTATAAAGAAAGCACCAAGCTGTCATCTACTATTGCTGCATCCCAGACACGTTTATCAAAACCTTTAATACCTCCGTGAAGTTGGCTCTCTCCTTCATTTACAGTTAACGCTATTTTTTCACCCGCGATAACCACCTCTTTTTTAAGTCTATTTGCATTGCGCCCTATAAAACTCCCTACATACGGATGTGCAGCCTCATACTCTGGTAAAGTATCAAAACCTAAAACTACATCCACTACTCCACCATCCCCATTGGGAACATAAAGTTTCTGTATAGTTGCTCCGTATGTGAGCACCTCTACTTGCAGTCCGCGATGGTTTTTTATAATAAATTTAAAAATTTCCTCACCGCAAGCTGTAAAGCCAAAAGTCATTTTAGTTATAGTCATATCAATGGTTCCTATGCTAATGTACAGCTAGAATTTCAAGACATCAAAACTTGAATCTAATTTTCTACGTAAGTAATTGGGAGTGGTTACGATTAAAGGTATATTCGTGTGTTTACACAACAATTTTATTATGGCAGATCAATATTACGACCCAAAAGATTTAAGAAAATTCGGAAAAATCACGGAGTGGAGTGAAGAGTTAGGAACTAAGTTTTTTGACTATTACGGTAAAGTTTTTGAAGAGGGAGCACTCACTGCGCGTGAGAAATCGCTCATCGCACTTGCCGTTGCCCACACAGAGCAGTGCCCATATTGTATAGATGCATATACTAAAGACGGCCTACAGAAAGGAATCACTAAGGAAGAGATGATGGAGGCTGTGCACGTAGGTGCCGCTATAAAAAGTGGTGCGACGCTGGTACACGGCGTAATGATGATGAATAAAGTAAATAAACTAGACGGGTAGTTTTACGCTTTCGCGAAAGCGTACTCATACAGATTTCCAACCAAAAGAAATCAACACTACAAACGACAAATATTTTTAAATGTCAGCAACAAAATCACTGAAGAAAGAAGGTAGCGAACTCGCACAAGCAAATAAGCAGATAGAAATTTTATCTAATGGTATTTTCAAAGATGAACTACCTACGTTTGCTAAGAAAATAAAGGAGACTAATCAGCTACCGTTACGCCCTAATAAGCTAGAAATACTCCAAATTAACGTGGGGTACATGTGCAACCAAGTGTGTGATCACTGTCACGTAGATGCTGGTCCAGATCGCAAGGAGATTATGACTTGGGAGACTATGGAGCAATGTCTAGAAGTGATACGCAACACAGGAGCTCACACGCTAGATCTTACTGGTGGTGCACCAGAGATGAATCCGCATTTTAGACGTTTTGTAGAAGAGGCAAGTAAGGCTGGGATTAAAGACTTTATTGTGCGTTCTAACCTCACCATTATACGTGCAAATAAAAAGTATTACGATCTTCCAGATTTCTTTAAAAAACACAACGTACACGTCATCTCATCTATGCCCCACTGGACTCGCGGAAAGACAGACAAACAACGTGGTGATGGTGTTTTTGATAAATCTATAAAGGCACTTCAAGAACTTAATGAGCGCGGGTATGGTATGCCAGGCAGTGACTTAAGACTTGACCTAGTTTACAATCCATCTGGAGCTTTCTTACCGGGAGACCAAGCAAGCATGGAGAAAGACTTTAAAAAAGGATTGATGGAAGATTTTAATATCCAATTTCACAACCTTTTTGCAATCACAAACTTACCCATAGCACGATTTTTAGATTACCTCATCGCATCAGAAAACTATGAGGATTATATGTATCAACTCGTAGAGGCATATAACCCTGCCGCAGTAGAGAATGTGATGTGTAAAAACACAATTTCAATAAGTTGGGATGGTTATTTATTTGATTGTGATTTTAATCAAATGCTAGAATTGCCAGTGGCGAGTAGTGTAAAACACATTAAAGATTATAATGAAGATTTACTTAATGATCGTAACATTATGATCTCTCAGCACTGTTATGGTTGTACTGCAGGCGCAGGAAGTAGTTGTCAAGGAACCGTTGCTTAATACGTAGAAAATCACGACACAAAAAACCGCCATACTCATATTTGCTCAAACAGCAACTACCGAAGCTTCTTGCAAGAAGCTCGGGCAGTCTATGGCTTTATTTAAAGAGCTCAATAGGCAAACTATTACTACGGCACGCAAGACAGGAATCCCCTATGTTATTTTTTCTGAAAATGAGCAGGTAGGAAACACCTTTGGCGAGCGTTTTACAAATGCGCTGACAGCAGTTTTTGACAGTGGTTATGACCAAGTTATAACCATAGGTAATGACACTCCGCACCTTTCGGCGGGGCATATACTTTTAGCACAAGAAAAGCTCAAACAGTCTGCGCTTGTTATTGGCCCAAGTACTGATGGCGGTTGCTATTTAATGGGGATTAAAAAGAAACATTTTAAGCCTGAGCAATTTAAAAACCTACCGTGGCAATCTAGTAAACTGGGTGCTATTATTTCTGATACGCTTTCGCGAAAGCGTCCAAACCTTTACCTACTTGAGACGCTCTCAGATCTTGACACATTTGCAGATTTACAGCAGATGCTCAAAGAGACTACCACATTATCAAAAAGACTATTACAACTTATACAAAACATAGTCAATCAAGGTCTTTCTCTTAGTTATCACAATACAAACCGATTCTTTGAGTCGCTCACTAAAAGCCACTTTAATAAAGGATCACCATCATTA
Organism: uncultured Dokdonia sp.; assembly: GCA_913060645.1. Classification (GTDB taxonomy): domain Bacteria; phylum Bacteroidota; class Bacteroidia; order Flavobacteriales; family Flavobacteriaceae; genus Dokdonia. The sequence continues at coordinate 22,358 of CAJXSW010000023.1, read as the reverse complement.
GTTAGTATTTAAATCTTGTAAGCCAAAACAGCTTACAGTTATTCTTAGATTTTCTTAATTACCAACTAATACACTCAGATGAAATCATTTTATCTTAGTATGCTCTTGCTTTTTACAGCAAGTTTGTATGCTCAAACTACCGTTACCGGAACCGTTACAAGCGCAGAAGATAACACCACAATACCATTTGTAAATGTCATTTTAGATGGCACAACCCAAGGAACTATTACAGACGAAAATGGTTTTTACACCATCACTACAACATCACCAAACGACAGACTGAAGTTTTCTGCTTTAGGATTTACTACACAGTCAGTTGTAGTTTCTTCGCAAACGAAAATCAATATCGCTCTAGAAAATTCCTTTGAGGGATTAAATGAGATTGTAGTTACTGCGCTGGGCGTAAAACGCAACACAAGAGAACTAGGATATACAGTACAAACAATTAATGCAAAAGATATAGACGAGGTAAAGTCTGTAAACTTTCTGGATAACCTTTCTGGTAAGCTTGCTGGTGTCACCGTCACGCAAGGCGCAACAGGAGTAGGATCTTCATCGCGCATAAGCATACGTGGAGAAGCTTCGTTTTCTAATAACAATCCGCTGTTTGTGGTAGATGGAGTACCTATAAATAACAACACCGTTTTCAACTTTACAAATGAGGCAGCCGCAGGTTTTCAAGAAGTAGATTTTGGAAACGGCGCGATGGAAGTAAATCCAGATGACATTGCTTCTGTTTCTGTACTTAAAGGTCCAAGTGCTGCCGCACTATACGGTACACGTGCATCAAATGGAGTAATTGTTATTGAAACAAAAGATGGTAGCAAGAAAAAAGGATTGGGTATAAGCATTAACTCTTCTATCTTTTTTGACAGTGCTTTCCAACTTCCAGATTTTCAAAACGAGTACGGACAAGGACAAGGCGGTGTTTTTGAATATGTAGATGGCCTCGGAGCAGGAATCTCAGATAACATCACCTATTCTTGGGGACCGAGACTAGATGCTGGAAATTTAATTCCGCAGTTTGATAGTCCGGTGACACTTGCAGATGGAACGATTGTACGTGGTGGAGATACAGCTTTATACAATGGACTTGCCATCACTCCTACTGAATTTAGGTCGAACCCAGATAACCTAAAAGACTTTTATGAAACTGGTGTAACCACCATAAATAACGTATCTGTCTCTAGCGGATTTGACAAAGGTGATTTCCGTATATCGTTTACAGATCTACGTAGTGAGTCTATCATCCCTGGTGTAAACTTAGATAGACAGACTATCGCAACAAAACTCAACTTTAAGCCAACAGACAAAACTAAAATTAAGGCGAGCATTAGTTATGTAAATTCTGGTAGTGATAACCGCCCATCAAACGGATACGGAAGTGAGAATGTAAATTACTCACTCGTAGCCTGGGGGCCTCGCTCTCTTAATATAGACAGCCTACGTGATTACTGGCAGCCAGGTCTAGAAGGCGTGCAGCAGTACTCTTTTAACTACACCTTCTTTGATAATCCGTTTTTTATTTTACAAGAAAACAGAAACTCTTTTAACCGTGATCGCGTTTTTGGAAACATTGCCCTTACACAGACACTCGCCAAAAATCTTGACCTTACCATACGCACAGGGATGGACTACAGTAGTGAGAAACGACAGTTTTTAAGGAACTTTAGTTCCAATCGTTTTCAAAATGGTGGCTATGCAGAGCACGATGTTTTTTATCGTGAGATCAATACAGACTTCTTACTTAACTATGATAACAAGTTTGGCGATTTCTCGCTAGATGTAAGTCTTGGAGGTAACCGCTTATCACAAGTAGCTTCTACAAAACAGGTGCAAGCTACAAACCTTGCACAACCAGGTATTTTTAACCTTAATAATGCCGCATCACCTATAGAAGCATTCCAATTTGAATCTGAAAAGCGTATCAACTCATTTTACGGAGTGGCAAAACTGGGTTACAAGAATTTCTTATACCTAGATGTTACAGGACGTAATGACTGGTCAAGTGCGCTGGCAACGCCATTTAGTGCAGATAACACTTCGTTTTTCTATCCTTCGGCTAGTTTGAGTTTTATAGGATCTAACGTTTGGGAACTTCCAGAGGCAATAAGCTACTTGCAATTAAGAGCAAGTGTTGCTCAGGTGGGTAATGACACCAATCCTTTCCAAACTTCTGGAGCATTTATCGCACAGACTCCTTTTGAAGGGCAGCCCACTTTTAGCGCACAAAACTTTATCCCTAATGCAAACCTAAAACCAGAGCAAACTACCTCGTACGAGATAGGTACGGATATACGCTTCTTTAAAGACAGGTTTAATGTAGACTTCACGTACTACAACGCCCTTACCAAAGATCAGATTATCTCCTTGCCTATTGCTATTTCTTCAGGCTTTAATCAGCAGGTGGTAAATGGTGGTGAGGTGCGCACTTCGGGTATCGAGGTCATTGCAGGCATCACTCCTATCGTAAATGAAAACTTTAGATGGAACACAACCTTTAACTTCAGCACCAACAAGTCCGTAGTTGAAAGTTTACCACAATCTGATGGTCGTCTTACGCTTGCCTTTAGCCGTATTTATGACAGCGCAAACCAAACCGTATTTTTCCAAGTAGAAGAGGGCGGGGAAGTTGGCGATATTTATGGAACAGGCTACCTACGTAATGACGATGGCGATTTTATCATTGATAATAACGGTCGCTTTATTGCAGACAACAACCTCAAGAAAATAGGAAACTACACAGCAGATTTTAATCTAGGGTGGAACAATGATTTCCGCTACAAGCAGTGGAGTGCTTCTTTCTTATTTGACTGGCGTCAAGGTGGAGATATTGTCTCAAGAACGCGAGCGCTAGGTAATGTAGGAGGCCAACTAGCAGAAACTGCTTTCCGCCCAGAAGAGGGAATTATAGCACAAGGAGTTGTAAACACAGGTACTGCGGCAAATCCAAATTTTGTTCCAAACACCACAGCAGTTTCGGCAGAGAGTTACTACCGCCAGTTTTATGACCGTAACCACGAAGAAAACAACATTTATGACGCCTCGTTCTTAAAACTTCGTCAGTTTTCTATAGGATATTCTTTCAAGCTTAAAGACGGATTTATCGGTCTTAAAGAAGGTGTAGATGTAAACCTTTCACTTATAGGGCGCAATCTTTTTGCCATCACAGAAAACCCACATTTTGACCCTGAACAACTTGCAGTACAAGGACAAGGATTTGTGAGCGGTGTAGAAGATTTGAGCTATGCTACAACAAGAAGCTTCGGATTTAAGGCAGGATTTAACTTTTAACGCTTTCGCGAAAGCGTAACATAAAACATTACAAATGAAACATTTTTTATACATCACTTCGCTCCTGCTTTTACTTGGAATGAGCAGTTGCACAGAAGATTTTGAAGAAATAAACACCAACCCAAATGATCCCGTAAGCGTGCAACCTAGCTTGTTGTTGCGACAAGTTATTTATGACTACGGAGAGCAAATGAGTTATGAAGGTTTTGTGGCTGGAGATTTACTCTCGCAGCACAGAACGGCTCTTGACTTTAATCTTTTTGATCGTCACGCCTTAAAATCACCGCAGCTAGGTGGAAATCCTTGGCCTATTTTTTATACGAATTTAAGAGACAATGAGATTATCTTACAGCAGGCGCAAACTAATGTGACCTTTGCTGTGTATGAAGGTCCTGCTCTTATCCTCAAGTCTTATATGGCGGCTGGACTTACAGATCTTTTTGGCGATGTTCCTTACTCAGAGGCATTTAATGGAATAGATGGAACGGTAACACCAGCTTATGATACGCAGGAGGCTATATATACTGGAGCAGATGGTATTCTAGCAAATCTAGATGCGGGAATTGCTGCTATTGAGTCTTATGAAGATGTGATCCCGCTAGAGGGAGATATTCTTTATGGTGGTGATTTACAAGCTTGGGTACGCTTTGCAAACAGTCTTAAAATCAAACATCTTTTACGTATCTCAGATCGTGTAGATGTAAGTGCAGATTTACAAGCGCTGGTTAATGAGGATAACTTTATAACTAGTAATAGTGATAATGCTGTTTTTAACTTTAGCAATGCGGAGCCTAATAGTTTTAGACTTGCACAGTTGCGTGTGGGCGACTTTAACAATTTTGTGCTCTCAGAAACGATGGAAACCATTCTTGTAGACCTTGAAGACACTAGACTTAATACGTTTTTTAGACCAGCATCAAATACTGACGAATTTAACGGACTTATAAATGGTATAGATGCAACCTCAACGGCTGCCGTGCTAGGAGATTTATCACTTGCAGGCACTGCCTTTAGAGAAGATACCTCTGTACTAGATGCCAACTTTATGACCGCTTGGGAAACTTCGCTAGCTCTAGCCGAAGCTGCCCAGCGCGGACTCATCTCTGGAGATGCGCAGGCACTTTACGAAAACGGTGTGACCCTAGCTTTTGAATACTGGCAAACACCATTACCAGTAGATTATCTAACAGGAAATGCTGCTTTTAATAACGCAGATAGTTCGCCACTAGAACAAATTGTTACTCAAAAATGGATTGCAAACATCATAAACGGTTATGAAGGTTGGATAGAATATAGACGCACCGGGTTTCCTGCGTTTATGGATGTGCAAGCAAGTCTCAACGACGGTTTAATTCCCGTACGTATGCCTTACCCATCTGAAGAAGAAGCGCTCAATGCAGATAATTACCAGACAGCATTTGATGCCACAGACGGCAATAGTCTTAATGTGCGCGTGTGGTGGGATGTAGATTAAGGAATTGTGGGAGGGTACTGCGGACATCTCCCCTAGCCCCTCTTCAAAGAGGGGAACTTTTATGAAATACACTTTCCTAACGGAAAGTGATAACGATTAGAATAAGAAACCAATATATGAATGTAGAAATCTGGCAATGGGGATTAATTATAGCATCGAGTGTGTTGATGTTTGTGCTGTCTCCGCTTGCCAAAAGTCCTGATGAGTTTTTTAAGGCTACGCATCGTAAGAAGTCTCCTAATGTATGGATGCTTACGGGTAGTCTCATTATATCGTGGATTTTTGCAAAGAGTATTACAAATGCTGCCAACTTAGGTCTGAGTTTTGGGATTGTGGGTGGTGTGGCTTATGCGGGTTACTACCTCTCCTTTGCTGTGGCTGGTGTGATTATCTACCAGATGCGTTTGCAAGGTGGGTTTACAAGTATACATCAGTTTCTAACTTCTCGCTTTGGAAAAGGAGCGATGCGCTTATTTTCTGTGCTCATTGCCATTAGGCTTTTTAATGAGGTGTGGAGTAACACTATGGTGATAGGTTCTTATTTTGGAGAAATGGGAAGCACTCCTTATTATTGGGCGATTCTGGTCTTTACGATACTCACTCTGGCTTATGCGCTCAAGGGCGGATTGAGCAGTTCTATATTTACAGATGTGATACAGATGGGACTATTCTCCATATTGCTATGTGTGATTTTATGGAGCATATTTTCGGTAGATGATTTTAGTGTGAAGGAGGTTGCGACCTCTGGAACGTGGAGTTTTGATCTCGGTCTTAATTTGCTATTTGCAGCCTTGTTACAGTCATTCTCATATCCCTTTCACGATCCTGTATTAACAGATAGAGCTTTTTTAAGTTCGCCGAAGGTTACCCTACGTAGCTTTCTAATCGCCTCGGTATTGGGAGCAGCTTGCATTATCTTATTTAGTGTAATAGGTGTGTATGCCCAGTCACAAGGAATGGCAGGTCAAGCCGCTGTAGAAGTGGGTAAAGCTTTTGGCGTAGTCATATTACTAGTCATCAACTTTATTATGATTACCTCGGCGGCATCTACGCTGGACAGCACATTCTCGTCATTTTCAAAATTACTTTCAGTCGATTTAAATTTGGGTAAAAATCTTTCGTTTGGGAGATTATCTATGGCTGTGATTGCCATATTGGGAACTATTCCCGTATTTCTTAATGCAGAGATTTTAAGCGCCACGACCATATCTGGAACGATGGTAATTGGACTAACACCAGTATTTTTATTTTGGCGAAAGCCAGCCCCAAAAATCAGCTATTACTTGAGTGTAGTAACTGGTATCATTTTTGGCTTCATATTAGTTTTTGATGCCTTACCACTATCATTACAATTTACAACAGGATCTTATGCTGCGTTACTCTGGACAAACGTCTGGGGCATCACAGCCTGTACCATATTATACCTCATACCACGATGGATAAAAAGATAAAAAACATAGGCAAGCTCACTGGCAAAGTATTGCTGTATGGCGGTGTGTATAGCAACCTACAAGCGCTTGAGAAACTAAAATCTATTGCAGAGCAACAAGGGATTGCTCCAGAAAATTGCATCTGCACAGGAGATATCGTGGGTTATTGTGCGCAGCCTGAAGAAACCGTACAACTCTATAAAATATGGGGAACACACGGTATCGCCGGTAATGTAGAAAAACAACTGAGTGAGGGCGCAGAAGATTGCGGTTGCGATTTTAGAGAAGGATCGCGTTGTGATGGTTTTAGCCAGCTGTGGTATCCATACGCACAAAGCAAACTCTCTAAGAATTCGCTAGAGACATTAGAGGCGCTTCCAGACCATATTACATTTACCTACGCTGGTAAAAAGGTTTCGGTTGTACACGGCTCATATAATCATATTTCTGAATTCATATTTAAATCTACGCCTTGGGAAATAAAAGGCTCAAATTTTGATACAACCCAAAGTGATGTGATCATTGCGGGACATTGCGGCTTACCTTTTCATACGGAGCAAGAAGATAAACTCTGGCTCAACCCTGGCGTGATAGGGATGCCAGCAAATGACGGCTCTACCGAAGTCTGGTATGCCATTCTAGATGATACTTCTGACAATCTTAGCTATGAACACCATACCTTTGCATATAATTACAAGCTCACGAGCCAGTTAATGCAAAACGGCTTACTACCAGAAGAATATGCACGTACCATCGTAACTGGAATCTGGGACAACACAGAAATACTACCACCTGTAGAGAGTGGCTTACAAGGATTTGGCATAAAACTATAAGACGTGAACACTAAGAATATCGCTTACATATTACTTCTATTGGTTTCGGCAGTTTCATTTGGACAGTCGGATATGGATGTGCTTTTAAAACAGTACAACACACGCTCTGTTCCTTATATTTCTGTGCAAGAACTCAAGATGGAAATGAGTGACTATTTAATTTTAGACACTCGTAAAAAGGAAGAGTTTGACGTGAGTCATATCCCTGGAGCGGTGTGGGTTTCTGAGAAGGTGAATGATAGTATGTACGCTTTCGCGAAAGCAAAAAAAGATCAACCCATCGTCGTTTATTGCTCCGTAGGGATACGCTCTGAAGACTTTGGCGAGCGACTGAAGAAGAAAGGGTTTACAAATGTCAAAAATCTATACGGAAGCATATTTGCTTGGAAAGATGAAGGCTACGAAATTCAAAACAAGAAAAAACAACCAACCGACTCTGTTCACGTATTTTCCAAAATATGGGGAAAGTATTTAAAAACAGGACATAAAGTTTACTAGATGAATAAATATATACCACTCATTTTTATAGGACTCACCATAGGAGGATTTGCTTTACTGGCTTATCATCTTACTAAAGAGACATCCACTTGGAAAGACTACCTCTCTAGTATTCTTATTATTATTGCAAATATTGGGATGTTTATAGCCATTAAAAAAAGTGACCAATGGACAAAAAAAGATGACGAGTAATGACTAGAAAAAAAGTTCTTTTCATCTTTATCATACTGATAATACTATTGATTGTAGTCACTATAAGCAAATTACATTTTGACAATTTAAGCTGGGCAAATAATTCAAGTATGTACCAGCAACTTATCGTGATGGCGCTCATGTTTTTTTATGTAATCGTAAACTACAAGAAACTAAAATGACCAACAACCTACTACTTATATTCACCAGGAATCCAGAGCTAGGCAAAGTAAAAAGCAGGCTTGCAAAAGGCGTAGGTCAAGAAAACGCTCTTGAGATTTACAAGAAATTACTCTCGCATACTAAAGACGTAGTTGCAATTTTAAACTGCACAAAACGCGTAGGCTACTCTGTGCAAGTGCGCCCAGATGATATGTGGGATAATGCCATTTTTGAAAAATTCCAGCAAGAAGGTGAAGATCTAGGTGTACGTATGCACAATGCCTTCGATCAAGCGTTTACTGATGGGTATGACAATGTACTCATTGTAGGTAGTGACCTTTTTGACTTGCGTGCTTCTCACATAAATGAAGCTTTTGACGCGCTACACTCTAACGATGCAGTGATAGGTCCAGCGCAAGATGGAGGTTATTATTTATTGGGAATGAACAAGCTTGTAAAAGAAGTATTTTACAATAAAGAATGGGGCGGAGATACCGTATTTAAAAGCACTATGGATAATCTAGCAACGTTAAAAACACACCAACTAGAAACGCTTAACGATATAGACTTTGCCGAAGATTTAAAGCCATATGCTGAGTTTGCTCAGTATTTACAATAACAAGAAAATTTAATACGTTTAAAAAAACATATTATGGAAAAATACATCATAGAAACAGCAGAATATTTAAAAGGTAAAGGATTTGAGAAACCTGAAGTTGGTATCATTTTAGGTACTGGCCTTGGGCAGCTTATTGATCGTGTTGAGATAGAACACACTGCGAGTTATAATCATATCCCTAATTTCCCAACGGCAACGGTAGAGTTCCACACAGGTAAATTAATCTACGGTACGCTAGAAGGTAAAAAGGTTATTATCATGCAAGGCCGTTTTCACGTGTATGAAGGCTACTCACTTACAGATGTAACCTACCCAGTACGTGTGATGCACGCTTTAGGCATCAAGCACCTATTAGTATCTAATGCTTCTGGAGCGATTAACCTTGATTTCAAAAAAGGAGAGTTAATGCTCATAGATGATCACATTAATCTTCAAGGAGGATCTCCGCTTGCTTTCAAAGGTGTAGAGAAAATGGGAGAACGTTTTGTAGATATGAGCGCACCTTATGACACTGTAATGAACAACACGCTACGCACTATTGCAAAAGACAATGGCATAAACTTACACGAAGGAGTATATGCATCTGTAGTAGGCCCACAGCTAGAAACTAGAGCAGAGTATCGCTACTTAAGAATTATAGGAGCAGATGCTGTAGGAATGAGTACTGTGCCAGAAATTATCGTGGCAAATCATTTAAATCTACCCGTAGTAGCAGTTTCTGTTCTTACAGATGAGTGTGATCCAGATAACCTCAAACCTGTAAATATTCCAGAAATAATTGCAATGGCTGGTAAGGCAGAGCCAGAGATGATCACACTCTTTACTGGGTTGATTAAATCTTTATAAAGCACGCTTTCGCGAAAGCGGAATCTAAACCTAAAGATATCATCATTACAAACGAACTACTATCTATTCAAACAACAAGTTATGAGTTACCTTAATGCTACAAATGATCTTTATAAAGAAGCGGCACTTACACCAGATGTAGGACTGTGCTGTACTACAAATCCTATTTGGGAATTACCTGGATTAAAGATCCCAAAGATTATGCAAGAGATGAATTACGGTTGCGGAAGCACTGTAAATGCTCGTGATCTTACTAATGAGCCTAAGATGCTATATGTAGGTGTAGGTGGTGGTATGGAGCTATTACAGTTTGCATACTTTAATCGTAATAAAGGTGGCGTAGTAGGTGTAGATGTAGTGGATGAAATGCTAGAAGCGTCTCGCAAAAACTTTATAGAAGCAGAGAAGTTAAACCCTTGGTTTAAGAGCGAATTTGTAGATCTTCAAAAAGGAGATGCCCTCAACCTCAATGTAGCAGATAACTCTATAGACGTAGCTGCACAAAACTGCCTCTTCAACATCTTTAAAGCCGAAGATTTAAAACGCGCCATTGCAGAGATGTATCGCGTGCTTAAACCTCACGGTAAACTTGTAATGAGCGACCCTACTTGTGAGCAGGAAATGAATGAAGAGTTGCGAAATGATGATCGTTTACGCGCGCTTTGTCTTTCTGGGAGTTTACCCATAGCCGAGTATGTAAAAGCACTTACAGATGCTGGTTTTGGAACTATTGAGATAAGAGCTCGTAAGCCATATAGAATACTTAATCCTGGAGCCTACCCTACGGATGAGCTCATTTACATTGAGTCTATTGAAGTAGCAGCAATTAAAGATCCTATGCCAGCAGACGGACCTTGTATTTTTACAGGTAAAGCTGCCATTTATTATGGAGAAGAAGACTTTTTTGATGATAAGCTAGGACACATACTTCTTAAAAATCAGCCGCTGGCTATTTGTGATAAGACAGCAGGAGCACTTGCTGCTTTAGGTCGTGATGACATCTTTATAAGTGAGTCTACGTATCACTATGATGGTGGTGGATGTTGTTAAGCGAATAACTATAAAATTAGCACACTTGTAAGTATTCAAATCTATTGAAACCTTGTAAGGATAATACAAAAGGCACAACTAAGGTTGTGCCTTTTGATTTTTGTAAATTTGTTATTATCACCAATATAATATGCGCAAATACTTAGATACTTTCTTACAATCTTACTCCGACTATTGGAGTTATTTTAAGCGTGAGATTTTCTTTGAGAATAACTGGGATAATTATTTCTGGGGATTGATCATTGTGTCTCTTGTAGTGTGGGGGTTAGAAATTGTATTTCCGTGGCGTAAGAATCAGAAGATTTTCCGTGAAGACTTCTGGATGGACTTATTTTACATGTTCTTTAATTTCTTCTTCCTCAATCTCATTGTATTTATCGCACTCACAAATACCGCAGCACTGTTTTTTGATGATATTCTAGGCGTGGTAGGCTTAGCATTAAGTGACTTCCAACTTTTTGATGTAGACACACTACCCTTTGGTGTAGGGTTGCTTATCTTCTTTATCATATCTGACTTTGTGCAGTGGAACACGCACAGAATACTACACAGAGTACCATTTTTATGGAATTTTCACAAAGTACATCACTCCACAAAGGAGATGGCTTTTGCAGCACAGATGCGCTATCACTGGGTAGAGCCCATTATGTACAAGTCCTTTTTATACATTCCTATTGCGATTATAGGTGGTTTTGACCTTGCATATGTGGCTATCATACACTTTACCGCACTTACGGTAGGTCACCTCAACCATGCAAACATAGGCTGGGATTATGGCCCGCTTAAGTATATTCTCAATAACCCTAAGATGCACATCTGGCATCACGCAAAAGAATTACCTGAACGTGTAAAGTATGGCGTAAACTTCGGACTAACGTTGAGTGTATGGGATTACCTTTTTGGAACAAGTCATGTTCCGCATGATGGCCGTGATATCGAATTAGGGTTTGACGGAGATGAAACATTTCCAACGGACTTTGTAGGTCAAATCACCTACCCTCTTTCTGAAAAAGAAAAGTAGGTTATTGCATACGCTTTCGCGAAAGCGAACTAATCTTAGAAAAAATCTGATGCAAAAATTAGCTTACTTCATACTTACAATTGCACTTCTCACTAGCTGTAGCAGTTCTAAAAATGTTACAACTACTCCCGAATCTGAGACTCCAATGGATATTACCGAAACCCGCGTTGAAATACCACAAACGGTAATTACTAAAACAGAAGAAGTAGAAACAACGATCTCTAAACCTGAGGAAGTCGTTGAAGTTACCGTCTCAAATAATGAACTCGAAGAGGTTGTTGAAGTTGAGATTATAGAAGAAGTTTCCAATTTTAATCATGACGCTTTTGATGCACTTTTAAAGAAATACGTTTCTACAGAAGGTAATGTAAACTACAGTGGTATTAAATCTAACTGGGGTAGTTTACGTGCATATATCGCTTCCCTAGGGCAATCGCTGCCTACTGCTACTTGGTCGCAAGAAGAGAAACTATCCTACTGGATGAATACGTACAATGCGATGACAATAGACCTTATACTACGCAACTATCCACTTGAAAGCATAAAAGATATTAAAGATCCATGGGATCAACGGTTTTGGAAATTAGGAGACAAGTGGTATAATCTCAATGAGATTGAGCATGAGATTTTACGTAAAATGGGAGATGCTCGTATACACTTTGGGATAAACTGCGCTTCTTTTTCTTGCCCGCCGTTGCTTAATGAAGCCTTTACACCTAGCAAGGTAGATGCACAACTAGATATGCTTTCTCGAAAATTTATTAATGATCCTACCCGCAATACTATCACAAGTGATCGCGTCGAAGTTTCAAAGATTTTCACATGGTTTTCAAAAGACTTTAAAACAGACGGCTCTCTTATAGATTTCTTAAATCGTTATTCCACGACCTCAATTTCAGAGAATGCAAGGGTGCGTTATCGTGATTATGACTGGACATTGAATAAGTAGTAATGTTTTCACAAAACTCACTTAACTACACGTTAATGGGTGTTGATTTTGCTTTCGCAAAAGCGATATTGTACTCTCAATAAGATATATTATGAAAAACTTCTTACGATTACTTACCATAGGTGCCTTTGCAATCACGCTGCAAAGTTGCGCTACACTAGCTGCAGGTGGAATTACAAGTCAAGGACAGCCTACTAAGCAAGTAGAAGGAACACTAACCTCAACGACTGCAAACTCTACTGTAAATGTAGATCACTCTGCGTGGGACGAGCTTCTTAAAAAGCATGTAGATTCAAAAGGAATGGTAGATTATAAAGGATTTGCTAAAGATCAAGAAGCCCTTAATGCATACTTAGATAAACTTGCGAGTCTAGATCCTAATAATGACTGGAGCGTTCAAGAATTGCTGGCTTATTACATCAATATTTACAATGCGTATACTGTAGATCAAATCCTTAAAAATCCTAATGTTACAAGCATAAAAGAAATAGACGGTGTATGGACTAAAGGAATTGTAACTGTGCAAAACCGTAAGCTATCTCTAGGAGGAATTGAGAATGGCGTACTACGCAAGATGAACGAACCTAGAATACACTTTGCTATAAACTGTGCTTCTATTTCATGCCCACCGCTATTGAGAGAAGCATATACTGCTGGAAAAATTAATGAGCAATTAGAGAGAGCAACAAAGGAGTTCATAAACAGCGATAAGAATACTATCACAGCAAATAAAGTAGAGCTATCTTCTATTTTCAAGTTTTATACAAAAGATTTTTATAGAGGATCTAATGAAAGCTTAATCCCTTACGTAAATAAATACAGCACGGTAGAAGTTGCAGGAGATGCGACTGTTACGTTTAAAGAATATAACTGGGAATTAAATAAGCAGTAATTCAAAACCATCTCTACTCTTTTTACGTAGATTTGATGACCATAAATTATTTAATGAAGCCTTCTATTTCGATTGTCATACCGGTACTTAATGAATCTGAAACGATTATTAAATTACTAGCACATTTGAAAGAGAGGGCTTTTTCTTGTGATTATGTCAAGCAAATAATAGTAGTAGATGGAGGAAGCAACGATGATACTTACAAGCTCGTAAGCAGCTATAGCGATCACAATCCTCAGGTCACAGTGATAAAATCTGCAAAGGGCAGAGCTAAACAAATGAACACAGGAGCAGCCATCGCAACAAGCTCAATCCTCTACTTTCTACATGCAGATTCTTATCCTCCTCAAGATTATGATAAGCATATCATGGAGCAAGTGGTTGCTGGTAATCCTGCCGGATGTTTTAAAATGAAATTTGACTCTAACCACTGGTGGTTAAGACTCGCTGGGTGGCTTACACAATTTAAATGGAGAGCCTGCAGAGGAGGAGATCAAAGTCAGTTTATTACGACTGATTTATTTAAGGAATTAGGCACTTTTGATGAGCGATATATTATTTATGAAGATAATGACCTTATTAATAAATTATATGCCAAACGTAAGTTTGTGGTAATTCAAGAGTGGCTTACCTCCTCGGCAAGGCGTTATGATGAAAATGGTGTCTGGAAACTACAATTTTACTTCTGGAGTATTTATGTGCGCAAGTGGTTTGGTGCAAGTGCAGAAGATTTGCATAAATATTACCTTAAGAAAATATCTTAACCTCCAAGAGATTCAAAATCTAAGAACCTTTCCTTTAGCTATTCTGAGGTCATTCAAATCATAGTTGAACTTCATTCAGCGACCTAAACGCATAAAGTTCTCTTAAAATAGTACTATCTATTAAGGCAGTTATTGCAATGTAATATTGCGATACTTAATTTTACTCACATACCTAATATGGTTTAAAAACAATTGATATGAGCTTTATAAATGCAATGCAAGAACGTTATACTACAAAGAAGTATAACGCATCAAAAAAAATAGATAGTAAACATATAGAAGAGCTTAAGGAAATACTTCGCTTAAGTCCGTCTTCCATCAATAGCCAGCCATGGAAATTCACCTTTGTTTCTGACGAAGCTACCAAAGAAAAACTTTCTAAAGTATCGTGGATTAATACCGAGAAAGTAACAGATAGTGATACTGTAGTTGTATTTAGCAGGATTAATGATCTAGCAGCTTTTGAAAAACAAATAGAAGAAGAACTACCACAAGGTGCAGTAGATTACTATAAAGAATACCTAAAACCGTTACCAGAGCAAGAAATCAAGGCATGGTTTGACAAGCAAGTGTATTTATCTCTAGGAGTATTATTAAGCGCCTGTGCTGCAATGAATATTGATGCAACCCCAATGGAAGGTATTGAGCCAGAAAATTACGATAAGATTATAGATAACAAAGGCTACGCAACGCTAGTAGCTGTTGCAATAGGATATCGCGATGAGGATGATTTTAATCAACCTAGTAAAAAGCCAAAGTCAAGAATAGCTTTAGAAAAAGTAGTAGAAAGCATCTAAGACACTAGTTCATACATGAGGATCATTAAAAAAGGAGTCACTTATTTAAAGTGACTCCTTTTTTTTTAGTCTAAACCTGAAGTATAGAACTAATCAAAAATAACTTCTCCTGTAAAAAATGCTTCCACATCTACAATAGGTGGCGTGTTATTCAATATCAAATTACCCGTACTTCTAAGTTCTCCTGTAATTGATAATTGGGGAGAGATCAATACATCATTTGTACCCCTATGGAAAATAGTAACATTTTGCACAGCTAAATCCTGTAGTGGCAATCTACTATCACCTTCCAGCAAGTTAATGTCTAGATTAGTCACAGCACCTCGTATAAAAAAGTTAGACAAGCCATTACATTGAAGGAATACATTTTCTGAGTCTAGCTCCATATCAAAATCTCCATCTTTGTGATAAAAATCTTCTTCAATAAGATCATCAGAAACTAGTCGCAAGGTGTTCCAACTTATCAAGCCATCTCCTAAAACTGTACTGCCACTACTATTTCTAATCTGCCTAAGGTTAGGATGTGACACCCGTAATATAGAAGTATCATAATCCCTCACTAGATTACATGAGGCATTATTTTTTACGATGAGCGTATTATCCTCTACATACACTTCAAAATCTTCTAGCAGGTTTTCTCCAGTCTCAAGTACAACTGAGATCTCAGGAGCATCTTTTACGACTAACTGTACACGTTCAAAGACTATGATACTATCAAAGCTTGCCAGGTCATATTCCTCAGTAATTATAGAACCGCTTGTTTTAAGGCATGATAATGTATCCTCAGTATCACATGATGCAAACCACATCATCACTGGCAACAACACTACTATTAAATATTTATTTTTCATCTTTAAAATCTATATCCTAATCCAAATTCTACTGCCTCTGCTTTTGCGCCGTGAGCTTTTACAACCATACTTCCAGAAAAGTGATCTCCAAATTTTCTTTTGAGTCCTAATCGATTATAAAACCTTCCTTCAAAATCGTATGGATAATACACATAATATCCTAACTGAGAGACAAATGAAAGTTCATTGAAATGTAACTCATGCCCTATAAAAACCCCAAAGCGTTTCCAGTCTTCGTCACCAGTAACCTCGCCCTCAGGAAAAGCTACAGACTCATAACGAATAAGCTCTTTTAAGAAATTTGCAAAGAAGGCATCTACACCTGCTGTAAAACTAGATTTATGATTAATACGCTTATCTGCAAATGCCGTAAGGGTTAAAAATCCGTATCGTGGAGAATTATTTATATCACTTTGATTTGCACCACCACTCGCTACTAGATTATAATGTATAGGTTCTGAGTATGCTGTTTTTTCTCCTAGTGGGATGTAATCCGGAAACTCATTTGCTTTTGGAAAATAATTAATCCCAGCAGTAAATGCCCAAGTATTTGTGGAGTTATTAGGCGCTTTGAGGTTCGCGTTACTGTAGTGTATAATGGTAACCCCTGCGTGTACTCCTATATTTTTGAAAATATTATCCTGCTTGAAACCAAATTTAAGCATGGTACTACTCAACACAGTGGTACCGTAAGCATTATTTATAAAATTAGTCTCTCTATCATATGGATTTGTGGCAATTGCAACTCCTTGCCCTATTCTAAACTGTAATCTACGCTTCCAGTAGTAAAAGTTATAATGCGCATAAGCACTATATAATTCCCCTAGATTTTCATTTTTCATGTCTTGATACACAAAAGTGTAACCCACATCTGGAAAATTATAACGTCGCTCCCATGCTTCATACCCGTAAGTCTTTCGGTTATAGGCAAGCATTATTCCCTGCGGATGCTCTGTTATAAGATGAGATATATCTGGATTATGTTCTAAGAGCGTACCATAAAAAAAATCTGCCTCGAGGTCAAAAGGACGCACTTTTTCCTCTTGTGCATGTATTGTGATGGTTAGTATGCAAGAAAACGCAATTCCTAGCTGGCGCAAGTAATTCATAAGAGTCACTGGTTAGTGTTTGTGAACTTACGAAAATTTGAACGTGTAGGTTTGCTTTTTATACTAATTATCTAATAAGGAAAAACCCAAGTGATATGGATAGTTACGCTTTCGCGAAAGCGTAGTATAAATAAATACTTTATTAGTCAATTTATAGATAGGAACTGCTATAAAAAAAGGGATGCACTTTCATGCATCCCTACTATATATTGATATTCAATTATTTACTATTAACATAAAAGGCATGGATTATACCTGGAATTATACCTAGAATTGTAAGGATAATATTTATGATTAAATCCTTACCTACGCCTTTGTTTAAAGCAACCGCAAGTGGTGGAAATATGATATTTAAAATGATGGTTAGAATTGACATTGTTTTTGGTTTTAGTTAGTCACAAATATATCGAGCATCAGTGTTTGAGAACGTTAAGTCATTATTAATTGAGATAGTCTTAACTAAGTACTCTTATATTTGTAGGATTTTTCTTAACATTTATATCATATCACACGATTAAATACCGTTTTATTAATGTTTTGTATATTGCTGGACATTAAACCACTGAAATGAAGAGAATTACTTTTTTTTTAATCCTAATTATGTCTAGTTCTATAGGAACTGCACAGATTGACAGCTTGAAAATAAAAGAAAGATTACAGCGTCTCATGGACTCTTCGGCCACCTATTACGAGGCTAATAACTATAGTAAATCGCTCGAGCTTAATGTTAGAATCATTGAAGAGGCAAAAAAAATAAATCATACTGGTTATTTACAAAGTGGCTTTAGATATCTAGGGTATGACTATTTGATTTTACTAGATACCATACAAGCTAGAGAAAGCTTTGAGCGATCTCAAGAGTACGCTAGCCTCGCACAAGATAGTCTAGGGCTAGGTCTGACCTATATGGATCTTGCAAATCTTTATGGTTACTCAGAGTCCTCAATTGATAAAGCCCTTCAATACCATGACAAGTCTATAATAGTATTTAGAAAATTAAAAGATTCTCTAAACTTAAGTAATGCTTATCTAAACGCTGTACTTACGCTACAAGAACATGAGCGATTTGATAAATCATTAAAGTACCTAACGAAGGCAGATCAACTTAAAGACCACCTATCAAATGGGCTGAAAGCAAACCTTGAAAATCAATGGGCCATTTACTATTTACATGAGAAAAATTACAAGAAAGTAGATTATCATTTATCAAAGATTTTTAAAGACACCTTGTTGCAATCTTCTAGCTTTGAACTTGCAGATAGCTACCTCAGTTATAGTTTGAGCCTTTATGGTCAAAAAAGGTACAAGGAAGCTTATGAGTATGGAGTGAAATATCAAAATTTATATGAGGAAACTACAGATGAATATCAGAATGAAGAATCTCAAAAAATAGCAGCAAACTTTCAAGTAGCCGAGTACAAAAAGAATATTGAGAGAAATGAATTAAAAAACAGGCTTCAGGCAGAAATCGTAAGAAGCCAGATAAACTGGAATAAATTTCTAATTGTTGTTACCGCATCAAGTATTCTGCTCTTAATCCTACTCTATAGAATGTATAGAAGTAAGAAAGACTATGTGAAAAGCCTGACTGAAAAGAACATAGAATATCTTACGGCAAAGAATGAATCTGAGCAGTCTACAAAGGCTAAGACGGCCTTTTTCTCAACGGTGAGCCATGAGTTAAGAACTCCTCTCTATGGTGTTATAGGGCTCAGTACTATCCTGATGGATGATCCAAAATTAAAATCTCATCAACAAGATCTTAAGTCTCTCAAATTCTCAGCAGACTACCTGCTTGCGCTCATAAATGATGTACTACAAATCAATAAAATTGATTCCAATACAGTTATAGAAAATAATGAAGTTTTTAATACAAGAGATTTTATTAAGAACATCGTTTCTTCTTTTGAATACATGCGCCAGCAAAACAAGAACAACATTCACATTAACATTGATGACAACGTTCCAGAATTTGTAAAGGGTGATGCTACAAGGCTTTCTCAAATACTGATGAACTTA
Source organism: uncultured Dokdonia sp. (assembly GCA_913060645.1). Taxonomy (GTDB): domain Bacteria; phylum Bacteroidota; class Bacteroidia; order Flavobacteriales; family Flavobacteriaceae; genus Dokdonia. The sequence goes on along the minus strand of CAJXSW010000023.1, from coordinate 3,558 downwards.
GTGGGGAATGCATGTAAGTTTACAGAAAATGGGGACATCTATATATTACTTGAAGCGTCTGGTCTTAATGATCAAAAGGCCAGTATTCACTTTACAATCCAAGATACGGGTATAGGGATTCCAGAAGAAAAACAACAAAGTATATTTGATGAATTTTCTCAAGTAAGCTCAAGACACTACACATATCAAGGTACTGGATTAGGACTGCCTATTGTACAAAAGCTACTAGCACTTTCTGGAGCTGAAATACACCTATCAAGTAAGGTGGGAAAAGGTTCTACATTCTTCTTTACGCTAGACTTTGAGATGTCAAATGAATCATTAATTGTGGATCCCATAGTTATTATAGATGACAAACAACTCAAAAATAAGCGCATCCTTATTGTAGATGATAACCGCATCAATCAAATAGTGACAAAGAAGATACTACAGAAACTAGAAGTTACTTGCAGCATTGCAAACAATGGTCAGGAAGCTGTAGAATGCGCTAGAGATAATAAATATGATCTTATCCTTATGGATATTAATATGCCTGTAAAAGACGGATTAGAAGCTACTAAAGAGATTAGACTCTTTGATAAAAAAATCCCTATCATAGCGCTTACAGCGGTAGAGGTAAAGGAAATGCGTTATAAAATTTACAATGCTGGACTTACAGATATTATCGTAAAGCCTTATGATATCACCATTTTCAAGCGTACTATCTTGCGCAATTTGCAGCATTTAAATACTGGACAACCTACTACTAGTCAGGTACAGGTTTAATAGTAATTCACTTTTGATTAAAAGTATTGCCCTACTCCAAATACGAATCCGCTAGTGGAGTTTGGGGTTATTCCATATCCATAATCAATCCTAAAAGTTGCATTAAAAATCTTTTTGTGAGTAAAACGCAATCCTAGACCGGGATACACTCTAAGGTTTTGATCATCTCCAAAATCGTCAAAATCTCCACCTGGATTTCTCCAAGATCCAGCATCGACAAACGCATTACCTTGTAATACAAATGATTCTTTATCAACCAGTGTATGTCTATACTCCGTGTTTACTACAATTACTCCTGTGCCACGATCTATCGTATTCCCTACTCCTCTTATGTTTAAATTATTATCTACAGAAAATGGTGCAAATGGTGAGTCTGCATTAGATGCTAGACCTACTCGTAATCTGTTTGCCCAGTTACCCTTATCACCTACTCTAGTAAAATATTGAAAGTCATTCCACCAGATTGTAAAATCGGGTAATCTGCGATCATTTGCCATCACATGCTGCACATTAAATGTGCTTTTAAAACCAGATATATACTGGTAATAGTAATCTAGTGCGTTATATTCATAGATACCTTTTATAAGAATCTTGTCTACATTAAATTCTTGAGGAACCCCTGCAGAAGTCGCACCAGCTAGGTATTCATACTTTTCATTAAATAAATTTACACCTGCCTCTACCCGATGTTTAAAGTTTATGGCATATAATCCTAATACTTCAAAAGAGGTGTTACTGTACTTATAATCTGCGGTACCTTCGTCTAGAAAAACAGGCTCTTGTGTAGTTAATCGCTGCGCATTTATCGCAACTCCTAGCTTATTATTAAATAAAAATGGAGCTCTAAGGTTCACCCCATAAGAATTAAAAATATCTCGTTGATAAAATCCTCCAAAGGCTATATTTCTCCCTAAGGTGTTGAACTCGTATACACCTATTCTAAAGGCAAATTCATCATCATTTGTAGTATAAATATTCAGCTGAGGGTTTATCGTTATATTCTCCTCAATATAATAGCGAACTTCATAATTATCATAAGAAGGAATCACTTGATAATATGCGTGCCGTACTGCTGGTAGTCTTTTGAGTCTTATAATATCTACCTCTAGTAATGTAGAATCTAAAGGACTATCTACACGCAAATCACTAATTAATTTAATAAAAGAGGTCTTAAGTTTTTTATTGCCATGAATGGTAAAATCCTCCACAATGCCTTCTTGCGCATTACTCATAGAGCAATACAGCATGAGTAAAATGTATAACCAAAAGTATTTCATGTACTGTAGGATTTACTATGCTTTATAATTAGATTATCTCATAATCTACAAATTCTCTTACATTAAAAATACTGCCCTATCCCGAATACAAGTCCGCGATTTTGAGTAGCTCCCAGTCCCACTCCATAATCCAACCTAATGACAGCGTTAAAAATACGTTTATGAATAAAACGCACTCCAAGACCAGAGTACAACTCCACATTATTGATACTCGCTAGATTATCAAATCCTTCTCTAGGACTTCGTATTGATCCAGCATCTACAAAAGCATTTCCTTGAAGTACAAACCAATCCTTTTCTATAAGCGTGTGTCTGTATTCTGTATTTACAAAAACAAAGGATGTCCCTCTATCAATATCATTACCTGCTCCTCTAAGATTAAACTGATTATCAACCGTAAAAGGAGCAAACTCAGATTCATTATAAGAAGCATACCCTAGCTGTAGTCTACTTGCCCAGTTACCCTTTGTTCCTACTTTTTTAAAATACTCTGTTGCATTTTGCGCTACAAGTCCTTCTTCTAAGAGACCATCACCTCCCAAAACATAACGCACATCAAGGAGATTGCGTACTTCCCTCTACATATTGATACGTAATGTTTAAAAAATTAGTCTCATACTCTCCGCGTAGGGATACTTTATTTGCATCAAGTCCCGCTGGCAGTACACTTTGCCCCTCCGTATCATCAATGTCGTAAGATTCTTTGTACACTCTAACTCCCAACTCTGCCTTGTTGTGAAAATCTATTTCATACAACCCATAAATCTCTGCACCTACATCATCTTTCTTGTAGTTTATAGGAGTTTCATCGAGGTAAATAGGTTCAAAAGTCACATTTTTAATATAGTTGACACCTAACCCTAATTTGTTAGTGATTAAGAAAGGTGCTTCCCAGTAAGCTCCATAAGAGTCAAAAACATCCCGCTGATAAAAGCCACCAAGTATCTGACTTTGACCAAGAAAATTAAATTCGAATGCGCTTACGCGAAAAGCAAAACTACCATCGTTTGCCTCAGAGATGCGCAAACCTGGAATAATGGTGAAGTTTTCGACAATCTTATAGGTGAGTTTGTACGTGCTATCTGTAAGTTTAGTTTGAACAACGGTTGCATTTGCGATGGCTGGCAGTCTATTTAAACGCTCAATATCTGTTGCGACTTTAAGAGAGTCATATGCCGTTTGTGATTTTACTTTAATAAGCCTTCTCAATAAAGATTCATCTACACGTTTTAATCCTTCAAAAGTGATTTCTTCTATAATAGGTTCTTGTGAAAAAAGAAATGAAGTCATCAACAGAGCGCAGACGAGGGAGAAATATTTCATAAAGGCTATAGCTATATTAAAAACGTTGGTCGAAAGTAATGCACAATCATTGCGCAACCCACCTTTATTTACTTAAATAAATGATGAGCATCTTATTTAATACTTACCATAATGCTGTCTTATTACAGCTTCGGCTGGTTTATTTCTGTCTCTTATACACATCTCCGAGCCCACGAGACGGACTCCTATCTCG
>CAJXSW010000022.1 GCA_913060645.1 uncultured Dokdonia sp. | reverse complement strand
GATCTACACTATCCTCTTCGTCGGCAGCGTCAGATGTGTATAAGAGACAGAAAAAACATAGATATAAGGTAATAAATAGGGGATGAACCGCTTACTTCTTGAAGAAAATATATGTAATAAATCATATTGAGAATTCATTTCTGTAGATGTTTTATGCACATGATTAAGTACTTTTACTAGACCAATAAAATCGTATTGAAAGCACATTATAAAAAGCACATATTAGAGTTCAAGAGCCCCAGCGGTACTTCACGAGGTGTCTTACGTACAAAAGAGACGTGGTATATTATCATTGATGATAATGGGAAGATGGGTGTAGGAGAATGTGGAATCCTTAGAGGCCTTAGTTATGATGATGTGCCAGATTATGAGCAGAAGCTGGAATGGGCATGTAGTAATATAACTAAAGGACCTCAAGCTCTTTGGGAACAACTAATAGCCTATCCAAGTATACAAGCGGGTATTGAGATGGCGTTTTTATCACTTAAATCTAATCATCCCTATGTTTTATTTCCATCTACCTTTACAGAAGGAACCTCTGCTATAGAAATCAATGGCTTGATATGGATGGGAGATGAAGATTTTATGAGAGCGCAGGTAGCAGAAAAGCTTGAGCAAGGTTTTGATTGTATAAAAATGAAGATAGGAGCCATTGACTTTAAAGACGAAATGGCGATTCTATCCTCTATAAGAAAGAGTTACAATAATGAGCAGCTTACCTTGCGGGTAGATGCAAATGGTGGTTTTGCTTTCGCGAAAGCAAAAGAAGTCCTATTCCAACTAGCCGAGCTAGATATTCACTCTATAGAACAACCCATTGCTACAAAACAGTGGGAGGCAATGGCATCATTATGTGCGAGTACACCTACACCAATAGCGCTAGATGAAGAACTTATAGGAGTGACAGATCTCCCTTCAAAACGCAAGCTGCTTGAAACTATAAAACCACAATATATTATTTTAAAGCCTAGCTTTATTGGAGGTTTTAAAGGAAGTCAAGAGTGGATTGACGTAGCAGATTCATTAGGGATTGCATGGTGGATAACCTCTGCATTAGAAAGTAATATTGGTCTTAATGCTATCGCACAATGGACCCATGAATTAGGAGCAAAAGGGCCTCAAGGACTAGGTACGGGGAGCCTTTTTACAAATAATATATCTTCACCACTAGAAGTAGTGAATGGAACTTTAAGAACGGATAATAATAAGCACTGGAATTTTAAATTATAACATATGTATATTGAGCAGGCGTATAAGAGTTTATATGAGGGTTGGAGGTATATAATAGGTTTCTTGATTATATTTATTTTAGGCTGGCAAATTTTAGGAGCAATTCCATTAATGGTAGGCTCGTGGATGAGAGCTGGTGATATAAATACTTTTCTAGAAGCAGGAGAAGAGAATTTTTTTCCGCTTTTTGAAGGGGAAAGTAATTTTTACTTAGTACTTGCACTTTGCACCTTTTTAGGGGGTTTACTTGGACTCGTTGTTGTTGTTAAGTATCTACATAAGCAGCGATTTACAAAGCTAGTAACCGCTAGAAAAAAAATAGATTGGTCTCGTTTTTTCTTTGCTTTTGCTATTTGGGGTGCGTTTTCTATAGTATCCACACTTGTAGCATACTATTTTGCTCCAGAAGATCTTGTGTGGAATTTTAATCTTATGCCTTTTCTAGGGCTTCTAGCCATCACATTAATACTACTACCCTTACAAACTTCTTTTGAGGAATTTCTTTTTAGAGGATATTTAATGCAGGGGATAGGAGTTGCTGCTGGTAATAAGCTCGTGCCTCTTATTATTACTTCACTTATTTTTGGACTCATGCACGCGCTTAATCCTGAAATAGAAAAGCTTGGATACAGCATACTATCGGTCTACATAGGTTTAGGTTTCTTTCTCGGGATTATAACGCTTATGGATGATGGAATGGAGCTTGCTCTAGGCTTTCATGCGGCAAATAATATGTTTATTGCACTGCTCGTAACTTCAGATTGGAGTGCATTACAAACTAATTCTATCTTTCGTGATGTGGCAGAGCCTTCGGCTATAGGGCAGATTGTTCCTATATTTATTATACTACCTATTCTCATGTATATTTTTGCTAGAAAATATAAATGGTCTAACTGGAAACAGAAACTCACAGGAAGTGTAAAGCCTCTTGCTGGCGCTTAAATAGTTGAGCAGACTTACATTTTACATTTGCTTAATATTAATCTTACAAGGAACCCGTATATTTAAATGATATGACGGAGCTTGCTGAAAAATACACGCGCTTACACCCTAAATTTAAACTTAATGGTGCTTCATTTACCATTGCTTCATTAAAGGAGCAAGCGCATACCTTTATTAAAGAAGGTGAACCTTATGAGGAATCTGTAGGTGAGTTTATTATAGAGTGGCTAGATGCTAAGAAGTATGTGACGGTACATACATCTGGGTCTACGGGAACACCTAAGCCTATTAAGATAAACAAAGAGCATATGATCAATAGTGCAAAAGCAACTGCAAAGCACTTTGATGTATTTGAAAAAACAACGGCATTGCTTTGTCTTCCTGCACATTACATTGCTGGAAAAATGATGCTTGTAAGAGCAATGACATTAGGATGGCGTATTGATATGGCGCAGCCAAAATCAAACCCGCTGGATGCTGTTTATAGAACGTATGACTTTTGTGCGATGACGCCTTTTCAGCTTGATAATTCCTTATCGCGATTACACTTACTTTCAAAGCTTATTGTAGGAGGAGGAGCGATATCACCAGCACTGTCATTAAGATTACAAGGACTTAAAACCAAGGTTTATGAAACCTATGGAATGACAGAAACTGTAACTCACATTGCAGCAAGAAGAGTCAATCCAAAAAAAAATAAAGAAGGAATCATCCCTTTTAAAGTACTTGACAAAGTTACAGTCGAAATCGATAATAGGGATTGTCTTGTAATAAAAGCTCCTAAGGTGAGCACGGATCCCGTGATTACAAATGATCTTGTAGAGCTCATAACGTATAAGAAGTTCATCTGGCTAGGTCGCATTGATAATGTAATTAATAGCGGTGGAGTAAAATTGTTTCCAGAACAGATAGAGGCAAAGTTGGCGCCATTTATCCATGTTCCATATTTTGTAGCCGGAGTTCCACATGAACTGCTTGGCGAGCGATTAACGTTATTTGTAGAGCAAGAAGAACCTCTTTTTATAAAGGAGCATATTACAGATATATCGGCTTTTGGGTCTTTTGAACTACCTAAACTTGCGGTTTCATTAACCTCCTTTCAGCGTACGGCTACAGGTAAAATACAGAGAGGGCAAACCTTAAAAGAGTATTTAAACAATTTATAGAGTTGAAGTTACGCTTTCGCGAAAGCGTAATAATCATCTTATATTACTTCACTCATTGGTACTAGGCTTTTGCTCATTCTAACTGGAAATGAGATCATATAGGCTATAGGTTTACAATTCATTTAAAATGTATGACCTATGAAAAGCATCTTCACACTTGCCCTATTATTTATTGCATTCCAACTACCTAGTCAAAATGAAATTGAGACCAAATCTGTAGTAATTAAAGCAGAACATCTCATCACCTATGCTGCCGAAAACTTCCCAAGCGAAGATGCCCAGCAACTCTATATCCTGGTAGAGACGGGAAAAGCAGGAATCTCTCCCGAAGATAAATTTTATATAGAGCAAGGAATAAAGCTACTCATTAAAAGGCTTGATGATAATGATATGATAGCGATAGGAACCTATGGAGCGATAAGTGCAAATATTCTTCCCTTTACAGAAGTAAGCAAAGCGGCAGTATTGCGAGAGTCTGTAGAGAGTTTGTTTAAGGGTGAGTTTATGGCGATGACTTCCTCGGGAATTTCTATAGCGTATGATATGATGGAGGCACATTATTATGAGAAAAAATTGAGTAGTGTGATCATGATACGAGGTGCCGGTATTGATGTTATTGAAGATGCTCAAGAGTTAATGGCCAGCGCCAACGATATTAAAAGTCGAGCTAGTAGCACGTCATTATACCAAGGAATAGGAGTTTCTAGTCGGGATAAAAGAAGACAAGAAAGAGAACAGCGCAAACAATCAAGAGCTACAGATCATAAAAATTTAGGCGGAGCGATTGCTTTAACTGCACTCACTTTATTGCCAGAAATACTTGATGTAATTAAGGATTAAAGATTTGGGCATCATTATTGAATATGAGTATTCACGAAATAATTATGCATATTTGCAAAAATAGATAGATAAGATGATGAGATATTTTTTAGTGGTAGTGATGTTGTTGTGTCTAGTGAGTGTTGAAGCTCAAGGATTTGGAGGTCAAAATGGGACTGACTTTAGTGGTAGAGGCAGGCGCTTAGTTCCTTCCACACCAGGAGTAGCAGCATCTTATAATGAGAAACCAGACCCTAATGTGTTAAGTTTAGAGCGATCAAGCGTATACCAGGAAATGTTTGAACTAGACGTTTTTGGTAAAGAGGTGCTTAGAAGTTATTTAAAAGATTACTATACTGTATTATTGGCAATCCAAGATGATCAGGACATGGTTATTGATGATAAGCGCAAAAAAGCGGAATTAGAAAAAAAGAAATTTGAATCTCAATTAAGAGATATTCTCACCGAGGAACAAGTGGTGAAGATCATAGCAGAGGAAGAGTCAGGACGAACTGATAAGAAAGTAGAAAAAGAAAAGAAAAAGGAACGCAAGAAAAAGCGTAGAAATAAAGGTGACAGGTAAAATAGTCTTACATCAATTTATAATTAAGAAAAGAGTGTTCAGATGAATACTCTTTTTTGTTTTTAGTATTTTTAAGGACTAGCAACTTAACTATGAAAACATTACTATTACTTTTACTACTTCCGTTTGCATGCATTAATGGTCAAATCTTAACAGAACGCGATAGAGCGGATGTAATTGATGAGGTCTTAGCAGATAGATTTGATAATTTACTACCTACATTAATGGACCGCACTGATATTGATATGTGGGTTGTGATTTCTAGAGAATATAATGAAGATCCTGTTATAAAAACAATGCTTCCTTCTACGTGGCTTAATGCGAGAAGGAGAACTATTTTAGTTTTCTACAGAAATAAAGAAAAGAATACTATTGAAAAGCTAGCAGTAGCTAGATATAACGTAGGGAAGAATATCATCTCTGCTTGGGATAAAGAAAAACAACCCGATCAATGGGCACGTCTTCTAGAGATTATAGAAGAGCGCAACCCTTCAAAAATTGGACTTAATTATTCTGATGATTTTGGACTTGCAGACGGAATTGTAAAGACAGATTATGAGGCTTTTATATCAAAACTATCACCTACTCAGCAATCAAAAGTAGTCTCTGCACAGAATCTTGCAGTGGGATGGTTAGAAACACGCACGGCGCTTGAAATGAAATATTTTGAACAGCTAGTAGATGTGACGCATGATATTATTAAGGATGCCTTCAGCTATAAAGTGATTGTTCCAGGAGTTACAACTACAGATGATGTGGTGTGGTATTTACGCCAGCGAGTTACAGATATTGGATTAGAAACATGGTTTCACCCTACGGTTGATATTCAACGATCTGAAGAAAAGCTAGAGAGTCATATTGTTTCATTTTCTAATAGACCAGAAGGAAAAGTAATCCAGAAGGGTGACTTGTTGCACTGTGATTTTGGAATTACTTACCTACGTCTTAATACAGATTGCCAGCAGCACGCATATGTTTTAAAGGATGACGAGAAGGAACTGCCAGCGTTCTTGAGTAAAGCATTTGCAGACGGTAACCGCGTGCAAGATGTACTTGCTTCAAATTTTAAGACAGGTAGAACTGGAAATGAGATTCTATTAAAATCATTAAAGGAGACTAGAGCAGAAGGTCTTATGCCTTCTATCTATACGCATCCACTTGGACTATACGGTCATGCCGCTGGGCCAACGATTGGAATGTGGGACTCTCAAGGTGGTGTGCCAGGTACAGGAGACTACAAGCTTTATGAGAACACAGCATACGCTATTGAACTCAATACTACCGTAACCATTCCAGAGTGGAATAAGGACATTAGAATTATGCTTGAGGAAGCAGGATTTTGGGGTGAAGATGGCTTTAGATATGTTTCAGGAAGGCAAGAAGAAATACTTATTGTGAAGTAATTACAAGTCCGCTTTCGCGAAAAATTGAAAGAAAACCCTAGTAGTTCTTTCTAGGGTGATATTGCTCCATCACTCGAGCGAGGTCACTGCGATCTACATGCATATAGATTTCGGTAGTTGTAATGCTCTCGTGACCTAGCATTTGCTGAATACTTCTCAAATCGGCGCCATTTTGTAAAAGGTGTGTGGCAAAGCTGTGACGAAACGTATGCGGACTAATACTTTTCTTAATTCCAGCTTTTACTGCGAGATCTTTTATGATTGTAAAAATCATGGCGCGTGTGAGCTGGCGACCTCTTCTATTCAAAAATAAAATATCTACATGCTCTGGCTTGACGTCTATATGCGTTCGTATTTCATTACGGTAAATGTCGATGTATTTTTGAGTATGCTCACTTATGGGTACAAAGCGCTGTTTGTCTCCCTTACCTATTACATTTATAAACCCTTCCTCAAAATATAAGTCAGAAAGCTTTAAGCTTATTAATTCTGTTACACGCAGACCGCAAGAATAGAGTGTCTCGAGCATAGCACGATTGCGTTCTCCCTGAGGAGTAGAGAGGTTAATTGCCGTGATAAGAGCGTCTATTTCTTCTTCGGCGAGTGTGTCTGGTAGTTTTCTTCCTAGGCGAGGAGATTCAATAAGGTCTAGAGGATTATCTTTTCTATAATCTTCAAATATCAGATAATTGAAAAAGCCTTTAAGCCCAGAGATAATACGAGCCTGTGATCTGGCTTGTACTTCTTTGGCTATGGTGTATATAAAGTCTTGAATATCATCCTTAGTTATAGTAATAGGATCTGGCGCACTATCTAATTGCTCTAGATGGCGGGTTAGTTTTTTTAAGTCTCGAGCATAGTTGTCTATAGTGTTCTCAGAGAGACCACGTTCTATGCGTAAGTAACTTTTATAATTTAATATGCCTGTTTCCCATTTCACGAAAGTGAAAATACAATTATTAAAGGATTCTCAATTAACAAGAGTTTAGAAAGTGCTTAACATGCATTTAACACGATGATGGATAGCTTTGGACATCATTTAAAACAAACACAAACATGAAAAAAATAGTAGTAGTAGCAATCGCAGCCTTATTTGGAACTGTAGCCGTTCAAGCACAAGATGAGGTGTCATTTGGAGCAAAAGGAGGAGTTAATTTTGCAACTGTAGGAGGAGACGATTTTGATGATCCAGATGCAAGAACAAGCTTCCATTTTGGAGGATTTGTAGAAGTGCCTATCACAGAGAAATTCTCAATACAACCAGAGGTTTATTATTCGGGTCAGGGGTACGATATCCAGAGTGTTGATAACGGAGATGATATTGAGTTTCAGCTAGATTACATTAATGTGCCAGTACTTGCAAAGTATTACTTTGTAGATGGGTTTTATGGAGAAGTGGGACCACAAATAGGATTTAATGTAAATAGTGAGATTGATTCTAATCCTGATGGTGATTCTGGAGATATCAATTTTAATAACGATGCTATAAACACGGTAGACTTTGCTGTTGTGGGTGGTTTAGGATATAAACTTAACAATGGTTTATTTTTTAACGCACGTTATAATCTAGGACTTTCTGACGTTTTTAGTAGTGAAGATTTAGGAGGTTTTGACCTTGATGCTCGTAATAGAGTATTTATGATAGGAGCTGGATTTGCATTTTAAATCATAAGTAAAAAGAATTATCAAAAGCGCCTCAGTAGAGGCGCTTTTTTTACGCCTTGTAAATCTGTATTTTTATGCACTCGCGAAAGCGTACTCAACAACTATAATCTATGAAATTACTTATAATAAATGGCCCTAATTTGAATATGTTAGGTAAGCGTGAACCAGAAATTTATGGAACCGAAACATTTGAGGATTACTTCACTCAACTTCAGTTTGCATATAAGGACACTGAGCTTAGCTATTTTCAAAGTAATATAGAAGGAGAGCTCATTTCAAAATTACACGAAGCAAATGACACATTTGACGGAGTGATTTTAAACGGAGCAGCTTATTCCCATACCTCTATAGGATTAGGAGACGCTGTAGCAGCTATAAGTACTCCAGTTATAGAAGTGCATATTTCAAATACATTTGCGAGAGAAGAGTTTAGACATCATTCATACCTTTCTAAATATGTTAAGGGTGTAATAGTAGGCTTTGGTCTTAATAGTTATAATCTTGCTATTGAGAATTTCTTGATGAAGAATTGAAAGAGATTTTAATCCTCTTCATTCAGCGGTTATTCTTGTAGCATACCTTTTAAGTAAGATAATTTACCATCTACATTACTAGGTACAGGAAGCCCTAGAATTTCACATATCATAGGGTAAACGTGAATGTTTTTTACAGAAGGTAAACTACTTCCCACATTAATAGCAGGGCCTTTTGCATAAAGAATGCCGTGCATATCTTTTAAAGCGGGAGTATACCCATGTACACCAAATACTTCCTGATTTCCAGCCTTTCTTCTTTCGATACTCTTATTTGAGCTAAAGTAATATCCATCATCAGGGATTACTTGTATGGGTCCCCAGTTCTTATTTTTTGGGACATTTTCAAAATGTGGTGTGTCTTTGGTTTTGTAAACTGTGAAATTACTTTCTAATTGCTTTAATTGGTTGAAAATGTTATCAGTTTCCTCATTATTATGAGGGTGTACATTGAGAATGACACCATTGTCAATCATGTTGTAAAGAGCATCATTTACTAATGTATCTGTGGTAATAAGTTTTTCAATAGATTGCTCTGCCATACCATGGTCTGATACAATGACAATATTTACAGGTAAACCTGTGCTGTCAACGCGATCAAATAAATCTCCTAGCGTGCTATCTAACTTTAATAGCGCTTCTTTAATTTTCTCTTTATTGTTAGGGCCGTAACGATGTCCAGTATCATCCATATCAGAGAAGTATAAAGTGATAAGATGTGGTCTTGTTTCTTCGGGCATTTCTAACCACTTTATTGCTTGATCTACGCGTTCTTGATTGGTTACTTTCCCATCGTAGTTGTAGTAATATGTAGGGTGTACGCCTTTAATATCTGCCTCTGTGCCAACAAAAAAGTAACTAGCTGTTACCATACCTGCACTATTTGCATTTACCCATAATGGAGTTCCTTTATAAAAAGACCCATCTACAACGGTCTCGCGATTACCTATGCTGTACGTTTTTTTCTTATCATAATCATAGTATGAGTTTGCAAGCAGCCCGTGGTTATCAGGATACATTCCTGTTGCGATAGTGTAATGATTAGGGAATGTTTTAGTGGGAAAAGATGGTATTAGGGAAGCGGCTTGAGATCCTTCTTCTATAAATGAACTTAGATAAGGAGGGGTATAAGTATTTACATAATCATGTCTAAAACCATCTAGTGATATTAATATTACATATGGTTTCTTTAAGGACTCCGCAGTATTTACCGTAGTAAGTGGTGAAAAACTGCTCACGTTTGAAGTGGATCCACATGATACGAGCGCTAAGAAAATTACTAAAAGGAACAATGACTTAAAGAGAGCGGAATGTTTCATAATACAACTGTTAAGGGCCGGTAGTAAAGCTAACTATTTTGAGAGGTTATAAAACAGAAAATCCTGCCAAAGGCAGGATTTTCTAAAAACTTTATATGTATAAAGTATAGCTCTTATAAGTGAATTACTTCTCCATAAGCATCTGCTACTGCTTCCATTACAGCCTCACTCATTGTAGGGTGTGGGTGAATAGTTTTTAATACTTCGTGACCTGTAGTTTCAAGTTTACGTCCTAAGACAGCTTCTGCAATCATATCTGTAACTCCTGCACCTATCATGTGACAACCTAGCCACTCACCGTATTTTGCGTCAAAGATTACTTTTACAAAACCATCTTTTGCTCCAGAAGCACTTGCTTTACCAGATGCAGAAAAAGGAAATTTACCCACTTTTAATTCGTATCCAGCTTCTTTTGCTTGCTTCTCTGTCATTCCTACAGAAGCAATTTCAGGAGAGGCATATGTACATCCTGGTATGTTGCCGTAGTCTATTTTTTCTACGTTCATACCTGCAATTTTTTCTACACAAGTAATTCCTTCTGCAGATGCTACGTGAGCAAGAGCAGGACCAGGAGTTACGTCACCTATTGCATAGTAACCTGGCATGTTAGTTTGGTAAAAATCGTTAACGATAATTTTATCCTTATCTGTAACGATACCTACATCTTCAAGGCCTATGTTTTCAATATTGGTTTTGATACCTACAGCACTTAGTACAATATCTGCTTCAAGGATTTCTTCTCCTTTTTTAGTTTTTACCGTAGCTTTTACGCCAGTCTTTGTTTTTTCAACCTTTTCTACAGAAGAGTTTGTCATCACTTTAATTCCAGCCTTCTTCATAGAACGCTCAAATTGCTTTGATACATCTTCATCCTCTACAGGAACAACGTTTGGTAAGTACTCTACAATAGTTACATCTGTACCCATTGTGTTATAAAAACTAGCAAACTCAACACCTATTGCTCCAGATCCCACTACGATCATAGATTTAGGTTGCTTCTCAAGTGTCATCGCTTTACGGTAACCTATTACCGTCTCACCATCTTGCTTAAGATTAGGTAACTCACGTGAGCGAGCTCCCGTTGCAATAATAATATGGTTTGCGCTATATTCTTTACCGTCTACATCTACCTTTTTACCAGGCTTGATTTTTCCGTAACCGTTTATAACGTCAATTTTATTTTTCTTCATTAAGAATTGAACACCTTTGCTCATTCCCTCAGCAACACCACGGCTACGTTTTACAACTGCAGTAAAGTCTTTTTCTACTCCTGTTGCTTTAAGACCGTAGTCTTCTGCGTGATTTAAGTATTCAAATACTTGAGCACTTTTAAGAAGGGCTTTTGTAGGGATACAACCCCAGTTTAAACAAACGCCTCCTAGGCTTTCTTTTTCAATAACCGCTGTTTTTAAGCCTAACTGGCTTGCGCGTATTGCTGTTACATATCCGCCTGGACCACTTCCTAAAACGATTACATCATATTTGCTCATATCTAGATTTTTTTAAGTCTAATTATTGTAGTTCAAAAATACGGATTATCCCGTCATATATAAAACAGAAAAACCGAAGTGTTTGCTTCGGTTTTTAATGTTGTTTTTACGCTTTCGCGAAAGAGTTATTTTCAAATATTTTATTTTTCAAAGTCTATACTGAGCGAATTTACACAGTATCGTTGTCCGCTTGCAGTAGGGCCGTCATCAAAGACGTGTCCCAAGTGGGAACCACAATTAGAACAAAGAATTTCTGTTCTTATCATCCCTAGCGTTTTGTCACGTACATATTCCACAGTTCCCGGTATGGACTCGTCAAAACTAGGCCATCCACAACCACTGTCAAATTTTGATGCGCTTTCAAAAAGCTTTTGATCACAAGCACCACAATGGTAAGCACCTTCTTCATTGTGTAGATTATAAGTTCCAGTAAATGGGCGTTCTGTTCCTTTTTCTCTCAAAATGCGATAACGTTCTGGGCCCAGCTCCTCGAGCCACTCTGCCTCTGTTTTTTCTATTGGGTAACTCATATTATTTTGATTCTGGCACAAATACGAGTGCGTCTCCATTAATACAATGTCTCTTTCCAGTAGTTTCTTTAGGTCCATCATTAAAAACGTGTCCAAGATGTCCACCACAAGTAGCACAATGCTCTTCGGTTCTTGTATACCCAAGTTTACGATCAGAGCTATATGCTATATTTCCTTCTATACCTTTGTCAAAACTAGGCCAGCCAGTACCACTATCAAATTTATCTTTTGTTTTAAATAGCGGCGTGTCACAAGCAGCACAGTGAAAAGTTCCTGCTTCTTTTACATTATTGAGGGGGCTAGAATTAGGTCGCTCTGTACCTTCTAAGCGCAATACATAATACTGCTCTTCTGTGAGTTGTGCTTTCCACTCGGCATCTGTTTTTGTGATCTCAAAACTTTCTTTTTTACTCTCTTGAGCAGACCCCTTGCAACTTGTAAAAATGCTTAACAAAGCAAATACTCCAATTATTCTTCTCATAACTATTTTCTTTTTAAGTAAAGTTAATTCATTAGTTCACACTTGGTCGTTAAAGCATTGTGAAAATGACGTGAGGTTGTATAAAATGATACTAATCATAAGGCTCTATTATTAATGATTAATTAGGTGTTGTTACTTAATCATTAATAATTTGTGAAATTAATTGTAGTAATTGTCTATAAATCCTGCGAAAACATGCTTAGTTATTTATGATTTAACCTATATTTAATAGCTCATAAAGCATCGTACTCTTAATAACGGTTACATTTAAGATGTTATCTAATTACCTGAAACTATGAATATTCTTCACGTAAGTGCCGAGTGTTATCCTGTTGCAAAAGTGGGTGGGCTGGCAGATGTGGTTGGAGCTCTTCCTAAATATCAAAACCGCATAGGTCATACTGCTGCGGTGATTATGCCGTACTATAAAACAAGCTGGGTGGAACATGCAAATGGCACCATTGTTTTTTGTCATGACTTAGTGATTGAAGGTAAGACGTATTTCAGCGAAGTGATTGATGTAGATAATGAGCTTGGTTTTCCATTATTTGTGGTTAGGATTACAGAACTCACAGATAGAAAAAATGTATATGGGTATGAGGACGATTCTTTGCGCTTTGTTGCTTTTCAGCGAGTAGCGCTGCAGTGGGTGCTGAGTTTAAAGAGAAAGTTAGACATTATTCATTGTCATGATCACCATACTGGTTTTATACCCTTTATGATGCAGCATTGCCCAGAGTTTGATAGTCTCATGAAGGTGCCTACGTTACTTTCAATTCATAATGCGCAGTACCAAGGTAATTTTCCTCACGATATGGTAGGAATGTTACCACGCTTTCGCGAAAGCGATCTAGGACTCCTAGATTGGTACGGTGATATAAATCCACTTGCTGCTGCTATTAAATGTGCATGGCGAGTGAATACCGTTTCTCCATCATATATGATGGAATTACAAGAAAAAGCAAATGGATTAGAAGGCTTGCTTAGAGAAGAGAAATTAAAGTGCGTGGGAATTCTAAACGGTATTGATGCCGAAACATGGAATCCTGCCACCGATAATTATCTTATTAAAAATTATTCAATAAGAACGAGGGCTAAAGGCCGTGAGGCTAATAAAAAGGCTATTTGTGATGAGTTTGGACTAGACGCCTCAAAACCACTCTTTGGGTTTATAGGTAGACTTGTTTGGGAAAAAGGAGCAGATTTACTGCCTGAGATTATCGATACTGTGTTAAAGCAACACGATATTAATATCATTTTACTAGGAAGCGGCTCGCCAGAAGTGGAACGCCAGCTAGAGGAACTTAAAACCACTTATAAAGGAAGATATAATGCTCATATAGGTTATGAAGAAAGGATGTCACATCAAGTATATGCTGGAGCAGATTTTCTTTTAATGCCTAGTAGGGTTGAGCCTTGTGGTTTAAATCAGTTGTATAGCTTGAGATATGGTTGTATGCCTATTGTACGCCGTACGGGTGGTTTAAAAGATACAGTAGTAGACATAGGTGATGGCGGTAATGGTATTTGTCATGATCAAACTTCTGTATGGGATGTTGTATACAGTATAGAACGTGCTTCTCTTTTTTATAAGGATAAGAAAGCCTTTAGTGCAAATCAAAAACAAATGATGGAGATAGACCACAGCTGGGAAAATGCAGCTGGAACTTACGCTTCATTATATGAAGAAATGATACCAAAAAAAGTAACTATCAAAAAATAAAAATTCCAAACTCTAAAAGCAATAAATAATGAATAAGGAAGTACTAGCGATTATATTAGGAGGAGGTCAAGGCTCAAGATTATACCCACTCACAGCACAGAGATCAAAACCCGCTGTTCCTATTGCAGGGAAATATCGTCTAGTAGATATTCCTATTTCAAATTGTTTGAATTCAAATATCAAAAGGATGTTCGTGTTAACTCAGTTTAACTCGGCTTCACTTAATAAACATATTAAGCATACCTACCAATTTTCTTATTTTTCTGATGCTTTTGTAGATATTCTTGCTGCAGAGCAAACTCCAGAAAACAAAGGTTGGTTTCAAGGTACTGCAGATGCTGTAAGACAGTGTTTACACCATTTTAAAGGTTATGAGTCTGATTATATTATGATACTCTCTGGAGATCAATTATATCAAATGGATTTTAATGAAATGCTTGATGCTCACAAGGCTTCGGGAGCAGAGATAAGTATTGCATCACTGCCTGTTAATGCAAAAGATGCTACGTCCTTTGGGATTCTTAAAACAAAAGAGGATAATATGATTGACTCTTTTATAGAAAAACCAGCTGCCGAACTTCTTCCAGAATGGGAATCTGAAGTTTCACCAGCAATGAAGAGCGAGGGTAAACATTATCTCGCATCTATGGGGATTTATATTTTTAATAAAGACTTATTGATTAATCTGCTAGAGGGGACGGATACTATGGATTTTGGAAAAGAGATTATTCCGCAATCTATAGAAAACCATAAGGTGCTTAGTTATGCCTATGAAGGGTATTGGACAGATATAGGGAATATCGATTCCTTTTTTGAGGCAAACATAGACTTGACGTCAGATATGCCTAAATTCAATTTATTTAATAAAGGACAAACCATACTCACCAGACCACGTGTACTACCACCTACAAAGATTTCAGGAACAACACTTGAAAAATCTATAGTAGCAGAAGGTAGTATCATACACGGTAGTCGTATTGCAAATTCTGTAATAGGAATACGATCACGTATAGGTAAAGGAACGGTTATTGAAAACTGCTATGTAATGGGAAGCAATCGCTTCTTAGATCTTGAAGAAATTAATGCGGCTCGTGAAAAAGGCATCCCACACGTAGGTATAGGAGATCGCTGTTTTATAACCAACTGTATTATTGATAAAAATGCAAAAATAGGAGACGATGTTCGTATTACTGGAGGAAAGCATCTAGACGATGTAGAAACAGATACTTATGTAGTGCGAGATGGCATCGTGGTTGTAAAAAATGGAGCTACTATAGTGTCAGGAACAACTATTTAATGGCAGAAGTAATAGCACATAGCTTATTTACAGCATTTGACATTGACCTTTTTAAGGGAGGAAAACACTACCGTCTTCATGATAAAATGGGTAGTCACCCCATAACTGTAGATGGTGTAGATGGAACTTATTTCTCCGTATGGGCACCTAGTGCAAAGCGAGTATCTGTTGTAGGTGATTTTAATTACTGGAATGAGGACGAGCATATTCTCAACGTACGATGGGATGGAAGCGGGATTTGGGAAGGTTTTATTCCTGAGATCGCTCATGGTGAAGTATACAAATACAAAATTCACTCCAACCACAACGACGTTATCACAGAAAAGGCAGACCCATACGCGAGACGAGCAGAGCACCCACCTCAAACCGCTTCTCTAGTTTACAAAGCAAATCATAAATGGAAGGATGCTGCATGGATGAAAAAACGCCATAAGCACAATAGTCTTAATGCGCCGTACTCTGTGTATGAAATGCACCTTGCAAGCTGGAGAAGAAAGCAAGATGAAGGAAATCGTAGCCTTAGCTATACAGAACTAGCTAGCGAACTCGTGGCTTATGTGAAAGAATTAAATTTTACACATGTGGAGTTTATGCCAGTGATGGAGCATCCTTATGATCCCAGCTGGGGATATCAAATTACAGGATATTTTGCGCCTACCTCTCGTTTTGGATATCCTGAGGAGTTAATGACTTTGATAGATGCGCTGCATCAAAATGACATTGGAGTAATTTTAGACTGGGTACCTTCTCATTTTCCAGAAGATGCGCACGGTCTTGGTAACTTTGATGGAACAGCCTGTTACGAGCACCCAGATAGAAAGAAAGGATGGCATCCCGACTGGAAGTCACTTATTTTCAATTACGAACGTAATGAAGTGAGAAGCTTCTTGATTAGTAATGCGCTATTCTGGTTAGAGCAATATCATGTAGATGGCTTGAGAGTAGACGCTGTCGCTTCTATGCTTTACCTCGATTATAGTAGAGAAGAAGGCGAGTGGGAGCCTAATGATCAAGGAGGAAGAGAAAACCTCGCTGTAATTTCGTTTTTAAAGGAGCTTAATGCAGAGGTGTATGCTAGTTTTCCAGATGTTCAAACCATTGCAGAAGAGTCTACTAATTTTCCAGCAGTGAGTAGGCCAGTATTTTCAGGAGGCTTAGGTTTTGGGATGAAGTGGATGATGGGATGGATGCATGATACCCTTGCTTATTTTAAAAGAGATACTATCTATAGAAATCATCACCACAATGAGATTAGCTTCTCAATGACCTATGGTTTTACAGAGAACTTTATGCTACCATTATCTCATGATGAGGTGGTTTATGGTAAAAAATCTATCATAGGTAGAATGCCTGGAGATGAGTGGCAACGCTTTGCAAATCTTCGGCTTTTATATACATATATGTATACGCATCCTGGTAGTAAGTTACTCTTTATGGGAAGCGAATTTGGTCAAGGTACAGAGTGGAATTTCCAAGAACAGCTCGATTGGTATGTGCTAGAATATGATATTCACAAAGCAGCACTAAGCGCTTTTAAAGATATTAATGGTCTGTATATAAGTACACCAGCTTTGTACGAGAAGCAGTTTGAACCAGATGGTTTCGAATGGATTGCACATGATGATAATACAAATGCCATACTAAGTTACATTAGAAAAGGTAATGATGAGAATAGTGTAGTTGTGTGTGTCTTTAATATGACACCTACGCCGCAGCCTCAATATCGCATAGGGTTACCTTTTAAAGGAAGCTTACGCGAAATATATAACAGCGACGCAAGTAAGTATGCTGGAACGGGTGATTATCACAACAAAACACTCGATGTTACCGAAACTTCTTGGAATGGAAAAGACCACTCGGCGGAGGTGAAAATAGGGCCTTTGGCGGGAGTGATTTTTGAATTGAAAAAGTAGTTAGCGTACTAAGTTTCACTTCGGTAAACTGAGAAAATAATGAGGCTTATAAAAATGCACACTTGCGGGGCTCTATAACCCCGATTGCAATGAAAATCCCGCAAGAGCAGACAAAGTCGCGATGAGGAATTGAAATGGAAAGCGGGATGAACATCTAGCAAAAGAGCTGTGATTGTGCGTTCCAAACACTCTAAAGGTGATATAAATACCATTTCTGAGCTTACGAAAACGTTAGCGTTAATAACTAATTACGAATTAACTTCATTTTTACACGATATAGTGTTTATTTGAAAGGAAATAACAATTACTATGATTGTAAATACAGAATTAGAGCAAAAAGGGAATCAATTTCCTAAAAACGTGGTAGATGTCAAACAAGAGACAGATATCTTATATTTTACTACCTCAAATGAGGTGATTTTAGAACTTACTGTGTTGCGAGATAGTGTGATACGTTTTCGCTTTGCAACAGGTGGCGTTTTTGAGCCAGACTTTTCTTATGCGATAGATGAAGATGCACCTCGTGGCTACAATCATCTGGAACTTACAGATGATGATAAATATTATCACGTAAATACTGCAAAGCTTCACATACGTATTGAGAAAGAGAGTTTGCAGACAAGTATTTACGATACAAAAGGGAATCTTATTAATGAAGACGAATTAGGTTTTCACTACGAGGAGAGCTTCCAGTATGGAGGTAATATCGTTAAGATGAGTAAGAAAGCACAGCATGCAGAGTCCTATTATGGGCTAGGTGATAAGCCTATGCATTCTAATTTACGAGGAAAGCGAGTGCATAACTGGGCAACAGATCAATATGCATTTGCAAAGGATCAAGATCCAATATATAAAGCAGTTCCTTTTTACATAGGGCTACATCAAAAGAAGGCGTACGGTGTGTTTTTTGATAACACGTTTAAAACGTATTTTGATTTTGCTCATGAGCGTATGGGAGTTACAAGCTTCTGGGCGCAAGGAGGTGAGATGAATTACTACTTCATCTATGGTCCAGATATGTCTGAGGTTGTAGCAAGTTATACGAATCTTACAGGTGTTCCTGAGCTTCCGCCATTATGGGCGCTGGGATATCACCAGTGTAAATGGAGTTACTTTCCAGAAAGTAATGTAAAGGAGATTGCAAGTAAATTTCGCGAACTCAAAATTCCTTGTGATGGGATTTATCTAGACATTGATTATATGGATGGCTGGAGATGTTTTACATGGAATAAAGATCATTTCCCTGACCCTAAAAGAATGGTAAAGGAACTAGCAGATGATGGTTTTAAAACCATTGTTATCATAGATCCAGGGATTAAAATTGATAAAGATTATTGGGTTTATAATGAAGGCGTAGAGAATGATTACTTCTGTAAGCGCGCAGATGGTCCTGCTATGAAAGGTAAAGTGTGGCCTGGAGAATGTAATTTTCCAGATTATACAAACCCTAAAGTACGTGACTGGTGGGCAGGATTATTTAAAGAACTTATCCAAGATGTGGGTGTAAAAGGAGTGTGGAATGATATGAATGAGCCTGCAGTGATGGAGGTTCCAGGAAAAACATTTCCTCCAGATGTGCGTCATAATTATGATGGACATCCTTGTAGCCACCTAAAAGCACATAACATTTACGGTACTCAAATGGCTCGAGCGACCTATGAGGGTGTGAAGAAATTTGCGTATCCTAAGCGGCCGTTTGTAATTACAAGGTCTGCATACTCTGGAGCGCAACGTTACACAAGTTCTTGGACGGGTGATAACGTGGCTAGCTGGGAACATTTATGGGTAGCAAACATACAAGTGCAACGTATGTGTATCTCAGGTATGAGTTTTACAGGTACAGATATTGGTGGGTTTGCAGAGCAACCTACTGGAGAGCTTTATGCAAGATGGATACAGCTAGGAGTATTTCATCCTTTCTGCCGAACGCACTCTTCTGGGCATCATGGAGATCAAGAACCGTGGACTTTTGACGAAGGTGTGACAGATATTGCTCGTAAGTTTATCAACTTGCGTTATAGATTATTGCCTTATTTATATACTATGTTTTATGAGTATATCAAGAAAGGTACGCCATTATTAAAGCCGCTTGTATATTTTGATCAAGATGATGCACAAACACATTACCGTACAGATGAGTTTATCTTTGGACATCATATTCTAGTTTGTCCAATACTTGAACCTAATGCTAAAGGACGTCGCATGTACGTGCCTAGAGGACAATGGTACAACTACTGGACTAAGCAAATTGTACAAGGAGGTAAAGAGCAATGGGTGGATGCAGATATTGATGAGATGCCATTATTTGTAAAAGAAGGAACCATACTTCCTAAATATCCTATACAACAATATGTAGGAGAGCTTGAAATAGAGCAAGTAGAACTTGAAGTGTACTACGGTCTTGGTAAAAATGCTTCAAAATTGTATGAAGATGCTCAAGATGGATATGATTATAAAAAAGATCGTTACAGTTACCGAACCTTCAAAATGGTAGGTAGAGAAAAAGACTGGATTATACAGCAGCACAAACGTGGTGACTTTATCACTACATATGACACTTTTAGAATACATTTAATAGGTCTACCATTTGAAATTACGACCATAGAGTTAGATAATGAAGTGATTTCTATGGAAGATGTGCAGTTTGACCCGAAAGCTTGTGCTTTAATCATTAAGAAAGATTTCACAGAGCTGCACCTGAGCGGTATTTAACATTTGCGTATTTTTATATCCTGATTAAAAACCATCATTATGAAACTTAAAAATACATTTGTTCTTATCATGACCGTACTCCTTGTGTGTGCATGTAAGACAAGCCCGTTTACAGGTAAGAAGACCCTTAACTTTGTAAGTAACGATCAGTTATTTCCAATGGCATTCCAACAGTATGACGCATTCCTATCTGAAAATAATGTGATTACTGGAACAGCAGATGCTAATATGGTAAAGCGCGTAGGTGAAAAAATAGCCGTAGCAGCAGAGCGTTACCTTACAGCACTAGGAGAGCCTGGTTATTTACAAGATTATCGCTGGGAGTACAATCTAGTTAAAGATGAAGCAGTAAACGCTTGGTGTATGCCAGGAGGAAAGATTGTAGTATACACTGGAATTTTACCGATAACTCAATCAGAAACTGGACTAGCAATGGTAATGGGGCATGAACTTGCTCACGCACTTGCAGATCACGGAGCACAACGTATGAGTGCTGCACAATTACAACAATATGGTGGTGTTGCCACTGCTATTGCGGTAGGAGGTCAAGATCAAGCAAAGCAACAACAAATCATGCAACTCTATGGTATAGGTTCACAAGTAGGAGGGATGCTTCCTTTCTCACGTAGCCATGAGACACAAGCAGACGAAATCGGAATCGTAATTGCAGCAATAGCTGGATACAATCCTGATGAAGCTGCAGAGTTATGGAAACGTATGAAAGCTGCAAGTGGAGGTGAAGCACCACCACAGATTATGAGTACGCACCCATCATCAGATAGTCGTATTGCAAATCTTACTGCCAAAGCGCCGATGGCGAGAGCAGAAGCCGCAAAATTTGGAGTGACTTCTTTTAAATAGAAGTTTACACGAAATATATAGTAAGAAAAGCTGTGCAATCGCACAGCTTTTCTATTTTAGTACTATGAATAACGAACTACAAAAAGGAGATAAAAAATTATTAAATGCATGGGCATTTTATGATTGGGCAAACTCCACCTACAGTCTTGTCATTGCATCTGCTATATTTCCATTATTTTATGGAGCTCTCTTTAGAGGAGCCGGTATAGAAGAAATTGAAGTTTTTGGAATGATGCTACGTCGCAGTCCGCTTATATTTTATACTACTGCTGTGGCTTTTTTAATAGTAGCAATCATTTCTCCTATTCTATCTGGAGTGGCAGATTATCTAGGTAATAAAAAATACTTTCTTAAGTTTTTCTGTTACATGGGAGCGCTAGCGACCATAGGACTATACTGGTTCAGCTTAGAGCATATATATTTAAGTCTGCTTCTATATGCATTAGGACTTATAGGTTTCTGGGGTAGTCTCGTATTTTACAACTCCTACTTACCAGATATTGCTTTTCCAGATCAGCACGATGCAATAAGTGCCAAAGGATATTCTTGGGGATATATAGGGAGTGTCATATTGCTTGGCTGGTGTTTGTTTATGATTCTGGGGTATGAGATTTTTGGCTTTGAAGATGAAGGTTTTCCAACGAGGCTTTCTTTTGTGCTCACTGGAGTTTGGTGGATAGGTTTTAGTCAGTACACTTACAGGTACCTTCCTAAGGGTAATGAGGCAGACGGTAAGCTTACAGGAGCTGTGCTCTTAAATGGTTTTAACGAGTTGAGAGCTATCTGGAGATCCATGCAGTCACAGCTACGACTCAAAAAATATCTTATTGCATTCTTTGTATATAGTATGGCAGTTCAAACAGTAATGCTCGCAGCAGCATACTTTGGAGAGCAAGAACTAGAATGGGGAAGTGATAGCGAGCGTACCACGGGACTTATAGGTAGTATTTTATTAATACAACTAGTCGCCGTTGCTGGAGCTTACTTGACCTCAAAATTATCGGCTAGAATAGGGAATCTTAAGGCACTTATTATCATTAATATTGTTTGGATTTTTATCTGCGCTTGGGCCTACTTCGTGTACACTCCTGTTCAGTTTTACATTACGGCGGCATTTGTAGGCTTAGTAATGGGAGGAATTCAGTCGCTATCACGATCTACGTATGCTAAGTTTTTACCAGAAACAGAGGACACTACTTCATATTTCAGCTTTTATGATGTTGCTGAGAAAATAGGTATCATCATCGGTATGTTTTTATACGGTTTCATAGAAGAACTTACAGGAAGCATGCGCTATTCGATTGTGTTTTTAATTTTATTTTTTGCGGCAGGTGTCGTGTTATTACTTCGAGTGCCTAAGGACAGGACGGTAATTACGTAGGTTACGCTTTCGCGAAAGCGTAAATACTCAAATCCCCAATCTTATAATTAGAGAGAGTTTTGCTAAAGTTTATTATTCAATAATTAAGTTGCTACGGCATACAATAGATAGTTATGGCTGGATTTATTCAAGAATTCAAAAATTTTGCGATCAAGGGTAACATGATCGATATGGCAGTAGGTATTATTATAGGTACTGCTTTTAATAATGTGGTGAACACTATTGTAAAAAAAGTTGTGATGCCACCGTTATCACTACTCACAGATGGTATTAATCTCGCAGATAGAAAGTACCTCTTGCGTGCAGCCGAAGGTGAAGAAAAGGAAATAGCAATTGGTTATGGAGAACTTATTGAGGTTTCAATAGATTTTTTGGTAATCGCAATTACCATTTTTGTAGTGATTAAAGGAATAAATAGATTTAAGGATAAAGCAGAAGATCCTAAAAATACAGAAGAAAAAACTCCGAAAAATATAGAATTGCTTGCAAACATTGAGCATCTTATGCAAGAGCAGAACAACCTGTTAAAGGCTCGCAAGGACTCATAGTCTAAGAGCAAAACAGTGCAATAAATTGATTATGTTTGTGTTTCAGATTTAGAAATTACTACTACAATGAAAAAACTACACGTTTTATTTTTATTTATATTGATGGCTGCAGTGACGGTTGTCTCTTGTGATGACGAACCACTAGAAGGCGTGTTTAGCGTTACAGGTGATGGATCTGATCCAAGTGAACCGGATCCAGATAGTGAAACTTGCCAATTAGCTTTTGATACTCTCGTAGCAGCACAGGCGGCTTTTAGTAGTGCAACGGAGGCAAATTACTCACAAGTTTGTGGTGCATATGCGACTGCAATTCAAGCAACAATTCAACTTTGTGGTGATGCATCCGGAACATTACAAGCTACTCTTACAAGCTTAGGAGAATGCTCTACGCCAGATCCTTGTTTTCAAGCGGAGACTGCTGCAAATTCAGCCTTGGGAGCTTTAAACAATGCTTCTAGTGATAACGAAGAACAATTATGCCTTGCTTATAGCGCCGCTTTATCTACTCAAATAGAAGCTTGTGGTGATGCAAGCGGAAATATACAGGCTACCATTGACGCGTTGAATTGTGGTGGTGATTGTGCTGCAGCGCAGGTTGCGACATCAGAAGCGCGAGAGATATTTAATGCATTAGATCCTCTTGATGAAGATAGTTATACTGAAGCTTGTGCAGACTACTCCATGGCTTTACAAGCTCAAATAGCCGCTTGTGGAGATACAGATGGAAGTCTTAATGCTATTGTACAAGATCTAGGAGATTGCTCTCCACCAGAACAAGATGGGCCAGTACAAGTAACCGTGCGAGAAGTATTTACAAATTTTAATACAGCTACTGTTTCCATAAGCGGATCTTTACTGAGCGTGGTTGCAACAGATATAGATACAGGAGATACGTTTACTTTTGATATCGTATTACAGCAAACAGGAGATAATGTGATGCAAAATACGATTCTAACAGTAGGAGGTGTTGTGCACACACCATCTATAGAAGCGACGACTCCATTTATAAATTCTATTACAGCAAACGATGGTACTACAATCGTAGGAACTTTTTCTGGAACATTTACAAATCCAGATAACGAAGAAGTACTCACGGCAGATGGAATGATTAATATTATCTATTAATATCCATAAACGACATATTTTTAAAGAGCATCTGTAACCAGATGCTTTTTTTATGTGTTGTTATTAATGATGGCTCATTTATTGTACATTTAATTCTATGAAAAAAATATATATGAAAGGTATAGCTATTGCTGTGCTTATGTTTGTGACTACGGCTGTAAGCGCTCAAAGAGAGCGAGTGAAAGGAAGTAGAAATGTGAAAGATGTATCTGAGGTATTACGTCCATTTACAGATATTAAAGTAACAGATGGTCTAGAAGTAACACTTATTGCAGATTCTCAACCAGGCTACGAGCTTGAGATGGATGATAACCTTATTGAATTAATAAGCTTTGATGTGCGTGATAGTGTATTGCTAGTTTCTGCGAGAAAGGATATCAGAAGTGCAAAACGTCTTGATATCACGGTGCGTTTTGTGACTCTTAATTCTGTGAGCTTAGATGCAGAGAGTAAGGTGAAAGCACAATCTGTTCTTAAATCAGATTTTTTTAGAGGAAGTTTTTTAGATGATAGTCAGTTTGAAGGAGAGGTAAAAGCAACACAAGCTACCATAACTGCAAATTCAAACTCAAAAATTGAGATGGATTATATGGGAGATGATTTGACCATGAATGTTACAGATAACGCTTTCGCGAAAGCGGATATCAATACAAAAAAATTCACGCTATCTGCATCTGAAAGATCAGACCTAGAATTAATAGGAAATGCTCAAACTGTCACGCTGGCTTTAAAAGACAATGCTGAGTGCAAAGCTCAAACATTTAATGCAGATGTGATCAACGTAATCGGAGCAGGAAATTCGACAACAATTGTAACTGCAGATCAGGAGATTGTTGTAGATCTTGCAGATAAAGCACAACTTCAAGTATATGGTGAACCTAAATTAACGATAGAACGTTTTACAGGAACCTCAAAAATCTTAAAGAAGGAATAAAAATTACAACATGGAATTCTATAAAAAAATGCCCTCTTATGAGGGCATTTTTTATTCTTGTAAAGAAATGTTTTTAAGGATTATCCCCTTGTAATATCTCCAGAACCAGAAACCTTAGTGTCTTGTTTTGATGGGTTTCCTACGTACTCTATGTCACCAGAACCAGTTACACGGGCTTTGATGCTTTTTTCACAAGCTACGCGTATGTCACCAGAACCTGTAACCTGAGCATCTACCGTCTCAGCTTTAAAACGCCCAGCTTCTATATCACCAGAGCCTGTAACTTTTACAGTGTGGTCTTTTGTGTAGCCTTTAAGAATAAGGTCCCCAGACCCTGTAACACGACTCTCGGTACGGTTTGCTTCCACAATAAGAGCAACATCTCCAGATCCAGAGACAGAAACTTCAAAAGTATTTGCTTTTATTACATCATCACTCATAATCTCCCCAGATCCTGATAGTGACACTCGATTTAAATCTCTAAAAGGAATTTTAATTTTAATATCCTTTCCGTAGCTCGTCTTTAGATTTTGCTTGTTTTGAACTTTGATAGTAAGTCTATCACCGCTCACTTCTGTTTCAACATAATCTAATAGGTTGCTTTCTCCTTGTAATGTGATTTCTCCTTCCTCTCCGGCAACGAGTGTTACGTCAAAGAAACCAGCGATGCTAATCTCATCATATTCTCCTACGTTGCGTGTCTCTGTTTCTAGCTGTCCATTACCTTTTATACTCTTTCCCCACCATTGTGCGTGGATTTGTGTACTTGCTAAAAGAATAATACTGAGTGTGATTAATTTTTTCATGATTGTTGTTTTTTGATGATTGATTATTAGTTTTTGAATAAAGTGACACCACCGTATTCTGAGTTGATGTTGACGTGATTATTAGTATTAGAATTTCCTCTGTATCCTTCGTAGTATTTGTCTGAAGATTCTATGCGCTCCTTATTAAAAGTGAGGTCTTCTTTACCGCTCAATCCAGCATACTCTAGTTTTATTGCAAACGTAAAGTTGTATTGAGAGTTATAGCCCACTTTAATACCGGTGTAGTCACTCTGTATAGAGATGTCTCCAGCATCGCTAGCCAGTTCTTCTATACGTATGCTCCCATAATCTGCATTGATGTTAAGATCTCCATGTACTACACCAATTTTTGCAGATATGTAATCTCCTCGACCTATAATGTCTTTAGTATCTCCAGTAATTACAGAGCCATAGTCACAGTTGTAGTTTAAGTTTTCAATACGTCCAAATTCAGATTTACTATAATCTGCATTAAGTTCAATATCTCCACCTCTTTCTAAGAAAAAGCTTGAATAATCGGCATTAATGCGGCCGCTTTTCATGTATCCTATGGTGCTATTTTTAGTGTAGTCAAAGTTGAGGTAGTTATTTTCTGCTAGTAGTTCGCCTATCGTGATTTTCCCATAGTCACAATTTATTTTTGCATTACCCTCTAGTCGGTCAATATTGATTCCTCCATAATCATTGCTTACATCTACCATACTAGTTGCTGGAAGTTTAATGGTATAGTTGATTTCCATATTTACATTACTGTTTTTCCAGCTGTTCCACCACGATCTGCTACTGCTTTTTTCGAAGTTTGTTTTTGCGCTTACATAGCTACTTGAACCTTCAAAATATACATCTATATCGTCTAGTTTTTCTTTTACGCGCTCCTCGTCGTTGCCATTAGTTTTTACTAGAACTTCAATGACGATTCTGTTTTCGTTCCAGCTCACCATATTGACATTGCCGTAACTATTGTCAATCACCAGTTTTACATCTGGATTTACAGCATATTCTTTTTTGATTCTCTTTTCCTTAGTGTATTTTCCCTGAGGATCTACACTTGCAGCGATCACCATAGAAGGGATCATGAGTGCTATAAGTAAGAGTTGCGTTATTTTCTTTTTCATAAGATTATTATTTGAGTAACTAGAGCGTTACGGCTTTTTCAATAGCATTTAATTCTTTGATGGCATCCATTTGTTCTACTACATGCTGTAGGAGGTCAATTCTATTCTGGAAGTTGTCTATCATTGCGTAGATCACACGCTTATCTTCTCCACTTTCAGAAAGGTCTTTCTTTAAACTGTCATAATTCTTCTCTAAGATTTCAAGTTGTTTTATGGCATCCATTACCATGGCTTGGTTCTCAGGATTCATGTTCTCTTTAATATCAAAGAGCTCACGTTCTATTGTTTTTGTAAAGAAATCTTGCGTGTTTTCCATTTCTGGAGAAACATCTGCGAGTTCCTTAGCTTTAGGCGTAGCGTTAAACTGTGTAAACATTAATCCTGCAAGAAGAATCACACTCGCTGCAATAAACAGTGGTCGCATCCATTGTATTATTTTTGTTTCCTTTGCAGGAATATCCTCTGTAGCCTGTGCCTGTAATTTTGCTAGAAAATTAGCTTTGTGATCTGCACTAGGTGCAGCTGTATCCAGTCGTCCTTCCAGACGTTTAAATACTTGATCTATAGGTTCCTTTTTCATTGTTATTTAATAGTTTTCGTAAGCTGTCTTTTGCTCTTGACACCATGGTTCTGCAGTTTGCATAGCTTACATTCATTATCTCACTCATTTCCTCGTAGTCATAACCTTCTATAAGATGTAAAGACAGTGATTGTCTATAATTATCTTTAAGCATACTCATAGCATGAACGACTTCTTGTGCTCTCACACTAGTGAGGTCTACCTCACTCACACCTTCTGCATCATCTTCTATCTTATATAAATGATCTTCTAGTGGAGTTTCATCGAGTTTCTTTCCCTTGTTATAAGCATTGAGGCTATTATTTACTACAATACGTTTTAGCCAACTCCCAAAAGATGCCTCCCCTTTGTAACTATGAAGCTTTGTAAAAGCACTCAAAAAGGACTCTTGCATAATATCTTCTGCCTCTGCCTCGTGTTTTACGATGCGTAGCGAAGTATTGTACATCGCTTTGTAGTAGCGGTTATACACCTCCATTTGAGCACCCTGATCACCTTGCTGGCACAGTGTTATTAATTCGGTTATTTGATGGTTGGTAAAATTCACTTTTGGTTCATTCTATAGTAAAGATGCGGGTTTTATTTCTTTGTTACACTTTCGTGAAAATTTGACAACATTATTTTGAATCTAACGATTGTAAGGAGGTATTTACTTCATAGATAAAGAACGCGCATTTGTGTTGGTTCTTCAAATTTTTGCGAAAGCAAAATACTCCCTTGGCACAACAATTGAATTAAAGCCCACAGTGAGGGTAACCATTATCTTATGATAGGCTAAACTCACTATATTTAAAGAGAATACTAATAGTTATACATCCACAAGGCGCGTAGCAGTACACGACATTGTGGCACACATTATATATGGCAAAACCAAAATTTACAACATTAGACAGATTGTCACTGCAAGAGATAGATGGAGATGCAGAATTAATCCCCTTAATGACTCCAGAAGACGAGGAGGCAATTAATAACGAGGAGCTTCCAGAAAGCTTGCCTATTTTACCTTTGCGTAACACCGTACTTTTTCCAGGAGTAGTCATCCCTATTTCGGCAGGAAGAGATACTTCTATAAAGCTTATAGATGAAGCAAATAAAGGAGGGAAAGTAATAGGAGTAGTAGCTCAGAAAGATGAAGAGGTAGAAAATCCAGGTGAAGATGATATTCATAAGGTAGGCGTAGTAGCGCGTATTTTACGTGTGCTTAAAATGCCTGACGGTAACGTTACAGTTATCATACAAGGTAAAAAACGCTTTGAGGTAGATGAAGTAACGCAAGTAGAGCCTTACATGAAGGCTACTATTAAGGAATATGTAGAAGTTCGCCCAGAAGCAGGTGATCAAGGTTTTAAAGCAGTTATCGATTCTATAAAGGAATTGTCGCTTAAGATTATCCAAGATTCTCCAAATATTCCTTCTGAGGCTTCCTTTGCAATTAAGAATATCCAGAGTGATTCTTTCTTGATCAACTTTGTGAGTTCAAACATGAACCTCTCTGTTGCAGAGAAGCAAGAGCTTCTTAACATAAACGACTTGCATATGCGAGCACTTGAGACGCTTAAGTTTATGGATATGGAGCGCCAGAAGTTGGAGCTTAAAAATGATATCCAGAACAAGGTTCAAAATGACATGAGCCAGCAGCAGCGTGAGTATTTCTTACACCAGCAGATGAAGACTATCCAAGAAGAACTGGGTGGAGCTAGCTCTGAGGATGATTTAGAAGAAATGCGTGTACGTGCAAAGAAAAAGAAGTGGGATGCAAAAGTAGAGAAGCACTTTAGTAAAGAGCTTTCAAAAATGCAACGCATGAATCCTCAGGTAGCTGAGTATAGCATACAGCGCAATTATCTTGATTTATTTTTAGACCTTCCTTGGAATGAGTTCTCTAAAGATAAATTTGATTTAAAACGTGCCATGAAGATTCTAGACCGCGATCATTACGGTCTTGATGATGTGAAGAAGCGTATTATAGAATACCTAGCGGTACTAAAATTACGTAACGACATGAAGTCGCCTATTTTATGCTTGTACGGACCTCCAGGAGTAGGTAAAACTTCTTTAGGAAAGTCGGTAGCAGAAGCATTAGGTCGTGAGTACGTGCGAGTAAGTCTAGGTGGAATGCGTGACGAATCTGAAATACGCGGGCATAGAAAGACATACATAGGAGCAATGCCTGGACGTATTATCCAGAGCTTACGTAAGGCAGGAACTAGTAATCCAGTTTTTGTACTTGATGAGATTGATAAACTAAGTACAGGAAGTCAGGGAGACCCATCTTCTGCTTTACTAGAGGTACTCGATCCAGAGCAGAATAGTGAGTTTCACGATAATTTCCTTGAGATGGGTTACGACCTTTCTAAAGTGATGTTTATTGCAACTTCAAATAGTTTAAATACCATACAGCCAGCATTGCTAGATCGTATGGAGATTATAAACGTTACTGGATACACGATAGAGGAGAAGACAGAGATTGCAAAGCGTCACTTACTACCTAAGCAGCTTAAAGAGCATGGTATGACAGATGACCAACTTAAAATAGCAAAGCCACAAC
Organism: uncultured Dokdonia sp.; assembly: GCA_913060645.1. Classification (GTDB taxonomy): domain Bacteria; phylum Bacteroidota; class Bacteroidia; order Flavobacteriales; family Flavobacteriaceae; genus Dokdonia. The sequence goes on along the minus strand of CAJXSW010000022.1, from coordinate 5,089 downwards.
TAGAAAAAATTGTAGAAGGATATACAAGAGAATCTGGAGTACGTGGACTAGAAAAACAAGTTGCAAAAATGGTGCGTTACGGGGCAAAAAACCTCGCGATGGAAGAAGAGTATAATGTGAAAATATCTAATGAAGATGTTATCGAGATACTAGGCTCTCCAAAAATGGAACGAAACAAATATGAAAATAACGAAGTTGCCGGAGTTGTTACTGGTCTTGCATGGACACGAGTAGGAGGAGATATTTTATTTATAGAATCTGCTTTATCAAAAGGTAAAGGAACACTATCTATCACAGGAAACTTAGGTAAAGTGATGAAAGAAAGTGCTACCATAGCGATGGAGTACATTAAAGCAAATGCAGAGATTTTAGGACTAGAGCCTACCATTTTTGATAATTATAATGTGCACATTCACGTACCAGAAGGAGCAACTCCTAAGGATGGTCCTAGTGCAGGTATTACCATGCTTACATCTTTAGTTTCTTTATTTACACAACGTAAAGTGAAGAAAAATCTAGCGATGACGGGTGAGATTACCCTGAGAGGAAAAGTACTGCCTGTAGGTGGTATTAAAGAAAAGATTCTTGCTGCCAAACGTGCAAGAATCAAGGAAATACTCTTATGTGAGCAAAACCGTCGTGATATAGAAGAGATCAAGCAAGACTACTTAAAAGGCTTAACATTCCACTACGTAAGTGACATGAGCGAAGTGTTAGAACTAGCACTTACTAAGCAAAAAGTAAAGAATGCAAAAACGCTAGCTTAAGGTTAGATTGTCAAATTTTTGCGAAAGCGTAAAAATTATAAAAGGGAAACTCATCACGAGTTTCCCTTTTTCTTTATCCTATAGTTCTAATTATTTCCCATCCCTCTCAAAATATACTATCATTGCAATCGTTATGTATCATGATGCAGTACTGATTAATGAAAAAGAGTCTCTTTTTATTGTTGTTTGCGTGTTCACTAACGGCTTATAGCCAGTTAGGAGGACGTGCTACCTATCAGTTTCTCAACTTGATGTCATCTCCTAGGCAAGCTGCTTTAGGAGGGAAAATCATTACAAACTACGACTACGACCCAGACTCTGCGCTTTATAATCCAGCCAACATTAATTATAGGATGGATAATCAGCTTTCTGTGAATTATGTAAACTACCTGGCAGATATTAATTATGGGACGGCATCTTATGCCTATTTATGGGATAGACGCACGCAGGTCTTACATGCGGGAATCACTTACGTAAATTATGGAACCTTTGATGGTAGGGATGAGAATGGGAATTCTACTGGAGATTTTGGCGGTAGTGAGGCGTCGCTTTCATTGGGCTACGCGCTTAATATTCCGTACACGGATTTTCACGTGGGGGCAAATGTAAAATTAATCACCTCCACACTAGCCGAATATTCATCGGCGGGAGGAGCGATAGATCTTGGACTTACTTATAATTACGAAGATTGGGATCTCAACGCAGCATTAGTGGTACGTAATATAGGAACCCAGTTTACACCCTATGTAGATACTTTTGAGAAGCTTCCACTAGAGATAGACGCTGGTATTTCTCAGATTTTACCTAACGTGCCTATACGCTGGCACGTGACGCTAGAAAATTTACAACTGTGGAACATCGCCTTCGAAAATGAAGCTAGAGGTACCACAGATCTTGACGGCAATACCACCACAGAAAAAATAGGAATTCTCGATAATGTAATTCGTCACGCGATTGTAGGCGTAGAGTTGTTTCCTAAAGGTGGTTTTAACGTGCGACTGGGCTACAACTTCCGCAGGAGTGAGGAGCTGCGTATTATCAATCAGCGCAGTTTTGCTGGTATCAGTGCAGGCTTTGGGATCAAGATTAACAAGATGCGTTTCAATTATGCATATGCTCGTTATAACAGCGCTGCGGCAAGTAGTTTCTTTGGTCTAGGCATCGACTTACAATAATTCTTTTCAATTTTAGGAGCAACACATTTTAGGTGTATTTATAAGGTGATTTCCCGCTTTTCATTACAATTCCTCGTTGCGCTATCGCTACACTGTGGGATTTTCATTGCAATCGGGGCTAGCGAGTCATGCTGTCGCTTTCTTCCATTTAAAGAAGCGAGTATGCTCATCTATACAAGTAGGTATAATCTTTAAATCTATATGGTAAGCACTAGCATACGTTTTCCTATTTTTGTGTAAAACACATACTCTTGAAAATTACCATTGCCATAGACGGATATTCATCCACAGGAAAAAGTACAGTAGCCAAACAACTTGCAGACTGGCTAGAATACATTTATGTAGATACGGGTGCGATGTATCGCGCAGTAACCTTATATGCAATGGAAAACAGCCTTATCTCTGATGGTTTTTTTGACAAAGAATCTTTAGTAAAAAGGCTTGATGATATCGAGATTTCATTTACAAGAGATACCGCTTCTGGAAAAGCAGAGGTTTGTCTTAATGGCAAGAGTGTAGAGAAGTACATCAGAACCCTAGAGGTTTCCTCCTTTGTGAGCCCTATAGCTACTATCTCAGAAGTGCGCGCTAAACTTGTAGAGCAGCAGCAGCGCATGGGAGAAGAAAAAGGAATCGTGATGGACGGTCGTGATATAGGTACCGTAGTATTTCCTAAAGCTGAGCTTAAAATTTTTATGACTGCTAGTGCAGAGGAGCGTGCAAAACGTCGTTACAATGAGCTTGTAGAAAGAGGTGATAAAGTGAGTTATGAAGCAGTACTTTCTAACGTAGTAGAGCGAGATCACATAGATACTACTCGTGAAGATTCTCCACTCGTAAAAGCAGCCGATGCTATTGAGATAGACAATACAGAAACTAATATTGAAGATCAGTTTCATACTATATTACAACTGGCAAAAGATCGTATTGCAAAACGTCTCGTTTAATCGATAATGTCTAGGCTCCCTAAAAATTTACAACTAGCACTATCTGCATGTATTGTGATAGCCATGTCATTTGTTTATGGAGCGCATCCCAGTGTTATACTGCCTTATATATTTGGTTTTGAAGTACAAGACTTAGAGCTCAAGAATATCTTTAGAGCGATTATGGGAATCTACATCGCCTTTGGTGGTTATTGGATTTATGGTATTAATAATAAAAACCACTGGAAATCTGCAACCATAGTAAATGTACTATTTATGGGTGGTCTCGCAGGAGGAAGGCTAGTGAGCACCATTCTAGATGGCTGGTCACCACAATACGGCGCAGGAATGATAGCCGAAGCTGTCATGATGTGGTGGGGTTTATGGAATCTTAGGTTTTATGATGAAATTTTTTAAAAGTTTTAGAAACATAATAATTGTTTCAGCTTTGATGTATTTCACAACTAGCTGTAATCATAATAATGGCAAAAATCCATTTAAGAAAGAGCAGCAAAATTTTCTTACAATTAGAAATCTGGCGAATGGATTTATTGAGTATGATATCGACACATTAGCGAGCTTTAGTGAAATAACTAAAATTTTAGAAGAGATTGATTGCGAAAAAAATTATGCGCTATTTAAGCTAGAAACTAATAGTAAAATCTTTAAAATACAACCACTACAATTTTGCGGAGATATATTTCATTATAAAATGAAAGAAGTAGTTTATATTAATACAGATAGTATTACTGTAAATAATGATCTAAAATATCCAATAGATAGTCTAAACTCGGTATTGCGTTATCACTTGCTAAATTTTAATGGTGATAATAATTACCCTCTAGGTACAGAAAGAAAGTGGATAAGTATCAACGTTGATGAGTCAAAAAAGATTGATGACACAAAAATTTTATTACTTAAAATAATTGATGAAGTTAATAGTATTGAAAGTAATGTAGATTTTGGATTTATGTTTGAAAACTCTGGACTAATTGAAGTTGTTGAAGAATAAGTTTCTCTATTTTATTATCAGTAAAGGCCTCAAAATTGGAGCGGGACTTATTATTACTGTTGCCTTTCTTTCGATCTACAATACATATGAAAAGAAGGAGATGGTCGATGCTAATATGATAGTTATTATGGATGTCATAGAGGCTCCATTATCTTGTCGTAATTTGAGTACTAGAGGAGGCTATTGTAAACTTCTATTTAAAGGTGAAACCTATGGAAAGAAGGCAGGCAATAAATTCTGTCATCTTGTTTCTGGTAATAATCAGGTTAGAATGCTATCTAATAAAGATGAAGACTATTTTATATTTGAAGGAGAGTACGATCCTATGCAATTCGTTTTTGCGTCTCTATTGATTTTTATTGGAGTTATTATTTTAATTAAAGACAATAAGACAAGTTGATTTAACTTGCCTTACTATCATTTTATTCCCTAAAAATCACTCAACCCCAAGCCAGCTTTTCCATTAGGTCTTAAGATTCCTTTCTCTAGGCTAAACAATCCTTTAAAAGGATCATTCTCAAAATCTAGATGTCCATCAAGATCTGCATACACTGTATTAGGACGAGATAATGCAAAGTGTAATCCAGAAGAAATGCCAAGTCTACACTCATCAATACAGCCTATCATTGCTTCTAGTCCTGCAGCTCTCGCTACAGAGTTGATATGCATTGCTTCCATAATACCACCTACTTTTTGAATCTTGATATTTACCATATTCATACGGCTGTTCTGAGCAAGTCTAAAGGCATCTTTCAGTGATTTTAAACTCTCATCTGCCATAACTGGGATGTGAACTTTTCTCGTTACTTCTCCTAGTTTTTCTTCGTCTGCGACTAGGGTTGGTTGTTCTAGTATTTCTATGCGGGACGCTCTAGTTTTTTCAACAAATGTCACAGCCTGCGCTACGGTGTAGCCTTGGTTTCCATCAAAGCGTAGGGTGAGGTGTGGATGATTTTCGCGCAAGCGGTGTATTTTTTCTACATCCTCCTCTAGCGATAAACCTCCTTTGAGCTTAATAATTGTAAATCCTTGGTCTACATATTCTTGAGCCTGCTTTAATGTTTCCTCAATACTTAAAATACCTATGGTAATACTCGTTGCAATACTATCACGATAACCGCCTAAAAATTGATAAAGCGGCACATTCATCTTTTTTGAAGCAATGTCTAGCAGCGCCATGTCTACCATCTGTCTCTTATACACATCTGA
>CAJXSW010000021.1 GCA_913060645.1 uncultured Dokdonia sp. | reverse complement strand
TTGTACCGCTGTAGATGCGTTACCTATCTCATCGAGGAAAATAGTCCCACCATTTGCCGCTTGAAAAAAGCCATCCCGGTTATTATCGGCTCCTGTAAATGCACCTTTTGTATACCCAAACAATTCTGACTCTAATAAATTTTCTGGGATACCGCCACAGTTTACGGCAATAAACGGTGCTCGCGAAAATTTACCTTGGTAATGAATAGCTCTTGCCACAAGCTCTTTACCAGTACCACTCTCACCTTTGATAAATATGGTTGCTTTATTATCCTTTACACGCTCTATAATCTCGATAACACTATTAATCTTATCAGAGTTTCCTATAATCTCACCATAGGGTTTGTGCTGTGTGTTACTCGTAAGCTGATGTTCTTTGCGACTAGTAGCTAAACTTCCGTCATCATTTACGAATGACTTATTAATGGCCGCTTTTAATTCGATTTTAGTAAAAGGCTTGGTCAGATAATCTACAACTCCAGACTTTATCGCAGCGAGGGAATCTTGGACAGAGGGATAGCCAGTCACTATAAGTTTAGGCAACTGTGGGTAATGCTCAGACACAAAATTAATGAGTTCTGTGCCATCTATCTCTGGCATATTGAGATCTGTAATAAGTAAATCTATATGTGTATCACGTAGTATTTGAACTGCCTCCTTTACAGACACTGCCTTATAGGTATGATAGTTCCATGATTGCAAGTGACGCTGCAACAGCTCTAAGATGTTGATATCATCATCTACTATTAATATGTTCTCTTTATTGAGTTGCATAGCGTCTTAATATCTAGGTAGCATTACGGTAAATGTAGCGCCTTTGTCTTTATTATTTCTAACTGTAATAGTTCCCTTGTGACTGGCTACAATACCATGTACCACACTAAGACCCAGCCCAGAGCCATCACCCGTAGGTTTTGTTGTAAAAAAAGGCTGAAACACTTTATCTAGCACCTCACTAGATAATCCTACGCCTTCGTCTTTAATTTTTAAAATAATAGATCGATCAGATTGCGATGCCGTTATTGTTACAAGTCCGTTTTCTGGCGAAAAATAAATAGCATTTATGATAAGATTAAAGATAATCTGAGTGATTTGAATCGTATCTGCTTTAAGCCATAGTTCTTGATCATCAATGTCTATCAGATAATTAACCCTTGCTTTTTTAAACGAAGCTTCTAGTAATGCTACGGCACCTTTAATACTAGGCACCATATTAAGCGCTTGCATTTCTTGCGGCATCTCACAGGCAAAAAACATTAACTTTTTTACAACCTCACGAGAGAAAATAGCATTCTTTATAATCTTATCAAGATCTTCTGTTGCGCTTTCATTACTCGCTATATCTTCTTTTAAAAGCTCTGCAAATCCTAAAATATTGGCTAGTGGCGTGTTGAGTTCATGTGCAATTCCCGCAGTAATCTCACCTAGAATACCCAGACGATCTGCACGTTCCATCTGCCTTTTGAGAGAGGTTTCATTTTGCTGTATTTCTATACGCTCTAGTAGGTTTCCTATTTTCTGAGCGACACTATCCAGTAATTGTTTTTCTTCCTTTAAAAAAGAGCTCTTACCTATCAAGTAGGCAGTAATCATCCCATTAGGCTTATTAAATACTTGAATAGGCGCCTCTAAACAGATAGCTTCATTCGTACGCTCTGTAATGGTGGACCATAATGAGGTCTCAATAGAAATCTCTGTGTTGCTAGGATATTGAAAGCCTTTCTTTAAGCTAAATGCAATAGCATTGAGCGTTTCTTGCATTTGATCTACATCTGCATGTACAATAATAGAGGACACTTCATAAAGGCAGGTAAGTTCTTTAATCCTTTCTTTGAGTTCGTCTTCTGTAGTTGCCATACTTAATGGATTTCAATTATTTGCAAGTAGCTACTATCTCTATGAACGCAATAGCTTTTTACCTGTAGTTACAAATGATATTCCTTGCTGGCCGTAGGTACTTATCATAATCGCTTCGATGATGGGTTCATTAGTATTTGGCTGTATTTTCCAGTCAAAGATAAAGTTTGCGCCTGTTCCTCCTTCTTTGTCCACACCGTCTATGACAATCTGAACGGTCTCCATAGGCTTGATAAAAATGGTCTTATCAAAATATACACGTATTGGCTTGCCATACGTATTATAATACACCGCCTTATCAACATACACCTGCGCTTCTCGATTAGGATTATGCAAACTTATGGTCGCCGTTAAGTCTGCCTGATCATTTTCTGTGCGTAGGTAAATTTGAGAGTAAATAGATAAAAAGGTACTCCCCGACTCGAGCGAATCATTTATCGCCCCCTTCACTGTTCGTTTCTCCCAATTTACTGGATCTACAGAACTAAGTGGCTTTGGCTCCTCACATGAAAGAACTAGTAGATAAACTAGAATAATAGGAAGTAAATATTTCATAATAGGCTCAAGATATATTTAAGTGTGCGTGCTAAAACAGATACGTTCAACAAGATATCAAATTTCTGGATTTAAATTGACATGAAGTGTTTGTATCTCTTGTTTTAAAGGACTTCCTTCTAAAATCTATGTCTACTTTTTCAAATAAACTCACCAACGCACTTCTTAATATTGATAATATCATACCAATTGAGTCTTACGATAATTCTTGCATCACGCTTTCGCGAAAGCGTAAAAACTACTCACTAAGGTCATAAGCATTAATAGCATCAGATATTTCATAACCTAGACGCAATCCCTCTGTGCAATCCATTCTCACATGTACTCCTAGTGGAAGTCTAGAGAAAGCACTTTCTTGAGCCATTTCTGAAAGTGAATTATATTGTCTCGGCGCTCCTCTAAATTCGGTTCTACCTTCGTGCGTCTTATCTATAAAACTGATTGTATTTCCAAACTCATTGATAAATACCCCAGCTGCCGCCGAAGAAAATGCAGAATGCCCCGATGGATACCCTGGAAATGAAGGATTAGGCCAGTTAATGAATCTATATAAATTGGTTTGATATGTAGGGTCTATATGTTCCTGGATATACACACTAGGTCGCATGACCATATACTCATACTTATCTGCCCACGTGGAAACAGCAGCATCGTTTAGTGAAAAACCTAACTTTAAAAGCATTATAAGTGATTGCTCATAACTCACATCTAGCTGATTTATCAATTGATTTGCAATAGAAACCTGGCGACCAGGAGGACTCATCATGAGACCTTCTACATCATCAGACCAAAACTCTGCTATCCATAAATCATCATTATCTTCTTCTCTAGCTGTATTGTTAATAGTATACACTTCCATCATTTCATTATAAAAATCACTATCTACGTTAGTGCTATAGTTAAGTGCTGGTGGTATACTCGATGTCTCTTCTGATGATATTACAAATGTCCTAGCACTGGCCCAATAAGGAAACCAAGCTCGTTCCTCATCTGCACTGTACGTCCAGTAACTTTCACCCGCAGGAGGTTCATAAGCATATGGCTGTGGTTCTATTATTTGAGATTCTGCAGATGTGTCGGTTTGGCTGTAGGCAATTACTCGTTCTGCAACGTAGGTTCCCCAGTCAATAGAATTTGTAATTACATCTGCACTTAAACCTTCTTGAAGTCTGGTTTCTTGGGCATTTTTATGTTGGCCAATTTTCACATCTACATCTCCTTGCACATTATACATGAAGTGATCAAAAACTATTGCATAGCAAGTGTTTAAAGCTACCTTGATGTCTAAATTATCTGGACGCTCATTAATATTAATAGCAAATCCATCAAGATTATTTACATTAGATTGGTTGCCATCTATATCTGCAACCGCTACTTCATAAGCCGCGAGATGTATATAAGCTAAAGATCTGGCAGTTGCGACAGGTCTCATCCCATAAGCATACCGATCTATTTCTAACCATAGTGTATTCCAATCTGTGATGAGCTGTGTAGTAGGATCTGTAACTATTATTGAAGTATCAATAATATCAGATACTTCAATATTTTGGTTAAGACTCACATCATCTACATCATCTTGACAAGATTGAAATAGGACGACAACAAGGATTCCTAGAAGTAACGAATATATATGTGGGATTCTCATAATGAATTATTTAAAGAGCACTACACGTGATAAATAAGGGTAAACAGAAATGCAAATTACTATTAATGGGTTGCAAATAAGCTTTTATTTCTTCGAATGATAGTCGGCTTTCATTTATCAATATTAAAAATTTTGAGCAAGATAAAAAAATCCTTAAAAAACTAAATACCAACAAATTAGACCAGCAAGTAAATATACAAGTACTAAAGTTTAAATGTAACCAAAATGTCGACGAAATACATTTATCATCTATAAAATACACAATTTAACACTTTTATTAACATTTATCATTAGTTTTTTTCTAGTTTAGCAGCTTATAAAAATAAACCCCTAATGAATTAAGGTATCCCAAATTCCTTAATTGACTTAAACCTACTATTGCTATGAAGCAAACCTACTTAAAGGTTGTTATCCTCATTTTTGTGTTTGTATTTGGTACAATCGCTACAGCTCAAGGGCAACACGATCATTTAAATGGAAAACGAATTAAGATTTCCAATCCTACCCCAAACCAACTCACATTGATAGCTACTTCGGGTATAGACCTTAAGTGTGGTGCTGAGATTTTCGGCAATGATCTTGTTTTAGAACTAACCGATTCACAAGTTGAAATTATACAACAACAAAATATTTCATTTACAACTTTAGTAGAAGACACACATGCCTTCTATAAAGAACAAAACGAAGTTGAATTACCAAAAGCAAAACAGAAACTTAATGTATTAAAATCTTTAAGTTACTCTAATAATGAAACTAGATCGTTAAGTACCACAGGTACTACTATTTCTAACATTATTCAATACGAAGGGGAAACTGAAGTAAACTGGCAAACTCCTCAAAATTTTGAGTTAGGAAGTATGAATGGTTGTCTAACCTACGGGGAGATGCTTACAGAATTAGATAGAATGAGACAATTGTATCCTAATCTAATATCTGTGCGTAAGGATGCATCCCTTGCTGAGGATGGCTCAGGTACGCCAATCAAAACACACGGTAATTCATTTACTAATGGTGGTCAGTACGATAGTTGGGATCCTCAAACTATATATTACGTGCGTATTTCTGATAACCCTAACACGGATGAATCAAATGAACCAGAATCTTTCTATAGTGGAATGAGTCACGCTCGTGAAGCAAGTAGCATGATGAACCTCATCTATTATATGTGGTATGTACTTGAAAACTATGAAACAGATGCAGATATCAAAAACTTAGTTGACAATCATGAGATGTATTTCATTCCTGTTGCAAATCCTGATGGATTACTTTGGAATGAACAACTTGCACCTAATGGTGGCGGCTTTCAACGTAAAAATTTAAATCCAGATGCTAATACAGGTGTTAATTTCCGTCGTGGAGTCGATCTAAATAGAAATTACGATTACTTCTGGGGTTCAAATACTGCCTATACTGGGAATGGAGTAGGATCTAATAATGACCCAACAACAGATGTTTACAGAGGTACCACAGCATTTTCTGAGCCAGAAACAAGAATTACAAAGGCATTTGTAGCAAATCATGATTCAAAAACAGCTCTCAACCATCACGCAACCTCAAACTTGCTGCCTCATGGATACAATGCGTATCCAGGTTCTCCTGCGTCAGGACGTGAAGACGACTATGTGAAATTCTGTCACGATCTCACACGATTTAACAGATACGTTTATGGAGAAGCCCCTAATGTTCTTACGGTTGCAAATGGAGACATGAGTGACTGGATGCTAGGTGGTGATCCAGATCCACTTAATGGTGGTAGCGTAGGATCAGGAAAAGGTATCCTTGCTCTTGCCCCAGAAAATGGAAATGCTCTAGGTGAAGAAGCAGACCCGCAATTTAGTTCTGGATTTTGGCCTTCACCTTCCCAGATTGTAATCATTGCGGCTAGAGCAACAAGAATGAATCTTGTAAATGCTCTGTTCGCAGGAAAATTAGCTCAATTACATGACGAAACTCCTTCTAATATCACCGCAACTTCTGGAAACTTGAATTTTGGTGTAGAATATTTAGGAATGACTTTGAGTCCTCTTACATTAACGGTTACTCCTGTTTCAACAAATATCACTTCGATTGGTACTACTACAACTATCAATCTTGCTAAGCAAGAGCAAACAGACATTGTAATTCCTTATCAACTAGGAACTATAAGTCCTGGTGATACTATTGAGTATGAGGTTACACTAAGTAATGACACTCATATTATCTACCAAGCTACGATACAGAAAACATACCAACCATCAGAACTTTTTATTGATGATGTAAATCCTACCTCAATTTCTAACTGGACGAGCTCTGGTAGCGGGACGGAATGGGTAACATCTGCTACAAGTGGTTTTGGAAACTCTAGAGGTATTACTTTTGATGCTACACCTCCATATGCCAATGATAGAAATGTACAACTCACACTTAATCAAAGTTTCGACATCTCAAATTTATCTTCTACTACCCTTATACAGTTCTATGCTAAATGGGATTTAGAACGTAATTTTGATTATGCTCAATTACAAGGTCGAGATGGCAATTCAGGACAATGGATTCCATTAAGTGGTAAATACACAAAACCAGGCTCTACGCTTGCCTCTATGCGCTACAATCCAGCAAATGGGTCTGGTGGCATAGCAAAATCAACAGCAGATCGTGATAATCAACCTGACAATCTGCCGTTATTTGAAGGCTTTAAAGGTAATAAATGGGTACTTGAGGAGATAGAAATTAGCCCCGAAGCCAATAGTTTCTTAGCAGGAGCATCAGACCTACAACTACGTTTTGTATTTGATAGTGATTCATCAAATAATGCTGACGGTTATACAACTACATTTGCAGGATTCTCCTTTGATGAATTTAGAGTCTTAAATGTAGCTACAGATAGATCTTGTATTTCTGGAACTACGCCCGTAAATCATGAAGATTTTGAAATAGGTCTTGGTGACTGGACCCAAAATTTAAATGATGACGGTGATTTAACTCATGGATCTGGGAGTACTGCAACAACAGGGACAGGGCCTAGTGCTGCATCTCAAGGAACTTATTATTTTTATACTGAGGCATCAAGCAACTCTATTGGAGTAGGGTCTAATGCAGAGGTAATTATTACTAGTCCATGTATAGACTGGAGTGGTGGTCTTACTGGAACATTTGATTTTGATTATCATATGTTAGGTACAAACGTCGGATCTCTAGTAGCTGAAGTAAAATTGAGTAATAGTTCAGCTTGGACACAAATATTTACTCGATCTGGTGCACAAAGTACAAACGGAACAGATTGGAAAAATGCAACCATAAATTTAAACGCATATAGTAATGAGGTTTTTCAAATAAGATTTATAATAACCACAGGAAATGGCGCGTCTAGCGATATTGCCATTGATAATCTTAGAATCGACCCTACGGACACAACGGACCCTATTGCAATTTGTCAAAACATCACAGTGAGCCTTGGATACGACGGCATCGTAGTATTACAACCATCACAGATAAATGATGGCTCCACAGATAATATTGGGATAGAAATTTATAGTTTAGATGTAGATACTTTTGACTGTACAAATGTTGGAGCAAATACTGTTACTCTTACTGTTACAGATTTTAAAGGAAATATAGATACTTGTACAACTACAGTTACCGTAGTGAATGATGAAGCTCCGCTAAACTTACAAGCAAGTAACATTCAAGCGACAACTGCTACACTTAACTGGATAGCAACACCAAACAACTCTTATACAGTGCGCTTTCGCGAAAGCGGAACAACAACTTACACTAGTATAAATACCACAACTAATAGTCTTGACCTAACAGGTCTAGAGGTTGGTAAAACATACGAAGCTCAAGTAAAGGCTACTTGCACAGCAGGTGGTGATTCTCCATACAGTGCAGCTAGTACATTTACAACACAACTTACATACTGTATTTCAGAAGGAAGTACAGATTTTGCAAATGGGATTACACGTGTCATTCTAGGAGATATAGATCAATCTTCAGGTCCTGAACCTGCTTATACTGATTTTACAACAGAGATTACAACACTCTCTAGAGGATCTTCTCATAATCTCACAATTCACCTTAATACCATTGGAAGTAATAGTCATACAACAACAGTTTGGATAGATTGGAATAGAAACGGAGATTTTACAGACACTGGCGAATCATATGATCTAGGTATAGATATTGATAAAGCTAACCAACCTACTGACAGCTCTCCATTCACAATTATAGTGCCTATAGATGCGGTACTAGGAAACGTAAGAATGAGAGTAAGCAATAAATTTAATGCGCCATCTACTCCTTGTGAGATTGGCTTTTTTGGAGAAGTAGAAGATTACACTATTACTATTGAAGCTGCAAACTACGTATACGATGCTGGAGCTTGGTCACCTCAAGATCCAAGTGGTATAGCTACAAGTAATGATAATATAGAAGTGCGTTCTGGAGCTCCTGCCCTATCTGCAAATACAGTAGTAAATAATGTAACGATACTTGCCGGAGCAACACTAGATCTAGCAGCTACTACCCTAGATATAAATGGTAACATTACAAACTCTGGCGCTATCTCTGGAGCAAGTGGGACGATTTTAATGACGGGAAGCTCTCCTCAAGAAATTACAGGGAGTGATCTTGAAATCGCAAACTTAGTTATAGATAACAGTGACACCACCCAAGGTGTTACCTTAAGCACAGCAGTTTCCGTAAACAAATTGTTGACGCTAACTGATGGCACACTTAATACAGGAAATTCACTTACATTATTAAGTAATGCGACAAGGACTGCAATGATCGATGTTATCACTGGAGGTAATATCTCTGGTAACGTTACTACAGAACGATATATTCCTGCAAGAAGGGCTTTTAGATTACTTTCTAGTCCTGTAACCACAACTACAAGTATCAATGCAAACTGGCAAGAAGGTGTTAATAACACAGGCACCTCTTTCCCAACAGATAATATAAATCCTAATCCTGGTTATGGTACTCATATCTCAGGTTCTTTAACAGGTGCAAATGGTTTTGATGCTACGGCTTCTGGAAATGGATCTATCTTTAAATTAGATAATGCATCACAGTCATGGCAAGGTGTTGTAAACACAGATATAAATACTTTAACTGCTGGTGAGCCTATCAGACTTCTAGTAAGAGGTGATCGTAGTGTAAACGTAACAAGTAATGCTGCCACTCCCACTGCTACGACATTAAGAGCGACAGGAACAATAGCAACGTCTCCTGTAAGTGTAACTGGCGCTACACTCAACCACACCGCTGGGGCTTTTAACTTTATAGGAAATCCATATCAAGCTTCCCTAAATATGAACACGGTACTTTCAGCTTCTACAAATGTGAGAACTGGAGAGATATGGGTATGGGATGCTACACTAGGAGCAAGAGGGCAATATGTAACGGTTCTTCTAGACGGAAGTGGCTCAAGTAATGGAGCAAATTCCAAAGACTACCACTACATACAACCTGGCCAAGCCATTTTTACCGCAACAGATGCTACAGTAGCAGATAATAGTACTGAGATAATCTTTAATGAGACAGATAAAGTTCCTGGTAATGAAGTGCCTCTGTATAGCAATACATCAAATACTATTGCAACATCACCACACCTCATAGGTAGATTATATAGAAGCGAGCACTATGGAGAAGAAATAGGTTTACAAGATAATTTTGTAATCCTTTATAGTGATGTTTACAGCAACGATGTTACCTCTGAGGATGTTTCAAAATTCTTTAACATTGATGAGAATATGGGCGTTTTAAAAGATGGCGGACTCTTAAGCATTGATAAAGTAGCGATGCCTACAGAAGATGATCAAATACAACTTTACAATGCATTGTATAGAACTAACAATTATACATTAGATCTTGACATCTATGGGCTTAACGAGGTAGAGACATTTATTAAAGACAACCACACAGGTGATACCACTTTACTAGAAGAAGGATTAAACACTATCTCCTTTACTGTTGACAATAATGTTGAAACAAGTGTAGACACAAATCGTTTTGAAATCATCTATCAGCGTGAGGTATTATCAACAACAAATGAGGAGGTGATTGATTTTGCTATGTATCCTAACCCTATAACTAATGGCACGTTAACAATTACATCTACTGCACTTTCAGGAAGTGATGTAAACTTAGTTATTACAAATATCTTAGGCCAAACAGTTATGATTAAGGAGACGTCATTTAGAGGAAACAAGACGGTAATTCATGACCTAGACCAACTAAGTAGCGGTATGTATATACTGTCTATTGCAGGTGAAAATCTAAAGGTTTCTCATAAAATTGTCATCCAATAATAAAACTCAAATGACTATATATACAAAACATATACTTACGACGCTGCTCTTTTTAGTGATGAGTGTGGGAGTACAAGCACAAATCACATTTCCAGATGATGTAGATGACGAAGCTCCGGCTGCACCTATAGATGGATTTATAGTAATAGGCCTCGCTGCAGGTGCGTATCTAGGACTAAAGAAACGCGCACAGTCAGAAAAATAATTATTTAGTGTTAATTCAAGGCGAAAGGAGCATTCTTATAGAATGCTCCTTTTTGTATTTAAGAGATAAGCTTTCGCGAAAATTTGAAGAGAAATACCCAAGTCACAACAGATTAAAGTTGGACTCTCATCAACAAATTCTGACCTCCTAAGAATCTATTATTTGACATATATTACTCAGCAAAGAGAATCAAATCATCGACGAAATACATACTCCTCTCTAGAAATTACAAGTACAACACCACATATTTTCATCAAAAACATCGATGAAATACACAAATAGCAGTTCAATTACACATTTTTAGCTCTTTTCCTATTATAAAACTAGTTTTTTTCATAATTTAGCCGTCCCAACTCACTACAATATCCACCCCAACGGTTTTGTAGCGACAAATCTGACAAAATGAAAAAGATTACTTCATTGATTGTATTTCACACAATTGTGCTTACTACTATCCTTTCTGCAAGAACTGTACTTGCTAACTCAACTTTTGACAACGAAACTGCATTTTCATGTACCGGGCCAGTTGTTGGAATGGGATATGAGGAAAGTTTTGAAGGTAGTCTTGGTCAATGGACTCAAGATGTAAGTGATGGTGGTGATTGGACTAGAACTAGTGGAAACACACCATCTCCGAACACTGGCCCCAGTAACGCTAGTGATGGTAACGAATACTATTACACAGAAGCATCCTTATTACAGAATCCAGGTCCAAATAGAACTACGAGACTTATAAGTCCATGTATTGATATTAGCGGTGAAACAACTGCATTCTTCGCATTTGATTATCATAAATTTGGATTCAGTCAAGGTAGTCTTTCTGTAGAAATCAGTATTGATGCTGGTTCATCTTGGTCTAATTTATTTACCTCAAATGGACAAAGCCAAACAAGTAGTGACGCCGCTTGGAGTACAGAATTTATAGATCTTTCTAGCTATACTAGCTCTACTTTTAACATAAGAATTGTAGGTAATACTGGAAATGATTATGCCAGTGATATGGCCATTGATAATATCAAAATTATTAATAATTCTTATTGTTACTCAACCGCAAATAACACTGACACTTCAGGTATAACTCGTGTTAGTTTTAATACTATCGATAATAATACCACACCAGTTGCGCAAGGATATTCAGATTTCACCAATATATCAACCACTGTACAACAAGGCTCTACACAAAATATTATTGTACATAATAACACACTAGGAAATAATAATTTCAATACTCGAGTATGGATTGATTGGAATCAGGATTTTGATTTTGACGATGCTGGAGAAACCTATGACTTAGGTAACGTGGCTAATGTAACCAATGGACCTACATCAAATTCTCCTCTCGCGGTTGTTGTGCCAATAGGAGCTACTTTAGGTAATACAAGAATGAGGGTTTCAAGTTTCTTTAACGCTGTCCCTACTTCATGCCTTGCAACAGCAGCAGGTTCAGGTGAAGTTGAAGATTATACAATTAATGTGACTTCCGCTACTCCCCAACCAGAAATTGCAATTTTCGGATCAGGAATAGAAATTACAGACGGAAGTACAACTCCAAATGCAGGGGATGGAACTGACTTTGGAACCATCACCGCTGGATCAATACTCAACCGCACATTTACTATTAGAAATACTGGTACTGCAACTCTCAACCTATCAGGAAGTGTATTAGGTGGCGCTAGTGCTACAAGTTACTCTATCACAAGTCCTCCACCTGCGACTATTGCGGCAGGTGCTTCGGCAACGTTTACTATTACATATAATCCTACGGTAGGAGGTATTCATAATGCTACATTCAGCGTTACAAATAATGACAGTAATGAAAACCCATATAATTTTAGTATTACAGGAACTGCTACAGGGCCACAACCAGAAATATCATTAAATGGTCTGGGTAATATTATAAATGATGGCGATACCACAACACTAGTTAGTAATGGCACTAATTTTGGAGCTAGCTTAATAAATGGCAGTATAAGCCGAACTTATACCATTGCAAATTCTGGAAGCGCAAACCTTAACCTTACAGGTGCTTCTCCCTATGCCATTATAACTGGAGACCCATACTTTACAGTAACGGCAATACCATCTAATACTATTATCCCAGGTGGAGGTTCTACTTCTTTTGAAGTTACTTATAATCCACTAGTTATTGGTAATCATACTGCTACAGTGACTATTAATAATAATGATAGCGACGAAAACCCTTATACATTTGTTATTGAAGGACAGTGTACACTTACGGTTGCTCCAGAGATAGATATTTTTGGAAATAGTGTAGAAATTGTAGACGGAGATACTACGCCAACTACTGCAGATGATACAGATTTTAGTAACGTTTTCTTGGGATCTTCTGATGCTAATGACTTTACAATTACAAATACAGGAACAGCAGATTTAGTATTAAATGGCGCACAAGTACAAATTCAAGGAGGCGGCGGCAATTTTGCAATTTCATCAATGCCATCAACTACTATAGCAGCTGGAGAATCAAGTATTTTTCAGGTAACTTACACACCAACTGGCGTTGGAACCCATACTGCAACTGTAAGAGTTAGGTCTAATGATGGAGATGAAAATGACTATAAGTTTGATATCCAGGGTTCATCTACAATAGATATCTCCCCTCGATACACTATCCACTATAATAATTTTGATGTAAATGTAGAAGGCTGGACAGTTACAAATCCTGGGGGAAATTCTATATGGACCTATGGTGCAAATACGACAGAGCCAGGAACCGATGGAAATTACTTTTATACTAACAACTATAACGACTTCGCACCAGGAAGTGACACTTATGCTATAAGCCCCGTTATAGATCTTACTGGTTTTACAGACTTGAGATTATATATTGATGTGAGATTTAATCTCGATAATGATCTAGAAGATGGAATGAATATAGAATATTCAACAGATGGAGGGACTAATTGGACAGTATTAGGAACTTCAGGTCTAGGAGCTGATAATAAGTGGTACAACGATGCTAATGTTCTAGGTCTAGGAACTAACGTAAATGGATGGAGTGGTATTAATGATAGTAATTTTAATGCTGCTAAATCACAGTTTATGACATCATACCTAGACTTGCCAGCATCTCTAGTTAATAACCCACAAGCTCGCTTTAGAGTGAGATTTTCAGATGATAATGACGCTACAAGGGATGATGGTGCAAATTTTGATAATTTTATAATTGTGGGAAATCCACAGATTCCTTTTGGAAATCCAGCTTCGGGTCCAGCAAATGTAGCTTCAAACTTAAAACTTTGGTTAAAAAGTAATTCTGGAATAACCGCTACAGATGGAAATCAAGTAAATGTGTGGTCAGATCAGGCTCAAGATAATGATGCCACTGTAAGTAGTTTTGACGCACCTACTTATTTTAATAATAGTAGTGAAAATATAAATCATAACCCTGTACTTAGTTTTAATGAAGCAGACAAGACTCAGCTTAAAGGTAAGGGAGGATTCTATTCTCAAGATTATTGGGTAGTATTGAAACAAAACGGCACAATAGATGGCACTACGCCAAACGCTTTTGAAGGCGTTGTAGCTGGTAGAGCTTCAAATAGACAATTTTCTGAAGATGGAACTGGATTCTGGACTGGTAAAATATCTATACGCTTTTCGGGTAATGATAATATGTTGAGCCATATGATTGGTTCTACTCCAGCTAGTGCAAATACAACTACACCAAATACATACGGACGTGCTTATTCAACTAATTCAGATAGTTATATTGATGAAGTAATTATTATAAACATTAAGAGAAATGCTAGTGGTAATGGTTCAGAGATTTACAAGAATGGTATAAGAGTAGATAATGTAAGTGCATTTGCATATAACCAAACTACAAACACAGTTGGTAATGTGTTACCGTATGATGATATCAACAACTCAATTTATGCCTTAGGAGTAAGTTTTGCAGGCTTAAACAGAACTGATATATCATCTTGGTTTAATGGTAAGATAACGGAATTCATAAGCTACAGCACACCTAACTCTTTACTTAATCAGAAAAAAATACAATCATATCTTGCTTTAAAAAATGGGGTAACACTTCATCGTACCAATAGTACTACGGCTACAAGACAAGGTGATGAAAACTATATTGATAGTGATGGCACAACTATATGGGATACAACCATAAATAATGGATTTACATATGATATTGCTGGAGTAGGTAGAGATGATGCTGCTACATTAAACCAAAAACAATCTACTTCAAGTAATCCAGGAGCTATTGTCACTATAGGATTTTCAGACATATACAACACTAATTCTGAAAATATCAGCGCAAATACCAATGTTATAAGTGATAAAAACTTTCTAGTATGGGGAAATAACAATGGTTCTTTTGCTGCCTCTGCTCCTATTCAAGTTGATTTAAGTTCTGGAATAACGGGACTCAACACCTTAGTAGATTTTACATCAATACTACGCACTTGGAAAGTGGTAGAAACAGGATCTGTAGGAGATGTGAAAATTTCAGTCCCTGAAGCATCACTATCAGCTACAATAACACCTCCAGGAAATTTCTTAATGTTTATCTCAGATACACCTTCCTTTAGTCCTACTTCAGAATATCGAATCATGACTGCGAATGGCACAAACCTTGAAACAATTTATGATTTTGAAGGGACAAAATATATCACATTCGGTTACGCTCCAGAATACATTTATGAGCGCTCGATTTCTTTCAACGGTGTGGCTGATTACATGGATGCAGATGACGTTGCAGATCTCACGGGACCTTTCACCATGTCAACTTGGGTAAAAGCTGGTGCAAATGCAAATAATCGCGACATTATTTCAAAAAGCAACATCCCATATACAGAAGGGTATGCTCTTAGACTTACAAATGCAATGGTACCTCGCATCGTATGGAAAAATGCAGCAGGAACTACTGAGGCTCTAAATGCTTCGATTGCACTTCCACAAGATGAGTGGCATCACATTGCTGTAATATATGATGGAAATAGAGCTACATTCTACATTGACGGCATAGAAGATACCTCTGCCGTACGCAATAATCCTGTAAGCTCAAAAAATCACTTTCTTATTGCTGCCTCAAATCATGAAAGTCCTACAAGATTCTTTGATGGAACTATTGATGAGGTAAGGGTATGGAGTCAAGCTTTATCGCAAGAACAACTACAATTCATCATGAATCAGGAAATAGAGAAATTTACAGATGATTCTGTAAATGGTAAAATCATCCCTCAAAATATCTCTAAAAATGAAGTAGCTACCATCCCTTGGGCAGACCTAGAGATGTATTTACCTATGAGTAAGTATACATTTACTAACGTAAAAGACGAGTCTGACAATAATTATGTAGCAGCCATAAAAAATCTGCAAACTGTAGATTTCCAAACGGCTCCCCTACCTTATGTTTCTACTGCAGATGGAGTTTGGGCAAATACAAATACATGGACTAATGGGGCTACACAAGCACTACCAGGAGCACCATCACTAGTTGATGGAACGCAAACCATTGATTGGAATATTGTTCAAACAGCTCACAATGTTTCTACGGCATCAAATAACACGGTTCTAGCACTTGATGTAAATACTGCCGAGTTAACTATAGGAAATGATAGTAAGATAGAAGTGTCTCACTATTTAAAATTAGACGGCGTGATGGATCTCGTAGGAGAGTCACAATTAATTCAGACAGAAAATAGTGACTTAGCAGCTACCAGTGCAGGGAGGTTAGAAAGAGACCAACAAGGAACTTCAGATACCTATTCATATAATATCTGGTCATCACCTGTAGGACCTATTAATATAACAGATATAAACCAAGCACACACTGTTGCCTCTATCATGAATGATGGCACAGATGAAAACAATCCACAATCATTAAATTTCAGTACTGGATTTAATGGAGCAAATACTTCACCTAAGACGGTGAGTGCTTATTGGCTATTTACCTATAGAAATAACCCTGCAGACACCTACAGTGCTTATGAACAAATAGGACCTTATGGATCGTTAGAAACAGGTGACGGCTTCACTATGAAAGGACCAGGTAGTGGCGGAATCACAGATCCTCAAAACTATGTATTTATAGGTAAGCCTAACAATGGTACAGATGCAGTATCTATTGACAAATTAATAAATGCAGGTAATGACTTCATGATGGGTAACCCTTTCCCTTCTGCTCTTGATGCAAATAAATTTATTAATGATAATCCACACTTGACTGGGACATTATCATTCTGGGAGCACTGGGGTGGAGGTAATCACTTCTTAGCAGACTATGAAGCTGGATATGCACTCTATACTTTAAGTGGAGGTACACCGGCAGTAAGTCACCCTGCTCAAAACACTAGTGGTGTAGGTACTAAAACTCCTACTCAATTTGTAGCCGTAGGTCAAGGATTCTTTGTGAGAGCAGCAGCTACTGGAACAACTAATTTTAATAATACACAGCGTGTGTTTGCAAAAGAAGCATCTTCTGGTTCGTTTTTCTTTAATGGTGAAACAACACAATCAGAAAGTGCCCTTAACGCAGAGGATGATATTGTACAACATGAGGACCTAAGAGAAAAATTTAGAATAGGGTTTGACTCTCCTAGTGCGTATCACAGACAATTACTATTAACTATCGATGAGAATACGACTTTTGGATATGATAGAGCTTATGATGCCGTTATAGATAACCATCCACAAGAAGATATGATGTGGATGCTAGATGATGAGAAAGCCATAATTTTAGGAGTGCCTGCTATTGAGAATGACAGAAAGTTTCCTCTACGCATCAGTTTACCTATGGATGGTGAAATCTCTATTGGTGTAGATGCTCTTGAAAATATAAATACAGAAAATACTACTGTTTATGTTTTTGACGCCTTACAAGACGCCTACACAGATATCACTACAGATGAGAAATTCACCTTAACGCTAGAGGCTGGCACCTATTTAGAAAGATTTTATATCGTCTTTGAAAGAACAGCAGAAGCTGAAGAGGAGACGGAGGATACCACAGAAGACACTAACGAACAAGAAGAAAATAATCAAGATGTCGAAGTGGTAGAAGTAGAAATACTTGATGAAACTGAGGAGTCAGATAACTTAAGTGTTTACTTCAACAGCCAGTCGCATAATATTGTAATTAATAAACGAGTAGATTATGATGTTAAGTCCGTACAGCTGTTCACTATGCTAGGACAACTTATTAAAGAATGGACACCAGATACCGAAACTTCAAGAATAGAGTTACCGGTACAAGATGTAAGCACAGGTGCTTATATTCTAAAAATGCAAAAACCACAAACTACATATACTCAAAAATTAATTATTCACTAACATTGCCCCAAATCGCAACGTTGACAAAACCTCCTTCATTAAGGAGGTTTTTGTTTTTTATACGCTTTCGCGAAAGCGTACTACAACACTTTAAATTTTAAGAAAATACTAACATACTTCGCTGTAAGTTTAGTCAGCTTTGCATGACTTTAAATCATTAATAATCTAACCATAATTATGAAATATACATTCCTTACTATAGCAGCCAGTGCACTGCTTACAATCACATCTTGTAAACAAGAAAACACAACTACTACACCTGTACCAGAAGTAGCTACTGTAAATGAGAACCTCGCAAAGGTTGAAACTTCATGGATCACCGAGCGTGTGGCTAAAACTGAAAAAAGACTAAATAGTACTGAGGCTGGAAAGATTGTATGGCAATCTATGGAGGCTCATGGTGGACTGCAACGATTTTTTGAAAACGGACCACTTTCCTTTCGTTTTGATTATGTTCCATTAGATGGAAGTACTCGTCGCTATACAGATGAGACACTAGACACGTGGAATAATAAAGCAGTACACTGGAATCCAGAAGATACCACGCAGCGTTTTGGATGGGATGGAGAAAAAGCTTGGAAACAAGTAACAGACTCAACAGCATTTCCTTTTGACATGCGCTTCTGGGCACTTACTCCATATTACCTTGCAGGCTCACCTTTTATCTTAGACGGTGAAGGAGTTAACCTTGAAAAACTAGAAGATAAAACGTTTAAGGATAATAATTATGACGTTGTTAAAATTACCTTTAGTGAAGGTACTGGCGACGCTCCAGATGATTACTACATTATTTATGTAGGCAAAGAAGATCATAAGGTAGCTGTTGTACGTTACATCGTGTCATACCCTAAATATTTCCCTAATGGCGGCGCTGCTCCAGAAAAACTTATGGAAGTTCAAGGGACAACAATCGTAAACGGTATTGAACTCCCTACAGGTTTCCACACGCACTGGTTAACAAAAGATGAAGAAGCTGGAGAGCATATTACTAATATTACGATAGACAACATCCGCTTTAATCCAGAGGTTGAAAAAAGCTATTTTGACATTCCTGAAGGCGCAACAATTATTGAATAATTACTTACGCTTTCGCGAAAGCGAACTTATAACTAAAGCCAACTCGTTACTGCGAGTTGGCTTTTTTCTTTAACATAAAACCAATTCATAACTGTTAAGAAACCTAACTTCTTGTTAAAGTAACCTCATCAAAAATCCAAATCACTTCCACGTCCGTAGAACTACCTCAACTTGATATAGAACCTTGATTCAAAACATATGGACACTAACAACAACCTTCCAGAAGAATTAGCATCAACTGCTACCAAGAAACATTCAATTGCAAAAAAAATAGCCGTAAACCCTTGGGGAACCACTGTCCTCATTACAACTTTCTTACTGCTGGTGATATCTGCATATATCGCATACATGCTCCGTTATGATTTTTCACAACTTGATTTTGAACGTAAAAGCACCGTGTTTGGCTATGCATTCATGACGGTTGCATCAGTTTTTCTAGCCTATAAAAGTGCCTTCTTTTTATATACTCTCTATAATTATTTCCGTTACAAACCTGTAGCGTCTGTTACAGATGCAGAGTTGCCTACAGTAACTGTGATTGTACCTGCTTATAATGAAGGAAAACAAGTATATGCAACACTGCAAAGTCTTGCTGCTAGTGATTATCCCGTAGAAAAAATCCAACTACTATCTATAGATGATGGAAGTCAAGATGACACATGGCACTGGATGCAGGTGGCTAAAAAAGAATTAGGAAACCGTGTTTCTATATGCCAACAACCTAAAAACATGGGTAAACGTCACGCATTATATCGTGGTTTTCACGAAGGATCTGGCGATGTTTTTATCACCGTAGACAGTGATTCTATTGTTACTCCAGACACGCTTCGTAATCTAGTAAGTCCATTTGTCAATAATGAAGATTGTGGTGCCGTAGCAGGTAACATAAGAGTATTAAATAATGAGAAAGCATTATTACCAAAAATGCTTGACGTAAGTTTTGTATTAAGTTTTGAGTTTGTACGATCTGCAGAGAGTAACCTTAACTCTGTATTATGTACTCCTGGCGCACTAGCTGCTTATAGAAGAGATGCTGTTTTTGCTTGTCTAGAAGAATGGATTGACCAAACTTTTATGGGTAAACCGTCAGACATAGGTGAGGATCGCGCGATGACTAATATGATTCTTAGCCAGGGTAAACACGTACTTTTCCAGAAAAATGCATTTGCTTACACTAATGTCCCAGAAAACTACAAAGGACTTTATAAAATGTTCATTAGATGGGGAAGAAGTAACGTACGTGAGAATATTGCAATGGCAAAATATGTGTTTACAGACTTTAGAAAAGAATCAAAAGCAGGTACACGATTACTATTTATTAGTCAGTCACTAGAGATTATCATGACCTATCCTTTCCTCGCTTTTATGTTATTTTTCATAGCAACTCACCCGGTATTATTCTTAACATCTACGCTAGTAAGTATTTTGATATTATCAACGTTCCCTGCCTTATTCTATGGTAAAAAATACAATATCGCCGAGTCATTTTATGCATACTCATACAGTTTACTCTATACCTTTGGCTTGTTCTGGATCACTCCTTACGCCATCGCAACAGCGGGTAAAAGTGGGTGGTTAACACGTAGTTTACCACAAGTAGCATAACCGCTCGACATACATAAGAAAAGCTCAAATTCATGATATGAATTTGAGCTTTTTGCTTTTATACGGTTTGATACGCTTTCGCGAAAATGTGATTACACTCAAACAAGCAGTTGAAATAACTCTGGTTTATCATTGAGATACTCACCATAAAATTTACGCGCACGCATTCTATCGAGAAGCGGCTGTAAATCTTTTGAAGATTTTATTTCAAGACCTACAATTGCGGGACCTTGTTCCCTACTCGTCTTTTTTGAATATTCAAAATAGGTGATATCATCTGTAGGTCCGAGTATCTCAGCCACAAACTCTTTTAAAGCTCCCGCTCGCTGCGGAAACTTCACAATAAAATAATGCTTTAATCCTTGATGTAACAAAGCACGCTCCTTGATTTCGGCGGTACGGGTGATATCGTTATTACTTCCGCTTACGATACAAGCGATATTTTTACCTTTTATTTCTTCAGCAAATTGATCTAGTACGGCGAGTGTCATTGCGCCTGCAGGCTCTGCTACAATAGCATCTCTATTATATAAATCGAGAATGGTTTGGCATATCTTACCTTCGGAAACGGTAACTACCCTGTCTACAAACTGCTGAACAATTGCAAAGTTGCGATCCCCTACTCGTTGTACTGCTGCACCATCGACAAATTTATCAATCTCATCTAGTGTAGTATTTTCCTTTTTAGAGAGCGAATTGAGCATCGCAGGAGCTCCTGCTGGTTCTACTCCTATAATCTTCGTTTTAGGCGATAGGTGATGAAAAACACTAGACAATCCAGCTATCAATCCTCCTCCACCTACTGGAACAAAAACATAATCTAAAGGCTGCTCAGATTGCGTTAAAATCTCTAAGCCTACAGTCGCCTGACCTTCTATTATTTTTTCGTCATCAAAGGGATGTACAAACGTTTTCCCTTCTGTAGTACAAACATCACTCGCTCGTGCAAAGGCATCATCAAAAGTATCACCTTCTAGTACTACAGTAATCCAATCTCCACCAAACATTTCTACTTGCTCCACCTTTTGATTAGGTGTAGTAGTAGGCATAAAGATAGTGCCATGAATACTTAAACGTGAGCATGACAAAGCTACGCCCTGCGCATGATTACCTGCACTCGCGCATACGATACCTACTTCTTTTTGCTTGTCTGTAAGCGTGCTTATCTTATTGTAAGCGCCTCGTATTTTGTAACTGCGAACTTGCTGTAAGTCTTCACGCTTCAAAAAAACTTCTGCTTCAAACTTGGTTGAGTATGTAAAGCTGCGCATAAATGGTGTTTTTATGGCAACCTTCTTTACTCTATTTGCTGCATCAGTAATTGACTTTAACGTGGGAATAAATATTGTTGTTGCTACTGTCATTTACACATAGTATCCATACTTGTTATTTTGAACTTTGTTACACCTTAATCTTTTACAGATTAATAATGCAGCTCTTCTGTTTAGGCTGTTTTTACTTTCTTCATTGCAACCATAGCTCTTCGTAGTGTAGCACCTATTTCCTCAACAGGATGATTGCGTATTGCATCATTTACAGCAATTAATTCTTGATTATCTACATCATTTTCTTTCGCGAAAGCGGAACCTATAATATTGGTATCTACAGTCTTCATAAAGTCAGTTAACAAAGGCTTACAAGCATGATCAAAAAGATAGCAACCGTACTCTGCCGTATCAGAAATGATACGGTTCATTTCAAACAACTTCTTACGTGCGATCGTATTTGCAATAAGAGGCGTTTCATGTAGTGACTCATAATACGCACTTTCTTCTATAATTCCTGCAGCGGTCATGGTTTCAAAAGCGAGCTCCACTCCTGCTTTCACCATGGCCACCATGAGAACTCCGTGATCAAAATATTCTTGCTCCGTAATCTCTTCGGTAGTGATTTCTTGTTTTTCAAAAGCAGTTTCTCCGGTAGCAGCTCTCCATTTGTGAAGATTCTTATCATCTGCAGCCCAGTCTTCCATCATAGTTTTTGAGAAGTGACCAGAGATAATATCATCCATATGCTTTTCAAAGAGCGGACGCATGATTTCTTTTAATTCCTCGGCTAGTTGGAAAGCTTTAATCTTAGACGGATTATTAAGACGATCCATCATCGTTGTAATTCCTCCGTGTTTTAAGGCTTCTGTAATGGTTTCCCAGCCATACTGGATTAATTTTCCAGCATATGCAGAATCAATCCCTTTTTCTACCATTTTATCAAAACAAAGGATTGAGCCCGTTTGTAGCACTCCACAAAGTATGGTTTGCTCACCCATAAGATCAGACTTTACTTCTGCTACAAAAGAAGACTCTAGAACACCTGCTCTGTGTCCTCCTGTCGCTGCTGCATAGGCTTTTGCCTGCGCTAGCCCCTTCCCTTCTGGATCATTATTAGGGTGTACTGCAATTAAGGTAGGTACTCCAAAACCTCTTTTATATTCTTCTCTCACCTCAGACCCTGGACACTTAGGTGCCACCATGATTACCGTAAGATCCTCACGTATTTCCATTCCCTCTTCTACAATATTAAAACCGTGAGAATAAGCAAGCGTAGCTCCCTTCTTCATTAATGGCATTACTGCTTTTACTACCGAGGTATGCTGCTTATCTGGTGTAAGATTCAACACTAAATCTGCAGTAGGAATAAGTTCTTCATACGTCCCTACTGTAAATCCATTATCTGTTGCATTCTTAAAAGACTGACGCTTTTCTGTAATTGCACCTTCACGTAATGCATATGAAATATCACAACCGCTATCACGCATGTTAAGACCTTGATTAAGACCTTGCGCACCGCAACCTACTATCACAATCTTCTTGCCTTCTATAGCTCCTATTCCATCTTGAAACTCGCTAGCATCCATAAAGCGGCATTTCCCTAGTTGTGCCAGTTGATCTCTAAGTGGCAATGTGTTGAAGTAGTTCATTCTAATTAATTTTCGGTAAAGACGGTGGTTAGAAATACGTCTTTATAATGATTAGTTATTGTTTTTTAGACTCTGTATTGAGGTGTTACGCTTTCGCGAAAGCGGCCTCCTGCTCATTCCTTATTTGTTGCAATAATGAAGAGATAGGCATCTCTGTCTTAGTAACTGCAATTCTACCCGAACGAGTAAACTGCATAATACCAAAGGGTTTTAACTCGCGGTGTACCAGATCTATCTCTGAGCGACGACCTGATTTTTCGATAACGAAAAAATCTCTATTAACTGTCACAATACGTGCGTGGCTTTCTTTAATAATATTCTGAATTTGAGGCTCCTCAAAAAGTAGTGCAGAATTAATTTTAAAAAGTGCACTTTCTGTAAAAATGGTTTCCTCATCAGTATGATAAAAAGCTTTGATAACCTCAACCTGGCGTTCTATCTGACCTTTGATTTTCTCCATTTGATGTTCTGTAATATTTACCACTAGTGTAAACTTAAAGACATCATCTATCTCACTTTCTGAGGCAGAGAGACTCTCAATATTAATCTTACGACGTTGAAATATAGCGGAGATGCGATTGAGTAACCCAATGTTATTCTCGCTGTATATTGTTACCGTATATGTTGTTATTTGCTCACTCATATATCTTGAGTTTAAGTACTAATTATTTTATTGTAGCAAAACCGTTTAGGCTGTTCTATATAATCAATGATATTCTTATGCTAAGCGTATATCAGATACCGATGCCCCTGTAGGAATCATAGGGAATACATTGTCCTCTTTTTCTACCATTACTTCTAGAAAGAAACTATTTTTTGAAGCAATCATACGAGTAATAGCATCTTCTAGTGTGCTTCTGTCAGTGACTTTCTGAGCTTCAATATCGTAAGCTTCTGCTATCTTACAGAAGTTGGGGTTCTTCATCTCTGTGCTAGCATAACGCTTGTCAAAAAACAGTTGCTGCCACTGGCGCACCATTCCTAAAAACTCATTATTGAGCACTACAATCTTTACTGCAGCACCGGTTTGAAAAATAGTCCCCAGTTCTTGTATAGTCATCTGGTAACCACCATCTCCTATGATCGCTACTACTTCACGATCTGGCGCTCCCATCTTTGCTCCTATTGCTGCTGGAAGGGCAAAGCCCATCGTCCCTAGACCTCCAGAAGTAATGTTACTCTTAGATTTTTTAAAGTTTGCATAACGTATACCTACCATCTGATGCTGTCCCACATCTGTTACTATAATGGCGTCGCCATTTGTTTTAGTATTGATAAGCTCTATGACCTCCCCCATGGTTAATCCTTCCTTTGTAGGGTGAATGTCGTTCTTTATTACTTTATCAAATTCTATGTTGTAATGGTCTTTAAAATTTTGATGCCACGCAGTATGTTCTTTCCTTTCTATCAGCGGCAATATTCTTTCTAGGGTTTCTTTAGAGTTACCTAATACCGGTATATCTGCTTTTACGTTTTTATTGACCTCAGCAGGATCTATTTCAAAATGAATCACCTTAGCTTGCTTTGCATAACTTTCAAGATTCCCTGTCACACGATCATCAAAGCGCATCCCGATAGCAATCAACACATCACATTGATTAGTAAGTACATTAGGTCCATAATTACCATGCATCCCCACCATACCCACATTAAGCGGATGATCTGTAGGAATTGCAGATACTCCAAGTATTGTCCACGCAGCTGGGATTCCAGATTTTTCAACAAAGGCTTTAAAGGCCTCTTCTGCCTCACCAAGAATAACGCCTTGCCCCCATACAATCATGGGTTGTTTTGCACTATCTATAGCTTGTGCAGCTGCTTGTAATTGTTCTTCCTTTACTTCTGTAACTGGCACATAACTACGTATGTGTTCGCATTTTTCATAAGAAAATTCAAATTCTTCAAACTGGGCATCCTTTGTTATATCAATTAATACAGGGCCTGGTCTTCCAGAACGCGCTATATAAAAAGCTTTTGCCAGTACTTCTGGTATTTCCTTAGCACTTGTAATTTGATGATTCCACTTTGTAACAGGTGTAGAAATCCCTATAATATCGGTCTCTTGAAAAGCATCACTTCCCAATAAATGCGAGCCTACTTGCCCAGTAATACAAACCATAGGCGTACTATCTATTTGAGCATCTGCAATACCTGTAATTAGGTTTGTGGCTCCTGGCCCTGAAGTCGCAATAGCAACACCTACTTTCCCGGTTGCTCTAGCAAACCCTTGTGCCGCATGCGTCGCACCTTGCTCATGACGTGTGAGTACGTGATGTATCTTATCTTGATGTATGTGCAACTGATCATAAAATGGCATAATCGCCCCACCGGGATATCCATAAATTAAATCTGCTCCCTCTGCCAGTAAACAGTGAATTAATGCCTCGCTACCGCTCATTGTGATAGTTGTCTTTGCTGGATTTTGTATGGTTTTTGTCTCCATATACAGGTATTTATGTGGCATTATTTTTAAACGTGCCCTTGTTTATTATCTTCTTAAACCTTCAAACCTCTTATACTAAACAGAAGAGAAAAACTTGAAGGCAACTCCTTGTCACTCCACTTTTCTAAAACTCATCTGTAACACAGCCCTCACTTGCAGAGGACACCATTCTCGCATATTTGTAGAGCGATCCTCTTTGAACTTTAAGTGGCGGAGCAATCCAGTTTACCTTACGGCTTGCCAGTTCTTTCTCGCTTATCTCCATATTTATGGTGTTATTTTCTGCATCAATGACAATGATATCTCCATCTTGTATGAGCGCAATACCACCACCGGTTTGTGCTTCGGGAGTAATGTGACCTACTACAAAACCATGTGTTCCTCCAGAAAAGCGTCCATCTGTAATAAGTGCTACGTCTTTACCAAGTCCTGCGCCCATAATTGCTGCTGTAGGCTTGAGCATTTCTGGCATTCCTGGACCACCTTGCGGCCCTTCATATCGTATTACTACAACATCTCCTTTCTTCACCTTACCTGCACCTATTCCTGCGTTTGCCTCATACTCACCATTAAATACACGTGCGCTTCCGCGAAAATGTAACCCTTCCTTCCCAGTGATCTTTGCAACCGAACCTTCACTTGCTATATTTCCATACAGTATACGAATGTGCCCTGTAGCCTTGATAGGGTTTTCTACCGTATGGATTACATCTTGATGTGCTTGTAGATGGTCAACTTCAGCAAGGTTTTCCGCAATAGTTTTACCTGTTACCGTCATGCAGTCTCCATGAAGCATCCCTTGATCGAGCATATATTTTAACACTCCAGGAACACCACCTACGTTGTGAAGGTCTTCCATTAAGTATTTCCCAGAAGGTTTTAAGTCTGCTAGAAATGGAGTCGTATCACTTATCTTCTGAAAATCTTCAAGTTTAAAATCGATTTGCGCAGCTTTTGCGATTGCAAGAAAGTGCAATACCGCATTTGTAGAGCCTCCTAAAACGGTCACGAGCTTTACTGCATTTTCTAGTGACTTGCGCGTCACAATATCTGAGGGCTTAATATCTTTTTCTATCAAGTTTCTCAAAGCAGCTCCTACTCTAGCGCACTCTGCTGTTTTATTTGGAGAAACTGCTGGGTTTGAACTAGTATATGGCAAGCTCATTCCTAAGGCTTCTATAGCAGAAGCCATTGTATTTGCGGTGTACATACCACCACATGCTCCTGCTCCTGGACATGCCTTTTTTACAACTGTCTTAAATTCTTTCTCGCTTATGGTTCCTGCAACTTTCTCTCCCCATGCTTCAAAAGCAGATACCACATCTAGCTTCTTATCTTCATGACAGCCAGGTGCAATAGTTCCTCCATAAACAAGTATGGAAGGTCTATCTAAGCGTAGTTGTGCCATTAAAGCTCCAGGCATATTTTTATCACATCCTACAACCGTTATTAATGCATCATAAGACATTGCTTGCACCACCGTTTCCATAGAATCGGCTATGATGTCACGAGAAGGTAGAGAGTATCGCATACCAGGAGTTCCCATCGATATACCATCACTTACACCTATTGTATTGTAAATCAAACCTACTAAATCAGATGTCTGTACACCCTTTTTAATATCGACAGCTAGCTTATTTAAATGCATATTACATGGATTACCTTCGTAACCTGTACTAGCAATACCTACAAGTGGTTTTTTAAAATCTTCGTCTGTAAGGCCTATTGCATGAAGCATGGCCTGAGCTGCTGGTTGCGTAGGGTCTTGAGTGACCGCTTTGCTGTATTTATTGAGTTCCTTCAAAAGTATAGTGTGTTTGGAATTGATAAAATTATTATTCTAATATCAACTAGGGAGTTTATAATAATAAAGCTGCCGATAACCAACTTAGCATATATACATCTAAAACACTGAATAACAATTACTTGATTGAATTAAAAACATACTTCTATAAGAATATACCGCCTTATTTAATAGAGAAACAGCGTTATACAATTCACACTTAACAAACTAAAAAGAGCTCAATTCTTCACCTTTTGAGTTAATAACAATATCCTTAGGCAATACTTTATATTAAATCTTTCAGAAAATCACCAAGGCTCCCTTAATAAGTCCCTATTTTTGGTAAAAACACACTGCCGTGACTATTCCTCAACTACTAGAGACTCAAAGAAATTATTTTGCAACCGGACAAACTAAGAGTATTGCTTTTAGGAAAGATTGTTTGGTACGCTTTCGCGAAAGCATAAAAAACCACGAGCAAGAGATTATCAATGCCCTCACTGCCGATTTTAAAAAACCAGCTTTTGAAAGTGTGGCTACAGAAATTAGTATTGTCATGATGGAACTTAATAAGGCCATTAAAGAAATATGGAAATGGCAGATGCCAAAAAAAGTTTCTTCCTCGCTTTTAAATTTCCCGTCCAGTGATAAAATCATGTATGAACCTTATGGCACTACGCTCGTAATCTCCCCGTGGAATTATCCTTTCCAGCTTGCCGTAGGACCAATAGTGGGCGCAATAGCAGCTGGTAATACCATTGTGTTAAAACCTAGCGAACTCACTCCTAAAACATCAGAACTATTAGCTAAGATCATTGCTGAAGTTTTTGATAATAGCCATGTAGCAGTTGTACAAGGAGCTAAGGAGGTTGCGCAAGAATTACTGGCACAACGATGGGATTATATCTTTTTTACAGGAAGTGTCCCTGTGGGTAAAATAGTATATAAAGCAGCTGCGGAGCATCTCACTCCGGTAACTCTTGAGCTGGGAGGAAAAAGCCCTTGCATCGTTGATCAATCTGCGAAAATACAACTAGCAGCAAAGCGAATTGTGTGGGGTAAATTTGTAAATGCTGGACAGACGTGTATCGCTCCAGATTATATCCTCGTGCATACTTCTGTAAAAGATAAGTTGCTCACCGCACTAGATGTGGAAATCACAAATGCTTATGGTGCAGATCCTGCAATATCTCCAGATTTTGCAAGAATCATTAGTGAGAAAAACTTTGATAGACTTTCAAGCATGCTTGAAAACACCACAATATTTAAAGGTGGAAATACTGATAGGGATGCACTTTACATTGCCCCTACAGTGCTTGATAATGTTACTGTAAAGGACAAAGCAATGCAGGATGAAATTTTTGGTCCAATTCTTCCTGTACTCACTTATGAAAACAAAGAGGACATCTCAAGAATTATAAATGCTATGGAAAAACCACTGAGCGCTTACGTTTTTTCCGAAAAGCGATCTTTTAAAAAATGGTTTAATAACAACTTCTCTTTTGGTGGAGGTGCTATGAATGATACGCTTGTTCATTTTGTAAATGATAAGTTACCATTTGGAGGAGTAGGTCACTCAGGAATAGGAAGCTATCATGGCAAGAAATCCTTTTACACCTTTAGTCATGCAAAGGCAATTGTAAGTCGTGGTACATGGATAGATGTACCCATGCGTTATGCTCCTTACAAAGGGAAAATTGGTGTTCTCAAGAAGTTTATGAACTGGTTGTAGTATTTTACCTATAACAATGAAATAAGGGCATTTACCCCTACTAGAATAATCGCTTCCCTAGTATATTTACATATGTTCAATTTTCCCCCCACAATAATATTCTTATGGGAAGACCAACAAAAACCGAACGTTTAAAAGAAGCCAGACCAATTATTATGCAATCAACCCTAATTTTTTGCAAACTGAATTTACAAAAAATCTATGCCCGTAGTCGTCGTCTTGAACTTACTCACTGGAACGAGGATCAAGACTACGCAGATTATATCAACAACTTGTGGACAACAATGATGAAGCACGACGCTATTAAAAAAGATGCTTTAAAGCTTGACGAAATGTTAGGAACGGGAGACGTAGTGCAATTACTGAGTGATATTGTAATGGAGCATAGAAAATCAAGTAACACACAATAAAAACTGACTACCCTGTTGCATTTGCGCCAGTTTATTAAGATCACTGTCTACTACTTGTAACACTCGAGGATAACCTCCTGTAGTCTGACAGTCATTCATTAAAATAATTAATTTTCCAGAAGGTGTGAGCTGCACTGTTCCTGGTATAACGGGACTTGTATATATACTTTTTAGAGCGTTTGGTAATATCTCAACAAGTTGTATTGCCATCCTGTTCCATAGATTTGAAACCGTAAATACATGATTACTTAATTGTTGTTGCTGGTTATAAGTGAGTTTTGAAAACTCAGGACCCCTATACACTTTAATAGTAGCCATAGATGAATTTATTACCCCAGATTGTGATTGCATCTTGAGATGTGCATTTTTTGACGCACCATATCTCGAGATACCTAAAGGTAGCTCCATCCCTACGCTGAGCTTTCCTTGTGGTGTGAGTGGATAATACCAGCTTTTACTACCTAGTATATTTTGAGAATATAGTCCTCCTGCAAATGCGAGATAGCTTCTAGATCCTCCGCTTATTTTAGACATTTTTAATACTTGTTTGGCTTTCGCCAAAACAGGAACGCCTTCCATTACCTGAGCCCCATCTAGCGTAGCTCCTGCATTGCTACCAGTAATTACAAAGTTGATATCATGATTGAATACTATAGTAGGTCCCAATAAAGTACACTCTAGCATTGCTGCACCAGGTGTATTATTGAGAATAGCATTTGCAATCATAAAAGCATGTTTATCCATAGCACCACTTTGTGGAACTCCTAGAAGTGCGTAACCTTCTCTTCCATTATCTTGGACAGTTGTATAAAATCCTGGGTGCAGTATGGAAATAGAAGGTTTCATAAATTATTAGACATTGCTATCTTCTCATACTCACGCTCGTTTATGGCATAAAATGTAATTGTATCGCCTGCATTAAATAGACTAGGCTTTGCTTTTGTTGCGTCAAATAGCGAAATAGGAGTTCTCCCTATTACATGCCAGCCACCAGGACTATCTTGAGGATAAATACCAGTTTGTGTTCCTCCAATGGCAACACTTCCCCTTGCTATTGAACGTGATGGAACAGATTTTCTATCAAGATGTAATCGAGCATCAAGATTTTCTAAATATGGGAAACCCGGAAGAAATCCTAAAAAGTAGATAGGATACTCTCTATTTGTATGTATTTTTATAATTTCAGGTATTGTGCGTTTTACTTGCAATGCATATTCTTCTAAATCTGGAGTATAGAGACTGCTATAGCAAACAGGAATCTGGTGTACGACGCCATTACAATCATTATTAGATACTCGAACATTGAGTAAAGCTGAGACTTGATTAATTAAAGAATCTATGTTTGTAGTTATAGAAATACAATCTTTAAGAAGCAACTCATTATATGTATGTACTACCTCAGCATTGAAAAGTTTTGACAAATCACCTTTTTTAATGAGCAACCAATTCAAAAGATCCTTAGATGGAGTACTATCTATTTGAATTAACAATGAATAGTCTCCTAACCTACAAATATGAAAATCATACTGGCACATCATTTTATTAAAATATTCTCTTGAGCAAATGCTTTGTGAATTTCTTTTACAATCTGTAATGCATTTTCTGTATCGCCGTGGACGCAAAGTGTATCTACGTCAAAAGGAAGTGTAAGATTGTTGATTGTTTTTAGTTGGCGCTTTTTTACCATGCGTAATACGTGAGGTAAGACTGCATTATGAGAT
Organism: uncultured Dokdonia sp.; assembly: GCA_913060645.1. Lineage (GTDB taxonomy): Bacteria > Bacteroidota > Bacteroidia > Flavobacteriales > Flavobacteriaceae > Dokdonia. Next base: position 3,277 of record CAJXSW010000021.1, on the reverse strand, counting down.
GTCAAAACTGCATCTGGTGAACTACGAGATACTAGTGAGTAATCATCATTATAATTTCTATCTGCAAAACCTTCTATGCTTATAGCTAGTTTTGAAACAGCTAGCGATGCGATTACGGAATTATGAGGTACGTAGAGCACAAGACGGTCATCTATTTCAAGTATGGTATCTATAATGAGATGAGCTATTTCTTCATTTTTGGCAGCTTCGTTATATAACGCACCATGTGGTTTTACGTGATGTACGTGTTGTCCACTTTTTGCTGCTAAACTAATAAGAAGTTTAATTTGAGAAGTTATTGACTCTTTTAAAAGTTCATGAGAAATAGTCATTGCCTCACGACCAAAATTCTTGCGATCCGGGTAACTGGGATGAGCACCAATTTTCACATTAGATATTTTCGCGAAAGCGAGAACTTCCAACATCGTTGCTGTATCTCCCGCATGACCACCGCAAGCGATGTTACAAGAGCTCAAATACGGTATTAACTGAGCCTCGTTCCCTACACCTTCACCTACATCGCTATTGAGATCTATATGCATCATAATAGTCCAAATACTTTTAAGATAGTGCGCGCACCTAGCACAAAAACAACTAACCAAATAACGATTGAAATTCCATTTTGAAGTGATGAGTTTACATAATTACCTAGTACATCCCGTTTATTTACTATCCAGATTAAGTAACCAGCAATTATAGGTAATAACACACCATTTGCTACTTGTGCAAACTGAATAATCTCTACAGGGCTGTACCCTATAGATGAAAAAACAATGCCTAGTATAAGAATTGTAAGCCAGATTGCTCTAAACTTAGCTGATTTAAGATCTCGTTTCCACCCTAAACAACCTTGCACAACATACGCCGCTGCAAGAGGTGCTGTAATAGCAGAGGTTAAGCCGGCTGCTCCTAATCCTAACCCAATAAAATACCTAGCATAATCTCCGAATAGAGGCTCTAGGCTTTGAGCAAGGTCGGCTGCATTTTTTATCTCGCTTCCTTGTATGGCTGCTGAACAAATGATGATTGCCATGCTAACCAAACCTCCTAAAATCACTGCAACAATTGTGTCACGACGTGCAGCTGGTAAATCTGATTCATTACGCCACTTCTCACTAACTAATGATGCATGTAAAAATAAATTATAAGGAACTACTGTAGTACCTACCAGTGCAACTATGGTGAGTAAGCTACCATCTGGAAAAGATGGAATAAAACTACCTCTTAAAATAGCTAGTATATCTGGCTTTGTCACAAATGCCGTCGTTACAAAAGCTATACTCATGATAATAACAAGTGTGACCAGTATGCGCTCTAGCACTTTATAATTTCCAATAAATAGGATGATGCTAGCAAGGATTCCTAGCACTAAAGACCAACTATTAATATTCAAAGTACCCACGCTTAATGAGCTCGAAAAACCGAGTGCTTCTATACCTAGAACGCCTCCACTTATATTACCTGCCTCATATGCTGCATTGCCTATCGCTATAGCGCTAAGCATTAAGATAACGGCAAAAGTTTGTGTAATTTTATTTGATAATGAATCTCTTATAACGCCGGCTAATCCTTTACCAGATACAAGACCTATGCGAGCTGCCATTTCTTGCAACACTATGGTAGCTATTATAGATAAAACCATAGCCCATAGTAGTGTAAATCCATAGGCAGCTCCTGTAATTGTACATACAGTGACTGTTCCCGGACCTATAAAGGCGGCAGCTACTAGTACACCAGGACCTGATAATTTGAATTTATTATTCATCTATTGCACTCAATATATTATGATTATCTATATGATAACCACAAAGTACGGAGAACACCTCATATAATAACCTACGGTAATTTATTTTTAAAAAGTACGCTAAAGATAGACCCCTCGCCTTTTACGCTAGAAACACTTATCTCATCACCCATGTCTTCTATTTGATTTTTAGTCATAAATAAGCCTAAACCTTTTGCGTCTTCATTGCGGTGAAATGTTTTATAAAGTCCAAATAGCTTACCTCCATTTGTATTGAGATCAAGGCCCAACCCATTATCCTCTACAGATAATAACAAGTCATTTATGGATATCATCTCCGCATTAATTTTTACGATAGACTGCCTGTTATTATCGCTATACTTAACTGCATTTGATATTAGATTAAACAAAATACTTTCTAAGTATGCAGCATTATAAGTAATCTGGATATCATTAGGAATATCGCATAATACAATAACATCCTTCTCAGTTATTTGAGCTTGAAGTGTATTGATTGTTTTATCTATATATTCTCTCAAGAGAATAAGCTTTGGAGTATCAGATAAGCTTCTATTTGAAGAAGCTATATCATTAAGATTATTTATTGTACCACTTAAACCGTCTGAGATATCATTGAGGTAAGGAGCTAACTCTTTCTTCTCCTCTGGACTCTCGGCATCATCTATGAGCCGTAGAATACTTTTGAGATTTCCTGCATGTGTTCTTAGGTTATGTGATACGATGAGAGCAAAGTTTTTAAGGCGTCCATTATGACTTTCTATAAGTTTATTCTTGCTAAGAATGTCTTCTTCAAACTCCTTCATCGCTGTAATGTCGACATGAGTTCCTATCATGCGCGATGGCTTTCCTTTTTCATCCCACTCTACAGCCTTGCCCTTATCTTGAATCCACTTATATGTCCCGCTTGAAGAAAAAATACGATGTTGCCCTGAATAGTATTTAGTACGTCCCTCAAAGTATGCATTCATATCATCAAAATACATTTGCTTATCATCTGGATGTACTTTATCTGTCCATATACTATCGCTTAGCAGTATACTATCTCTAGGAATCTCTAAAAATTCTAATGACTTGTCTGAGTAATAAACTTCGTCATTTTCAATATCCCAATCCCAAACTCCTATTTCTGATCCTTCGAGAGCAAACTCAAATCGATCCTTAACTCTAAGCAATTCTAACTGAGTATTTTTCATCTCAGTAATATCTGTGGCATAACCATGCCAGCTTACTACATTCTCAGAAAGCTTTTCTGGTGTGGCATGTATATTTACCCATCCGTGAGCCCCTGATGGCAAAAGAAATCTAAATTGCTGAATCCAAGGATTAAAGGTTTTCATAGATTCATAAATAGCATCTAGAACCAATTTTCTATCATCTATATATATTAAATCGGAAACTACATGCGCATTATCTTGAAGATATTCTAGTGTGAGACCATACAGTGATTCTGCATTCTCTGTAATAACTGTCTCTTATACACATCTGACGCTGCCGACGAAGAGGATAGTGTAG
>CAJXSW010000020.1 GCA_913060645.1 uncultured Dokdonia sp. | reverse complement strand
AGATAGGAGTCCGTCTCGTGGGCTCGGAGATGTGTATAAGAGACAGGCTCTTATAAGCCTGTCAGAATCTCCTAATTCTTCTCCACTATTTTTTAGATTGATTTCCCCATTACTCAACTCAAATAAGTGATTAAAGATGACCTCATCATCTACAGTATCTTTATTCCAGTTTAAGAAGCACTTTTTCATATGGTTTGCGATAGTCATTGCAAGTCCCTCGCGCATATCTCCTTTATCCCAACTTACCGCTACATCAATCATACGTTTGATGTTGTTACCGTAAAAACGATATTTAGGATGGTTTTGTGGATACTCTAAAGGCTCTGGACGCTCTGCAAGCTCCTCTCTAGATGGTTTTCCATATGGTGACTCAACATCTAGTTTAAAATCAGACATTATAAATAACTGATCCCACAACTTATGTTGAAAATCTGGTACATCACGCAAGTGAGGTTGTAAATTCCCCATTACTGCGATAATAGCTTTAGCTGTTTTGTTACGCTCTTCGGCGTCTTCCATTGCCGTCGCATCATTTACCATTTTCTGTATATGGCGCCCATACTCGGGAATGATGAGATGAACTCTCTCCGTGTTGTACTCTAATTGATCTATCAATTGTAAAAAATTAAGTGAAGTCGTCCTTTAAGTAAAGACATGTGCAAAATACTAAAATTTGTCTAAACGCATCTAGTCTTTAGTAAATTGATAACATAACAATAAAAAAACCCTCTTATTGTGTTATAAGGATGCTTTGGGCGTGACCACAAGGGTCGGGCTCTACGTTTATACGCTTCGGCTCCTTGCGCTATCGCTTTATGAGCCTGTAGGGTAACCACTGCGATCCCTCACGCGGAGTTAGTAATGCTACAAAATAGTGGTGATTAATAACATTTTCGCGAAAGCGTGTATCTCTTACAATGAAATAACGCCTTCTATCTTACTTACTTCCTTGTACTTTTCTATCACAACATCAGGATTATCTAGACGCACGTTAATAGAAACGCTTGTGTACTTGCCTGTGCGAGAGACATTCTTCTTTATTACAGCTCCTAGGTGATCAAAGAGACCTTCTATTTGCGCTTCTTTCTCTGCATTTGCAGGCACAATAAACTTGTACAAATAAGGTGCAGGCCAGCTAGAAGTTTCTTCTAGTTGTGTCTTTAATTTTTTATAAAATTCTTCTGGATTTTTATCTGAACTCATGGGTATCTATTATAATACAAAGGTACAAAATTCACGTTCTTTGTAGTTTGCTTAATTTTGCTAAAAAGACTACCATTTTTATGCCAAAACGTATACTTCTCATAGGAGGTCCATCTACCGGGAAAACAACATTACTCAAGCACCTAGAACAACTAGGGTATCCGTGCCTTGAGGAAATCTCAAGACAAGTGATAAGCCAAGCCCAAAAGGAAGGTATAGATCAGTTATTTCTAGAGAAACCACTGTTGTTTTCTGAGCTTCTGAGAGATGCTCGCATAGAACAGCACAAAGATGTAGATACATACATCACAGACACTGTTTTTATAGACCGAGGGATTCCTGACACCGTGGCATACATGGATTTTATAGGACAAGAATATCCTGAGGCTTTTGTACAGGCTTGTAAGACGTATACTTATGATATCGTATTCATATTGCCTACTTGGGAGAAAATACATAAAGTAGATCAAGAGCGATACGAGACTTTTGAACAAGCTCAAAAAATTGAAAAACACCTTGTAAAAACGTACCAAAATTATGGGTACACCCCTATTGTAGTACCTATGTCTCCAGTAGAGGATAGAGCGGCTTTTATATTAAAAACGCTGGCTCTTGAGTAATCAAGCACAAGACATATTACAACAATACTGGGGTCACTCCACCTTTAGACCACAACAAGCAGAAATTATAAAGAATGTGCTTTCTGGAAGTGATAGTATTGCACTATTACCCACAGGTGGCGGAAAGTCTCTATGCTATCAATTACCTGCGTTATTACTGGACGGAATTACGATAGTGGTATCACCACTTATCGCTCTCATGAAGGACCAAGTAATGACTTTGCAAGAAAAAGGTATCAAAGCACTCTCTATAACGAGCGGAATTTCCTTTAGCGAGCTAGACACGCTACTCGATAATTGCATTTATGGTAACTACAAGCTTTTATATCTCTCACCAGAGCGATTACAACAAGAGCTTGTAAGGGAACGTATTAAACTTATGAATGTCTCTCTCATTGCGGTAGATGAGGCTCATTGTATTTCTCAATGGGGACATGACTTTAGACCTGCATATAGAGAAATCTCACAACTACGTGCTCTCAAGCCTACCGTGCCATTTATAGCACTTACAGCAACGGCTACTCCTAAGGTACTTAAAGATATCACAGAGCAGTTAGAGTTAGAAGACCCGCAGTTATTTAAAACTTCTTATCACCGCCCTAACCTCACATATAATGTAGTGCAAGCTACAGACAAGTTCTACCAGCTAGAAACTATCCTCGCAAATACAAAGGCTAGTGCTATTGTATATGTGCGTAATAGAAAGGCTACACTTAATACTGCACACTTTTTAAAAGGTAGAGGCATCTCTGCTACTTCTTACCACGGAGGTATGTCTCGTGATGAACGTCACAAACAATATCTCGCATGGCGAAATAACAAAGTACAAGTCATGGTAGGCACAAGTGCCTTTGGGATGGGAATTGATAAAGCAGACGTAGCTACAGTAGTGCATTTAGAAATCCCTGATAGCATAGAAAATTACTTTCAAGAGTCTGGAAGAGCTGGAAGAGCAGGACAAGAATCACAAGCTGTACTCCTTTATAATGAAAATGACGAGGTACGACTAGAAAATCAATTTATTAAAGTGATTCCTCAGGTAGCAGATGTAAAAAAAATATACAAGCACCTCAACAACTACTTTCAAATCTCTTACGGCGAAGGCCAAGAGACACTGCATCGATTTAACTTTAGCGAGTTTTGTGCAACCTATAAGCTGCACACTATCCTCACATTTAACGCGCTTCAAGTGCTGGATCGCAATAGCGTGATAAGCTTGTCTCAAGAGTTTACAAAACGTGCAACTATCAATTTTAAGGTAAATGATTTTGCGCTTTCTTACTATTTGATTCGTAATAATCAGCTGGATGATGTGGTTAAGGCTGTTCTTAGAACGTACGGAGCCGTTTTTGAACAAGTCACAAATATCAACTATAGCATAGTTGCCACAAAGGCAAGTAAAACTATAGAGCAAGTGCACCAAGTCCTACTTACGCTTGAAAAAGATGATATTATAGATTATGAGCATCAAAATTATGATACCGCAATTACCTTCCTTGTCCCTAGAGATGATGATAGAACAATAAACGTTATCGCACCGTATATTAAAGCACAAGCAACATACAAGAAAAATCAAGTAGATGCTATAAAAACATATCTGGCTACAGATACCGTTTGTAGAGCGATCCAACTTATGCAGTACTTTGACGAAACATTAACTACACCATGTGGAGAATGCGATGTGTGTACAAATGCAACACAACAAGTTTCAAGAACTGCTATACACAGTGCTATTATCGATATTTTAAGAGAAGGCCCAAAAACTTCTCGCGAAATATCACAACTAGACTACCCACAACAAACTATAATTAATACGATTCGACTACTTTTGGATCAGAAAAAGATAGCCATCTTGGCAAATAACACCTACACCTTATTATGAGAGATTTACGCATAGTTTTCATGGGTACACCAGAGTTTGCAGTAACTATATTAAACGGTTTACTAGAAGAAGAATATAATGTAGTGGGAGTAATCACCGCACCAGATCGTCCTGCAGGAAGAGGACAGAAAGTAAGAGAAAGTGATGTAAAGGCATTTGCAAAGGCAAGAAACCTCAACATCCTACAACCTACAAACCTCAAAAGCGAGGAGTTTTTAGAAGAACTTAAAGACCTTAATGCAAACCTACAGATTGTAGTTGCCTTTAGAATGCTTCCAGAAGCTGTATGGAAAATGCCAGCTTATGGAACCTTTAACCTACATGCATCGCTCTTACCTCAATATCGTGGCGCCGCACCTATTAACTGGGCAATCATTAATGGAGAGACAGAAACAGGAGTGACTACTTTCTTTATAGATGAAAAAATTGATACCGGTGAGATTATCTTACAAGAAAAGCTTGCTATAGATGATAAGGAAAATGCTGGCGTGTTACATGACCGTCTTATGATTGCAGGTAAGGATCTTGTTGTAAAAACGGTAAAAGCAATAGCAATAGATGAAGTAAGCACTTTTGTACAAGACTCAAGTAGAGAACTTAAAACAGCATATAAGTTACACAGTAAGAATACTAGAATAGATTGGGAAGCTCCACTTCAAGATATTTACAATCACATAAGAGGATTGAGTCCTTATCCAGCAGCTTACACGATGCTAGAAAATGGAGGAAAAGAGCAACGCGTAAAAATTTATAGCGCTTTCGCGAAAGCAGAAAAAGAGATGTTTATTCCATCTGGAGCAGTAACTCAGGTAGAAGATTATCTAGCTATCGCAACGCCAGAAGGTTACATATGCATCACCGAAATACAGCTTTCTGGGAAGAAAAAAATGGCCGTTAAAGACCTTTTAAACGGATACAAATTTGATAAAAATGCAAAAATGCGCTAAACCCCTGCTCCTATTGGTGTTAAGGGAATTATAAAAAGAGACTACCTTTATCAACAATTGGCTTGACTTATTAACAAAACCTCTGATTTCCCTTGCTATTGCTTGCGTAGGCAATTAATTCGGATAAATTTGTTAGGGAATTAAGCATTTAGCTTAACCAACAATTTAATTAATTAACAATTTACATTATGAACAAATCAGAATTAATTGACGGAATGGCAGAGCATGCAGGTATCACTAAAGCTGCAGCAAAAAAAGCATTAGAATCTTTCTTAGGAGATGTTGAAAAGACTCTTAAAGACGGAGGACGTGTTTCTCTTGTAGGTTTTGGATCTTGGTCTGTTTCTAAGCGTAACGCACGTGAAGGAAGAAATCCACAAACTGGAAAAACTATTAAAATTGCAGCAAAGAACGTAGTAAAGTTCAAAGCTGGATCTGAGCTTGCAACTTCTGTAAACTAGTCAGTTTTAACTGTTATATAAAAAACGGGTAGCTCACGCTACCCGTTTTTTTTTGTTTTACACCGGCTTCAAATGAAACTACCCTCGTTTTACTTTATAGTTTAGTAATCGCTCATTGTCTAATTATAAATCATAGTACCCCATAAGCGGTAATGGGATTACGTTGTAAAATAATTAGGATGTTTATTTTAGAAGCTTATAAAAATTTCGCGAAAGCGGAATTAAACCATTATAAGTAACAACTTATAAAAAATAGCACTGCAAGCAAAAATGTAGATAAAGCTACTTTTTTAAGTTCTGGGTCAAGTAAAGCGTGTATTGAAGTACTTCTTACCGTAAACATGTGCTTCACTAGTGGTATAAAAGCCATAAGAGAGATATAATCAATAATATGCGTTGCTGTAAGTAAGAGGTAAGAAACCCAGCTTAAAAGTCCTACAAGGAATAATACAACGTGATACTTCTCTGCACCTGCGGCTCCCAAAACAACAGCAAGTGTGTTTTTACCTACGCGAGCATCTGCTTCACGGTCTCTCATATTATTAAGGTGTAACACCATAGTAGATAATGTACCTATAGTAAGCGCAGGAAGTACCTGTATAAAATTAATATACTGTGTAAATAAAAAGAAAGACCCCAGAACACCCACGAGACCAAAGAATATAAAAACAAAAACGTCTCCTAGTCCTCTATAACCGTAAGCACTTTTTCCCACTGTGTACTTTATGGCAGATACGATGGCGGCAATTCCTAAAAGTAAGAATAAGATGGAAAGCAAGAAATGATTTACGCCAAAAGAGACATAAATTAAGAGCAGTACAGTAATCACGGTGATAATTGATGTAATTATAATTGCCTTCTTAAGATCTTGTGCAGTTAGAAGTCCGCTTTGCATGGCTCTTGCTGGCCCTACCCGCTCTGCATTATCTGTTCCCTTAACTCCGTCACCATAATCATTTGCATAGTTAGATAAGATCTGAAAACCTAAAGTAGCGAGTATGGCTAGTATAAAAATACTCCAGTTAAATGCGCCTTCTTGTAGAGCTAGTCCGCCTCCCACAAGAATCCCAGCTATAGAAAGTGGTAAGGTACGAGGACGGGCGGCACTAAGCCAAACTTGGAATGAGGGCATAAATATTTTTAAGTGCGTAAATGTACTATTTTCTTTGGGCTTCTACCCTTCTCAAATTTCAAAAGGATTTACTAGCTTCGTAATGATTAAAAATATTCTCATGATGAATCTAAAATCTATTGCCGCGCTACTCCTTGTTATTCTTTCAGTATCAAGTTGTAAACAAAAAGAAACTACAGTAACGCAGGTTGAAGTGGAAGAAAAAAATCCTTTTTTCTGGGAAGCTGCAAATATGTATTTCTTGCTTACAGATCGTTTTAATAATGGCGATACAAGTAATGATGTCAACTTTGATAGAACTCAAGAGAGTGCTATACTAAGAGATTTTATGGGTGGTGATATCAAAGGGATCACACAAAAGATAGAAGACGGTTACTTTACAGATCTTGGGATCAATGCCATCTGGTTTACTCCAGTTGTAGAGCAAGTACATGGAGCCGTAGATGAAGGCACAGGTGTGACTTATGGTTATCACGGTTACTGGACTAAGGACTGGACTTCACTTGACCCTAACTTTGGCACTAGAGAGGACTTACAAGCACTTATAGCAGCAGCACATCAAAAAGATATACGTATTGTCATGGATGTGGTACTTAATCACACAGGTCCAGTCACAGAGGAAGATCCATTCTGGGGTGAAGATTGGGCACGAGAAAACCCTAATTGTGCCTTTAGCACTTATGAAAATACTACCGCTTGTAGTCTTGTAGAAAACCTTCCAGACATCCTTACCGAGAGTAATCAAGAAGTTGCGCTCCCAGCTACACTAGTTGCAAAGTGGAAGTCTGAAGGACGTTATGATGAGGAAATGGCAGAACTTGACTCTTATTTTGCAGCAAACAACCTTAAGAAAACACCACGCAACTACATTATAAAATGGCTTACGGATTATATACGTGATTTTGGAATAGATGCTTTTAGAGTAGATACTACAAAACATGTAGACGAAGCCTCATGGGTGGCATTAAGAGCACAAGCAGATAAAGCCTTTGCAGATTATAAAGCAAACAATGATTATAAAGTGATGGATGACAATGACTTTTTCATGTTTGGAGAAGTTTACAATTACTCTATAGATGGAGGTCGTGCTTATGATTTTGGAGATAAAAAGGTAGATTACTTTGCAAATGGCTTTGATAACCTTATTAATTTCCAATTCAAATATGATGCTCAAGGCAGCTATGAGCAACTTTTTAGTAAGTATGCAACAATTAAGGATTCCATTTTTAGCGATAAGAGTTTTGTAAATTATGCAACCTCGCATGATGATGGACAACCATTTGATAAAGACCGAAACAAAGCTATAGAAACAGGTACTAAGCTGTTATTAACTACTGGTATATCTCAGGTTTATTATGGTGATGAAACTGCTAGAGACTTAACGATAGAAGGTACCGATGGTGATGCAACCCTGCGTAGTTTTATGAACTGGCAAGATATTAAAAGTACTACAACAAATGAGGTTCTTACTCACTGGCAAAAGCTGGGGACTTTTAGAAGAGATCACCCTTCGGTAGGCGCTGGTACTCATGAGATGCTAAGTGCCGCTCCTTATGTTTTTAAAAGATCATTTGATAAAAATGGTGTTACAGATACTGTGGTTGTAGGATTAGACCTTAATATCGGGGTGAAAGAGATTGTGGTAGGTAACGCTTTCGCGAAAGCGCAAACTGTCAAGGACACCTACTCAGGACAAGAAGCTAGTATAATCGACGGCAAGATAACTCTTGACACTCCTTACGATATTGTTTTACTTGAGGTTGTAAAAAACTAATTATCTAGCTGCTGAAGAAATGATGCCAGCACTTGAGAAATCCCTAACTCCATAGCAGGATTCGTTATGGAGAGGTCGTTTACATCAAAATTTTCTTGAAATGATGGAAAGCTAAAACTCTCCGCTATAACTCCTCCAAAACGGGGAGCTGTGCTCTTCATGTATTCAAGCGCAGAAGAGGCTCCTCTAGCTCCAGGAGAAGTGCTCACTAATAGGATCTTTTTATTTGCTAAGAAATTCCTGTCTGCTCGAGAAAGCCAGTCTAGAATATTTTTAAAATAGGCAGATATCATCCCGTTGTGCTCATTTACTCCTATGATAATCCCAGAAGCTTCGGCTATCTTATTTTTAATGATCTGAATATCAATTGGGATTCCTCGCTCTTGTTCAAGATCTAAATTGTACATAGGAATATCATAATCTAGAAGATGTAAACGCGAGGCGGGCTGAGATTGTATCGCATTAATAATATAATCCAGTAACATACTATTTATAGATGTTTTGCTATTACTTCCGGATAGTGCTATAATTGTTTCCATAGTTTCATAAAAAAAGCCACCCGAAGGTAGCTTTTTTATTAATTATATATTTTCTCAATTATAGGCTCAATGTAAGTGTAGCAATAATCGATGTGTTATCACGGTCTACCGTAGCTTCATTTGTTAATCCTGTGCTGTATAAAGAATTAGTGCGCTCTTGAGAGAATGTATCATAAGCTACATCTAATTTTATCTTTCCAAAATTATAACCAATTCCTGCAGAGTATCCAGATAAGTCACCTACTGTAGTCTCATCTTTAAATGGGCTATCTTCATAGCGATAACCACCTCTAAAACTCCATGCTTGAGATCTAATCTCCCCACCAAGTTTATAAGAATTTACTGGTTGCAATAAATTATCTATCGCTGCATTCTGTGCATTGAAGAAAGAATCGCTTTCTGGTCTAAAACTAAGATTTGTATAATCCTTGTAAGAGTAATCGAAGCTCAATAAACCTTGCTGTCCGAAAAGATATGCAACACTACCTGTATATTTTCCAGGAGTTTTGATTTCATAATCCTCATAGATATTAGTTACTCTAGGATTAATCACTGTGTTGAATACTCCTGCATCATCTATTGCTGTAGTAGAAATACTTTGATTAGTCTCTTCGCTTATAGTTGTCCACGTAGGTGAATCATAGGTAAAGCCAACTCTCAAGTTTTCTCCAGCCTTATAAATACTTCCTAGTTGGAAAGAAAATCCACTACCAATAGTTCTTAAATTATTTTCAAAACGAATATCTGTAATGTTTGTAAAACCTTCATCTGCCCCTACATTATTAGATTCAAATAAAACAGTAGACTGATTATAATCTACAAAGTGAGAATTTAAGTTAAGTCCTAAATAAAGATTTTCATCATACTGAGCTCCAATATTAAATGATGCTTTACCACTATAACCCGATGATGCAAAGATGTACTCCTGGTCATAATTTTCGGCAACCGTGTTTACAAAATACTCTGTATTACCAAAATCATTTGAAGCTGGGTCTATGATGAAAGATTGAAATCCTAATAATGCTTGTTGCGCACCAAACCCTTCACTTTCTCCAAGAAATTGATATAAATCTGAAACAGACTCTCCATCAACCGTCTCTAACAAATCAAGAGGAATCCCTTGTGCAAAATCACTAAAGTAGCTAGAAATAGAATTTGTATTGTTTCCGATAGCTGTGTATTGATTATCAAGATTTGATGTTCGATCATAATTGAAACTAAGAGAAACTTTATTCCACTTAGAATTACCTGAACCACCTATAATAAAAACACCTCCAGCCTGATTTATAGATAAATCAGAATCTGAAACATTTGTTGTATTTCCAAGGTATCTCGTATCATTGTCGAAGTTATCATTAACGATAGATAGTGATACTGTACCTTTTGTAAAAACAGCACTTGCTGCGGGATTATCACCTATTGCACTTAAATCTCCACCTAAAGCCCCAAATGCACCTCCCATTGCTCTATATCGAGCTGTTCCAGTTACATTTGATGAGGTATATAAAAGTGCATCAGAAATACTCTGTCCAAAAGATGTTCCCGTGGCCACTAAAGCCGCTATTATAATAAGTTTTTTCATATAAAAAATTTAATATTGTAGACTATATCGCTTATCCTCTGCGTCCTCCGCTTCTACCAGAAGATCTTGAAGATGATCCACTACTACTTCTTGATGGTGAAGACGATCTAGATGCAGAGCTACTTCTTGATGAAGATCTGCTAGGCGTCGCTGTAGGTCTAGACGAACTTGATGCAGGTCTTGATTTAGTTCCACTAGGTCTTACTGGACGCGAAGGTCTTGATTGAGTTCCAGATGGTCTTGTAGGACGGCTTGGTCTCGTTGCATTAGGCCTACCTCTTGTAACACCATCACGATTAGTTGTTGTAGGTCTTCCTCTAGTAACACCATCGCGATTTGTAGTTGTAGGTCTTCCTCTAGTAACGCCATCACGATTTGCAGATGTTGGTCTAGTTCCAATTACTCGCGAGCTAGTCCCTCTGTTTCTAGAATATGTATTTCTACTTGTAGCACTTGAAGTTCTTCCTGAAGCCGAACGTAAACGAGATCTTGAAGATGAGATAGCATTTACAGCACTACTTCTTCTTCCTGTATTTAAACTTCTTCCACGAGGACTGTTATTGTATGCGAGTCTTGCGCCGTTATATGTACCATAATTGTAGTGACCATGAGATACAAAAGGTCTATAGTATCCATAACCGAAATTCCCATATCCGTAATGGGGAGTGTTCCAAAATCCCATTCCCCATGGAGACCAAAATGCAGCGTAACTTCTGATTCCATATGGATTAGGAAATCCAAAACCATTACCAAAACCTCCATAGCCAAATCCAAAACCTCTCCAGTAAGGAATATTATTATTATAAATAGTGATTTCTACATCTTGAGTTTCATCACCCCAGGCTGCGTAACCAGTATTAGTTTCAAAACTAGCTCCATCTACATAGATATCTGTCCCGGCTTCTGAAGAATAGGATTCAATATCAGTAAATACAGCTCCATCTTCTTCTAACTCACTAAGTTCTTGGACACCTTTTTCAAAATAGTTTTTGTAAACCTGAGTATTTGCACCATCACTAACCTTTTGATCTGATTCGTTAGACACGACAGCTTCTGAACTATTATAAATTCCATCCTCATCATAAATATTCTGAGTAGAACTACAACCAATAATAAAAACTGATGTAACAGCTAGAAATGTTATTTTTTTTACTGTGCTTAAGAGAGAAGTATTAAATTCCATATCAATAGTGTTTTAATTGTTGCTTGATTGAAAAATACCTAATTTCGCTAGGTATTTTTACATTCAAATTAACACAACATTTGTGCCAAAACAAGTTTTATGGGCAAGAACCTCACAAAAAGAAGTGAAGATTATTCTAAATGGTATAATGAATTAGTAGTTCAAGCAGACCTAGCAGAAAACTCAGCAGTGCGCGGCTGTATGGTTATCAAACCATACGGATATGCCATCTGGGAAAAAATGCAAGCAGAGCTTGATCGCATGTTCAAAGAAACAGGACATGAAAATGCATATTTTCCATTATTTGTACCCAAAAGTCTTTTTGAAGCAGAAGAAAAGAATGCAGAGGGCTTTGCAAAGGAATGTGCAGTAGTTACTCACTACAGATTAAAAACAGATCCTGATAATCCTAGCAAGCTTATTGTTGATCCTAATGCAAAATTAGAGGAAGAACTTATTGTTCGTCCTACTAGTGAAGCTATTATATGGAATACATATAAAGGATGGATTCAATCATATAGAGATCTTCCATTATTAATAAACCAATGGGCAAACGTAGTACGCTGGGAAATGCGTACTCGCCTATTCTTAAGGACTGCCGAATTCTTATGGCAAGAAGGTCATACAGCACACGCTACTAAACAGGAAGCACTAGTAGAGGCAGAATTAATGAATAACATCTATGCAGAATTTGCTGAGAATTTCTTAGCTATTCCTGTAGTAAAAGGTGTAAAGACAGAGAGTGAACGTTTTGCTGGTGCAGATGAAACCTTTTGTATCGAAGCACTTATGCAAGATGGAAAAGCACTACAAGCAGGTACATCTCACTTTTTAGGTCAAAATTTCGCGAAAGCGTTTGATGTAAAATTTACAACAAACCAAGGAAAACAAGAGCATGTATGGGCTACCTCATGGGGTGTATCTACACGACTTATGGGAGCGCTTATAATGACGCATAGTGATGATCAAGGACTTGTGCTACCTCCTAACCTCGCTCCATTCCAGGTGGTCATTGTTCCAATATATAAAGGACAAGAACAACTGGATGCGATTTCCCAAGTGGCAAATGAAATTGTACAAGACCTCAAACTTCATGGAGTTTCTGTAAAGTTTGATAATCGAGATACACACAAACCAGGGTGGAAATTTAATGAGTATGAGCTCAAGGGTGTTCCTTTAAGAATAGGAATAGGACCTAAAGACCTTGAGAAACGAACAGTAGAACTTGCTAGGCGCGATACGCTCACAAAGGAGTTTGTAGCCAAAGAGGATATTGTAGAGACTGTAGTTGACCTTTTAAAGGAAATACAAGAAAACCTATATACTAAGGCAAAAAATTACAGAGACACGCATATAACGCCTGTAAATGACTTTGAAGAATTCAAAGAAGTACTAGAGACCAAAGGTGGATTTCTAAGTGCACATTGGGATGGCACTGCAGAAACTGAAGAAAAAATCAAACAAATCACAAAAGCAACCATACGATGCATACCTATGGATGCTGTTGAAGAAGAAGGAAAATGCGTTTTTTCTGGCGCTCCTTCTAATCGTAGAGTACTGTTTGCCAAGGCATATTAATTTTTTTTTGAAAAAAGTTTCAAATAGTCTTGCAACATCTAGAAAAATGTTTATTTTTGCATCCGCAATTTAAGCGATTGTTCTAGGCCCGTTCGTCTATCGGCTAGGACGCATGGTTTTCATCCATGTAAGAGGGGTTCGATTCCCCTACGGGCTACAATTTTTATAATTACTAGAAAAAACAATAATGGCAAATCACAAGTCAGCTTTAAAGAGAATTAGAAGCAACGAAGCTAAGCGTCTTAGAAATCGTTACCAACACAGAACGACTCGTAACGCGATCAAAAGACTACGCGATATGACTGAGCAGAAAGATGCACAGGCTTTATATCCTGCTGTAGCTTCTATGATTGACAAGTTAGCTAAGCGTAATATCATTCATGATAACAAAGCAGCTAACCTGAAATCTAAGCTTGCAAAGCACGTAGCAGCGCTATAATAGCACTACGATTATGATATACAGAGAACTTCTATATTTCTATAGGGGTTCTTTTGTTATTTAAGAAGTAGATAAGTACAACTTACGCTTTCGCGAAAGCAAAACCTATCTACTACTTTTACATATTAAGATTAATACCGCAAGAAATTCTTGCAACTGATTAGGCTAACCTCTGACGATGTTCGTGAATGTTGCCCTAACGTAAAACCACTTTAATATCCATAGAAATGGAAGATTTAGTAAAATTCGTACAAGACGAATTCATCCCAAAAAATGATTTCCCAACTTTTTCAGCAGGAGATACAATTACTGTATTTTATGAAATAAAGGAAGGTGAAAAAAGTAGAACACAGTTCTTTAGAGGAGTTGTGATTCAATTAAGAGGAACTGGAAGAACTCAAACATTTACAATCCGTAAAATGTCTGGTACTGTTGGTGTGGAACGTGTATTCCCACTTAACCTTCCTGCAATCCAAAAGATTGAAATAAACAAGAAAGGTATTGTACGTCGTGCACGTATCTTTTACTTTAGAGGTCTTACTGGTAAGAAAGCTCGTATTAAAGAAAGACGTGGCGCTTAAGCTACCACAATATATTATCAAAAAGCTCCATCATAACGATGGAGCTTTTTTTTTGGATATATATTAGAGTAAAAATATCTTAAGAAGTTAAAAATTAAACGGACATCTACCACTCAGCTTAGAATAAGACAGATTAATTAATCAAGTCAAATACTGCTATCATCTTTCTAACTAATTAGAATCTCCATCTAGTCGTTGATAAGAAATATCAAAGCCACTTCCCTTTTCCTCAAACTAAACTCCTCTGCTCATATACTACACAACAAATGCAGTTATTAGTATTAGGATCTTGTTACACAACCAAAATCAAGACCACCTTATACTTTATATAACTTCATAAAGAGCATAATTCATCTACTTTAAATACTTAAATGAATTTAATGTATAGTTAAATACAATATTCTTAATAATTATGAGTGTATTCACGCACCTAAGCATTGCAAGTAACCTTAGTGATTTGGTATATTTGCTAGGCTCGACTTACGAGTGATTTTCAATAGATTTACTAAACAAATACCTTCTAAATGGCGACAGAAAAGACCACTATAAAGTATACACTTACGGATGAAGCTCCTATGCTTGCGACGCATTCATTCCTCCCTATTATAAAACGTTTCACCCAGTCTTCTAATATTGACATGGAGCTAGTGGATATTTCTCTAGCTGGTCGTATCGTTGCAAATTTTCCAGACAACCTTACTGAAGATCAAAAACAAGAAGATGCATTGCTTGCGCTAGGAGAACTAGCAAAGCAACCAGAAGCAAATATCATCAAACTTCCAAACATCTCTGCCTCTATACCTCAGCTAACGGCTGCTATAAAGGAATTACAAAGTGATGGATACGATATTCCAGATTTTCCAGAAGAACCAAAAACTGACGAGGAAAAATCTATACGTGCTAGATATGCAAAAGTATTAGGTAGTGCTGTAAACCCAGTATTACGTGAAGGTAACTCAGACCGTAGAGCTCCTAAGCCAGTGAAGCAATATGCGAGAAACAACCCACACAGTATGGGCGCATGGAGTGCAGATTCTAAAACACATGTTTCGACAATGTCTCATGGAGATTTTAGAAACAATGAAAAATCTGTTACTATTCAAGAAGCTGGAAATGTTCGTATTGAACATGTAGCTACAGATGGAACTGTTACTGTTCTTAAAGCTAACACGCCAGTACTAGCAGAAGAAATTATAGACGCTTCTCTCATGGAGAAGAAAGCTTTAATTTCTTTCCTTGAAGAGCAAGTAGTAGATGCAAAAGAAAAAGATATCCTTTTCTCCCTTCACATGAAGGCGACTATGATGAAGGTTTCTGACCCTAAAATATTTGGACACGCAGTACGTGTGTTTTTTGCACCAGTATTTGAAAAGTACGGAGCTACTTTTGATAAATTAGGAGTAGATGTAAATAATGGATTTGGAGACTTAGTTTCTAAAATTGACGAATTACCATCTTCAGAAAAAGAAGAAATCCTTGCTGCTATAAAAGCTTGTTATGATGCAAGACCAGATCTTGCAATGGTAAATTCTGATAAAGGAATTACAAACCTACACATTCCTAGTGATGTTATTATTGATGCATCTATGCCAGCAATGATACGTGCATCTGGACAAATGTGGAATGCAGAAGGAAAACAACAAGACACAAAAGCGGTAATTCCAGATAGTAGTTATGCTGGGGTTTTCCAAGAAACTATAGATTTCTGTAAAAAACATGGAGCTTTTGACCCTACAACAATGGGTACAGTTCCTAACGTAGGTCTTATGGCTCAAAAAGCCGAAGAATATGGATCTCACGATAAGACATTCGAAATACCAGCAGCTGGAGTAGTACGTACAGTAGATGACGCTGGAAATACACTAACAGAACACAAGGTAGAAGAAGGAGATATCTGGAGAATGTGCCAGGTAAAAGATGCTCCTATACGTGACTGGGTTAAACTTGCTGTAAGTCGTGCAAGAGCTACTGGTGTGCCAGCTATATTCTGGTTAGATCAAGAGAGAGCTCATGATGCACAACTTATCAAGAAAGTAAATCTTTACTTAAAAGATCACGATACCGATGGTCTTGATATACAAATCATGTCTCCTGTACTTGCTACACGTTTCTCTTTAGAACGTATCAAAAATGGACAAGACACTATCTCTGTAACAGGAAATGTACTTCGTGATTATAACACAGATTTATTCCCTATTCTAGAAGTAGGAACTAGTGCAAAGATGCTATCTATCGTTCCTCTAATGAATGGTGGAGGTTTATTTGAAACTGGAGCTGGAGGATCTGCTCCTAAGCATATCCAGCAGTTTCTAGAAGAGGGTCACCTGCGTTGGGATTCTCTTGGAGAATTCTTAGCACTAGCAGTATCTCTAGAGCATGTAGCAACTAGCCGTGGTAATGATCGCGCTCAAGTTCTTGCAGACACGCTAGATGAAGCGACAATTAAATTCTTAGAAAATAGAAAGTCTCCTTCTCGTAAAGTAAACGAGCTAGATAACCGTGGTAGTCACTTTTATCTTGCACTTTACTGGGCACAAGGCCTTGCTGCACAGACTGTAAATACTGACCTAGCTTCAGAGTTTGCACCTATAGCAAAAACTATGGAAGAAAACGAGCATACGATTATTAACGAACTAAATGCCGCACAAGGTGAGCCTCAAAATATAGATGGTTATTACAGCGTAAGCAGTGAGAAAACATTTGCAGCCATGAGACCTAGTGCTACATTTAATGCAATTATTGATTAGATTGTAACGCTTTCGCGAAAGCGTACAAAATCACTTAAAAGCCTCTTCTAAACAGAAGAGGCTTTCATTTTTTTTAACAAGTTTAATTAAAGAATTGTGGTTAGCTTTACTCAAAACTATAACATGAAAAAGTTCTTTACTTTACTCTTTCTCATAGGGGTTACTCAACTTTCATTGGGACAAGAAAAGTATACACTAAGTGGAACAATCACCGATAACTCAAGTAATGAAACCTTGATTGGTGTGAGTATCCTATTTCCAGAATTAAGCGATGGCGTAGTGACAAATTCTTATGGATTCTATTCCATAACGCTACCCGAAGGAACCTATCAATTACAAGTAAGCTATCTAGGATTTAAAGATGTAATTGAGACTGTTAATCTTACAAGTGATATACGTCGCAATTTTAAACTAACACCTTCTGAAGAGCTACTCAATGAAGTTATCTTAGAAGAAAAAGTAGAACGAGTACGTATACGCAAACCTCAAATGAGTGTAAACGCTTTAAGTTCGGCTACTATTAAACAAATTCCCGTAGTACTAGGAGAGGCAGATGTCATTAAAGCGATTTTATTACTCCCTGGAGTTACAAGTGCTGGCGAAGGTGCCTCTGGATTTAACGTACGCGGTGGTGCGGCAGATCAAAATTTGATACTTCTTGATGAGGCTACCATATTCAACTCCTCTCACCTCTTTGGATTTTTCTCAGTGTTTAACCCTGATGCGATTAAAGATTTAAAGCTATATAAAGGCGGAATCCCTGCACGTTATGGTGGTCGCGTCTCTTCTGTACTAGATATTTATCAAAAAGAAGGTAATAGCAAAAATGTAAAAGTAAGCGGAGGAATAGGCGCTGTAGCAAGTAGATTACTTGTAGAAGGACCTATTGTAAAAGACAAAGCTGCGTTTCTACTAGGAGGAAGAGCATCATATGCTCATTTATTTTTACCCTTATTTGATATAGACAACAAGGCATACTTTTACGACCTCAACACTAAGATTAACTATAACATAAACGACAACAATAGTCTATATCTTTCTGGATACTTTGGTAGAGACCTCTTTAGTATAGATGACAGTTTTAAAAATGTCTATGGAAATGCTGTAGGAAACTTACGATGGAATCACATCTTTTCTGATAAATTATTTTCTAACGCCTCACTGATTTATAGTGACTATTATTATGGTTTAGATCTTGACTTTGTAGGATTTGAGTGGAACTCAGGCATCAACAACATTAACCTCAAGTATGATCTCACTCATTACTTAAATGATAAAATGAAGATTTATTCTGGGATTAATAATCTATACTACACATTTAATCCTGGACGTATAAAACCTAATGGACCAGATTCTGGCATTATAGAAGAGCAACTCACAAAGAAGTATGCAAATGAGTTTGCTGCATACGTAGATATTGAGCACAAACTATCTAAAGACTTCACTGTAGAGTACGGGTTACGTTATAGTAATTTTACTCGTCTTGGTCAAGATGAGATTAATATATATAGAGATAATCAACCTGTTACTTTTGATCCGTTTCTATTGATTTATAAAAGTGAAGATCCTATTGAAACAAACACTTCTTTATCAAGAAGTGATAAACTAGCTACCTTTAACTCACTAGAGCCACGTATCGCTGCATCTTATGCGTTTAATGACGACACTTCTATAAAAGCAAGTTACACGCGACTAGTTCAATATCTTCATTTATTGTCAAACACAAGCTCCCCTACTCCTCTAGACATATGGACTCCTAGTGGGCAATTTGTACAACCTCAAAAACTCGATCAGTATGCTTTGGGATATTTTAAAAACTTTGAAGTAAAAGACACAGAGTACACCCTAGAAACTGAGGCATTTTATAAAAATATTGATGGTAGAGTAGATTATATTGATGGCGCACAACTTATCGCAAATGATGCCATCGAGCAGGTAGTATTACAAGGTGAAGCAAGAGCTTACGGCCTAGAGTTCTTATTGAGAAAAAATGATGGTAACCTTAAAGGATTTATAACATACACGCTCTCAAAATCTGAGCAACGTACTCCTGGCAGAAATGAGAATGAGTTAGGTATAAATAGAGGGCAGTGGTATAACACTCCTTATGATAAAACTCATGACATCTCTATGAATCTAAGCTATGAGCTCAGTAAGAAGTGGAGATTTGGTAGTAACTTTCTTTTTCAAACAGGACAGCCTACAAATTTTCCTGTAGGACAATTTGAGTTTCAAGGAATAGTAATCCCAACATATGGTCCTCGCAATGAACAACGATTGCCATCTTACCATAGACTAGACTTAAGCGCAACACTAACTCCTAGTGCAAATGAAGGTCGCTCATGGAAATCCGAGTGGATTTTTAGTCTTTATAATGCTTATAATCGTCGAAATGCTGCTTCAATTAACTTTAGGCAAAATGCAGAAACTGGAAACAATGAAGCTATTAGGACTTCTATTTTTGGGGCAATACCGGCAGTAACTTATAATTTCAAATTTTAAGAATATGAAATATTTATTTTCCATCATTATTCTGCTTTTTATCGCTACTTCTTGTGAAGACGTAGTAGATGTAGATCTTAACAATGAAGCACCAAGACTTATAGTAGATGCACTTATTAGAATTGATACAACACAAAATCTAACAGATGCAACCATTAAGGTTTCGTTATCATCTTCATTTTTTGGAGCTATTGAGCCTGCCTCAATAGAAAATCTAGAATTAAGAAAAGAAGACGATGGTAGCACTGTTCCCTATGAACCTATTCCTGGGTCACCTGGCATGTATCGCCCTTTCAGCACGACAACTTCTCCTGTGTCAGATAATAAAATTGTGACTAACTGGCTCGTAGATGATAGTGAGTTTCTATTATATGTAACCTACCAAGATCAACTATACCTCGCAAGAACTTCATTTGCGCCTTCTTCTCCTATTGATTCTGTCACCCAGGGTGATGGAGGACTCTTTGATGAAGATGACAAGGAAGTTATTGTTGCATTTACAGATATCGAAGCTCAAGAAAACTATTATCTTTTTGACTTCGGTTTTAATGAATTCTTACCTACAGAGGATCGATTTTATGAGGGACAACAATTTGAGTTCTCTTATTTTTATGATGCAGAAGATACCGGTATTGCAACGGGAGACGAAGTAAATATTAGTATTCTGGGAGCTACAGAAGACTTTTTTAACTACATGAACGGACTTGTTGAACAGAGTCAGCAGGGAGATAATGGACCTTTTCAAACTCCTACCGCCACCGTAAGAGGAAACTTTCTTAATGTAACTGACATAGATAACATAGACCAGTTTGATAACGTAAATAGACCAGATGCTTTTATCTTAGGCTACTTCTCGTTATCACAAGAATTTACAACCAGCTTCGTTATAGAAGAGTAATTTTCTTTTTACGCTTTCGCGAAAGCGTATTAATAACATACATCTAGATTTTATTTTATTACTTGATTACCTACATTAGCCTTTATGATTAAAAGTATTTTATCCTTTACATTATTTATAGTAACAAGCACGCTTCTATTTTCACAGCAAGATATACCTCAAGACTATTTTGTTAATCCGCTGGATGGTCAGCTAGTACTTGCTGGAAGTTTTGGAGAGTTGAGAAGTAATCACTTTCATAGTGGTTTAGATTTAAAAACACAAAGAAGAGAAGGACTTCCAGTTTATGCATCTGCGGCTGGTACGGTTACACGCATTAAGATATCGCACTACGGTTATGGTAAGGCCATTTATGTTACTCATCCTAATGGATACACTACCGTTTACGGACACTTGCAGAAATTCTGTGATGAAATAGAAGAATTTGTAAAAAATGCACAGTATAAAAAAGAAAGCTTTGAGATAGAGCTTTTCCCCAAAAAAGGCGAACTAGAAATAGGTCAAGGTGAAATTCTAGCATATAGTGGTAATACTGGAAGCAGCGGCGGACCGCATTTACATTTTGAAATAAGAGATTCAAATGAACGCCCTATGAATCCGTTTTTATTTGGACTTACAGCAAAAGACACGCGTAAACCTACTATTAATGAGCTACGCGCGTACCCTGTAGGAGAAAATGCATCTATTAATCAAAATGCAAATCCAGTGTCTGTGAGACTCACACAAAAACCTGATGGCAGCTACCTCGCCGAAAATCTCAATGCATATGGAGAGATAGGATTTGCAATAGGTACCATAGATCAACAAGATTTGGCCAATAATAAAAATGGTATTTATGCCATTACCACAGCTGTTAATGGTCAAGAAAACTTTGAAGTAACTATGGATAAATTCTCATTTGCAGAGACTCGCTACCTCAACCGAATGATTGATTATGGTCTCTACAAAGACAAGCGTAAAAGAGTTCAAAAATTATTTATAGAAAAAAACAATCCTCTAAGCATCTACACAAAGCAAGTAGATAATGGGGTGCTGAATATAGGAGATAGTCTCTCTTATCAATATCAAATAAATGTGCGTGACTATGCAGGTAATAACGTAATCATTAACGTACCTATCACTGGTAAAAAAGAAACGATAACACCTGCTGACAAAAGTGGAATAGAAGATTATGTCTATAGTGATCAAGGATACACGTATAATGATGGCAAATTTGAAGTTTATATACCAAAAGGAGCGTTATACGAAGACACTTTTCTCAACTTAAAAACAGAAGGGGATAAACTTATACTGCACGAAGATCTAGTACCAGTGCATAAGAATATTGCTATCTCTTATGACTTGTCTAGTTATAATGAAGAAGACCGAGATAAGCTATATTTAGGTAGAATAGGATACAAAGGAGACGTGTATTATAGCAACACAAGAATTAAGGATAATAAGCTACAGATAAGTACTCGTATACTAGGCGACTATACAATAGGAAAAGATACGGATTCACCAATCGTAAAAGCTGTAAATATCACTAAGGGAAAATGGATGTCAAAATACAGATATCTCAAGTTTACAATAACAGATCTTACTAGCGGCATTAAAGGCTATAGAGCTACTGTAAATGGCAAGTATATTCTACTCGAGTATGACCCAAAGACTAAGCTGCTTACTCATGACTTTAATGACAATGTGGTAACAGACACAGAAAACAACTTAAAACTGATTGTAACTGACAATGTGGGAAATAACACTACATTTGAAACTACTTTCTTTAGAAAATCTGCCTTTTGAAAAACAACTATCTACTCCTACTAATTATATTTCTAGTCACAACAGCTACTAGTCTAGCGCAAACCGCTACTATACGCGGTATTGTAGTTGATGATAGAAATACTCCATTCCCTGGGGTTTCTGTTTCTTATGGAACGGATGGAACAACTACAAATGACAATGGTTTTTACATACTAGAAATACCTTCTGGTGAGGAAGTAACTATAAACTTTACCTATGTAGGTTTTAAGAAAATATCTCAGCCATTTAACCTCTCTCCTAATGCTGAAGTGGAGTTTAATCCAGTGTTAAAAGCAGACGTAGAGCAGCTAGGAACAGTAATTATAACCGCAACAACACAACAACGCGTTGAGGGTGTTGTTACCATATCTCCAGAAGTTATTAGAAAAACACCGGGAGCAAACGCTGGGGTAGAAAATTTATTAAAATCCTTACCAGGTGTAAGCAACAATAACGAATTGAGTACACAATACTCTGTACGTGGTGGAAACTTTGATGAGAACCTTGTATATGTAAATGAGATTGAAGTGTACAGACCTTTCTTGGTAAGATCTGGACAACAAGAAGGATTAAGCTTTGTAAATAGTGATCTCGTCCAAAATGTCGCATTTAGCGCAGGCGGTTTTCAGGCAAAATATGGCGATAAACTTTCTTCTGTCTTAGATATCACCTACCGAAGACCTACAGATTTTGCTGCTAGTGTAGATGCCAGCCTTCTAGGCGGCAGTATCTCTGGGGAAGGAATTTCAAAAGATGGTCGCTTTACTGCGCTTGCTGGTGTGCGTTATAGAGATAACAGTTTGCTAGTAGATGCAAAGCAAACTGAGAGTAACTTTAGACCTAGATTCTTTGATGCACAAACTTTTCTAACCTATAAGTTTTCAAATAAATTCCAATTGGACTTTCTTGGAAATATTGCTGTAAACAAATATAATTATGAGCCACTTACAAGACAGACTAATTTTGGAACTTTAGCAGATCCTTTAGCACTTGTTGTTTTTTATGAAGGCCAAGAAAAAGATAAGTATGAGACATACTTTGGAGCCTTAAAAGGAACTTACGAGCTTAATGAGCATACTACATTAAAGCTATTAGGCTCTGCATATCACACACAAGAGCAAGAGTATTTTGACATTTTTGCAAATTATCGCTTAGGACGTCCTAACACAAATATAGGGGATGAAAATCTAGGAGATGTAGAATTCACTCAAGGTATAGGGTCTCAACTTACCCATGCCCGTAATGATCTTGATGCGCTTTTTATTAACCTAGAGCACAAAGGAACCTACTTAAAAAATGATGATCAGATAGATTGGGGAATTAAATATACTAGAGAAGATATACGTGACCGCCTCGAGGAATATGAAGTAATAGATTCGGCTGGCTTTTCAATTAGACCTCCCATAGGAGATTTTATAAACCAGCAACCTTACGAAGCTTTTGACGCTCTTCTTGAACCCTTTACAAATATAAGAGCACGCAACAATGTACAAATAGACCGCATCTCTGCTTATGGTCAATATAGCAAGCGCACGGACTGGGGCAATAATGAAGTATGGATTAATGCAGGAGTACGGGCACATCAATGGACAGTAAGTGGTGAAGGCATAGAAAGTAATACACAAACTATTGTAAGTCCTAGAGCTCAGATAAGCTTAAAACCCGGCGGGAATGAGGATATGATTTTTAGACTCTCAGGAGGGCTTTATGCACAACCTCCTCTCTATCGTGAGTTAAGAGATTCACTAGGTCAAGTACGCCCAGAAGTAAAAGCTCAAAAATCTTATCATATTGTAGCTGGACACGATTGGAGCTTTAATATGTGGGAGCGTCCTTTTAAACTAGTTACAGAAGCTTACTACAAAGGACTTACAGACGTAAATCCATATACGTTAGAAAATGTACGTATAAGATATAGAGCTACTAATAATGCTACTGCTCGATCGTACGGTCTGGATACAAGACTTAATGGAGAGTTTGTACCTGGTACAGAGAGTTGGATAAGCCTGGGTGTATTACGCACAGAAGAAAATATAGATAATCAAGGCTATATACCTCGACCAACAGACCAGCGATTAAAGGTTGCTTTCTTATTTCAAGATTATGCTCCTAGTATTCCAAATCTAAAGTTATATATCAATATGGTATATCAAACAGGATTACCAGGAGGATCTCCAAGTTATGCAGACCCATATCAATTTGCAGAGTTACCGAGATTACGAGATTACTTTAGATCAGATATCGGTATAAACTATGTCATCACAGATGCAACAAAACCGTACCCAAAAGGACACTGGCTTCATGTATTTAAAGATCTAACGGCAGGTTTTGAAATCTATAATATTTTTGATAGACAAAACTCGATTACAAATACTTTTGTAAGAGATGCTAGTACGAGACAACAATTTGCAATCCCTAATTTTCTATCACCTAGAGTATTTAATGTAAGAATGTCTGCAAAGTTCTAAATTAGGCAGGAACGCCTTCTAGAAATTCTTTTAAGATTTCTATTACATAATCCACATCGGCTTTGGTGTTATATTTTGAAAATGAAAAACGCACACTAGGCTTTCCTAAATCTTCTCCCGATAAAATTTCTTGTAACACATGCGAGCCCTTATCGCTACCACTTTGACAAGCACTTCCTTTAGAACAAGATATACCTTTCATATCTAGTTGAAATAATAGTAAAAGTGCCTTTTCTGAGGCTATAGGTAAGCACACATTAAGTAAGGTGTACGTACTTTTTTCTGAGTTAGAACAATTACCGTTAAGCTTAGCTTCAGGAATCTCTTCTTGTAGCCTTTCGGCGAAATAGTCTTTTATACCCTTCACATAAGCGCTTTCCTCTTCAAGATTTTTATAAGCATACTCCATTGCCGTTTCTAATCCTGCAATATTATGAACTCCTTCTGTTCCAGCTCTTAATCCTCTTTCTTGCGAACCTCCATAAATTAAAGGTCGTAAGCCGCTATTTTTTCTCACAAAGGCAAACCCTACTCCTTTAGGACCGTGAAATTTGTGAGCAGCTGCGGCAATGTAATCTACAGGTATCTTCTGTAGGTTTATATTATAATGACCTATACTTTGTACCATGTCACTATGCACTAATGCTCCATATGACTTACACATAGTCGCCACAGCTTCTATGTCAATCATATTACCTACTTCATTATTAACATGCATTAAGCTCACAAGCGTTTTCTCTTCACTCGACCTTAGCATTTCTTCTAGATGCTTCTCATCCGGTGTCCCGCAGTTCTTGAGGTTTACATACTCTAATTTGATATTATTAGTACGTGCTGCCTCTTCGGCCGCATGAAGTACAGCATGGTGCTCGATGCGCGAAGTAATTATGCGTTGTATTCCTAAATCGCGTGCTGCGCTATTTATTACTAGGTTATCTGCTTCTGTACCTCCAGAAGTGAAGAATATTTCTCCAGCAGATACATTGAGAATCTTAGCTACTGTCTTACGAGCATTTTCTACAATACTTTTGGCACTGCGACCTACAGCATGTGTAGAGGATGGATTTCCAGAAACATCACGCATTACTTGCATAATACGGTCAAGTACTTCCTCTCTTATTTGCGTGGTGGCTGCGTTATCAAAATAAACCTTAGACATAAGCGTTACTCATTAGGGATTTGCGTACAAAAATAACCAAAATAACTCGAGACTGCTCGATAGGTGCATATTTGGTTATTAGAATTTGCAGAGCTAAACGACAATACTAATAGCTGCTTTTTAGAAAGTAAATAACATTTTCGCGAAAGCGTATTTCAATCACTTTGCCCTATTTTTGCATTAAACATTATAACTATGAAGAAGCTCACGCTTTTACTTGCTCTTATATTTTTAATCGTGTCATGTGATGACGGCGACGTTATTGTTACGGAACTTGATTTTGACGATGTTGAGTTACAACGATGTGAGAATGTAAGTGATGTTACTAACTATGTGTTTTATAAAACTAAGTCTAGCACTAATGAGGCGCTTGCTTTACAATTTGAAACAGATGAGCCTTTATTTGAAGAGGTAAATACTTCATATTCTATATTACTTTCTGGAACAGATCAATACTCATACCGCGTATTTAATGGAGATCCAAGCAATTACTTTTGTAATGCGATACCGCCTACAAGTCCTTTAGTTCAAGAAGAGTTTATAAGTACAGATGGTCTGGTAGAAATATTTTCTAGCGGTACAGAAAGCGACGCAGATGCTATACCTACAGAAATAGAAGACCCTACACTTTTACTAGATACAGATCTTGACGGAATTCTTGATTACCTAGATTTTGATGATGATGGAGATAATGTACCTACTAGACTTGAGGGTGTAGTTTTAAATGAAGATGAGACAGCGATAGATTTAATGTTATCCCGCGACACAGACGGAGATATGATTCCAGATTATCTTGATGACGACGATGATGGCGATGGGATTCTTACAAGAAACGAAGACCTAAACAGAGACTTAAACCCAAATAATGATAAATCTGATCTTGATTTTCCAACAATTCCAGATTACTTAAACCCAAATATAACTGTAGAAACTGTTGTAGACGTCTATCGTGAAAACGAATACTTTATATCAGATCTAACGCTTGATATCACGATTACTAATACAGTACTTATTAACCCTGCTAACCAGGAAGAATTACGAAATGAGACATTACAACTACTAGGAACATACTCCGCAGGTGATGTTTCAATAAAAGATACCCCAGTGTTTAATTAAATTACGTATTCTGAAAAATATAGACTTCGGTAGCTCCTACTCCATACTTCTGAAAATCTGCATCATAAAACCTAAGATTATCATACCTACGAAGTAGTGTATAGAGCTCCTCGCGTAGTACTCCTTCTCCCACTCCATGTATAAAAACCATCTTAGGAATACGCTTTTTGATAGCAAATTCTAATTGTCTGGTTGCAGTATCGAGTTGAACGGTAAGAATTTCATAATTACTCATACCGCGTTCCCTATCGACTAACTTATGGATATGTAAATCCACCTCAAACATGGGCGCATTGCGCTCTTTAGGGTTTACCTTTATTGCTTTCTTTCTTTTTGCCTCTTCTTTTTCTGAAATCACAGAATCTGGCACTACAGAAAGTGCCGCTCTCATACTCTTAGAAACTGCTGGTATAAGCTCGCTTTCGCGAAAATAGGATATAAAGCCATCCTCATCTTCTACCGAAACTTCATCATCTTTTATATGCACCACAACGCCCTCAAAATCATCGTCTAACGCTTGCACTTGATCTCCTAATTTCATAAATTTACAGTCGAATAGGTTTTTAGTCGGTAAAAATATACAATCTATCGAAAATTAAGCAGAAAAGTATAGTACTTACGCTGTCCTATCTACATTTGACTAAGTTTGACCCCAAGTTATAACTAAGTGTAAAGTTTAAATTATGAAAAATCTACTCCTTGTAGCAGTACTCTCTCTAGGATTCTCTGCTCATGCACAACTTTTTGTGAAGCCTACAGATACAGATGCATCTTATGTTTTTGTAAATGACACTTTTATTTATGTTGAAAATGATGTTGAATTAGAATCTAATAGAAGTCTAACAGCTACTACAGATAATGGGATACCTAATATTCTTTTAAGAAACAATGCTCAAATTTTACAAGGAGAAGGTACTCTAAGTAAGAATAACAAAGGAACGGGCGAGATATCAATCTTTCAAGAAGGTACGGTAAACAACTTTGATTACAATGTATGGGGATCACCTGTGGGCTTATCACGAGTTGAAGGTGCTAATGGCTTTGCAGAACCTGCGAGAAGTGAAGGTAATGGCCCATTTGCATTTAAAAGCACAAACTCTGCAGCGCAAGTATTATTTAAACCAACAACTGTCACTCTAAGTAACCCTGCATTTGCAATAGGAGGTTATGATGGTAATCAAAATGCTGGATCTTTAAATATTGCTAGCTACTGGATATGGTCTTTTCAGTCTGGAGAAAATTACGGAGATTGGATACATATTTCTAATACTCAAACGCTAGAACCAGGATATGGTTTTACTATGAAGGGTGTTGCCGGCACTGATAATACAACAATATCCACTGAAGTTGCTCAACCAGAGAACAACCCAGGAGATTCACAACGTTATGACTTTAGAGGACGCCCTAACAGTGGTGATATTCAAATTGCTGTTGGTGCTGATAAACAAACGCAAGTAGGAAACCCTTACCCATCGGCTTTAGATCTAAATCACTTTTTAATTAAAAACTCGAGAGGTGAAAGTGAACCAAATTCATATGCATACTCATATACATCACCATATTCTGGAGAAGTAATCAATAAAAATATAGATAGAAAAAGAGTAACTACTGGTATAGCATATTTCTGGGATAGTGATCCAACAGCACTTTCTCATTACCTAGTAGAATATAAAGGAGGTTATGGAACATACTCTCCAATGGGAGTAATAGATGGAGACGGCATTTATGTTAATGCAACATTCTTAAATTACGATGTTACAGGAGAATCTACAGGTGATACTGGCTCAAATGGATTAGTTTATAACAGAAGATTTTCACCTGTAGGACAAGGTTTCATGGTTACTGGAGATACTAATCAAGATATGAATGGTGCAGTGCCAGAAGATATAACATTTAGCAATGAGCAAAGGGTATTTGTACGTGAAGGAGATAATTCTGACTTTAGATCTGCTCAAAATTTAAATAATAATATTGTATCAGCACATGGTGTTGCTAATTATTATGAGAACGTAAACGAACTAAGAAAACCATCACACATAAAATTTTACGCAGGTATAAATGACACTTATTCTAGGGAAATGAGTATCGCATTTCTTGATGAGGCAACTGCAGGTTATGACACCGCGATGGATGCACAAACTATCAGCGAAATTACGACAGATGTTGGATTTAAAATTGATGAAAAAAGCAATTATGTGATTAACGCAGTGCCTAGAGATGAATACCAGTGGATTCCTTTATCTATAAAGGCATCAGGACCTACAGAATTTAAATTTGCAGTGCATTACACAGAAGCATTTGAGTACAACGACGTTTTCTTAGTTGATATGGAAACAGAAGCATATCATTCTATCCTAGGTGAAGAAGTTCTTATGATGCTTGAGGATGGCATTTATGATGATCGCTTTTTTATTAGATTTACAACATCTGACGCTCAAGAAGAAGAAGAAACAACTGAAGAGGAAGAAACAACTGAAGAGGAAGAAACAACAGAAGAAGAAGATACTGATGTAGCAGATGAAACTGTTGACATAGCGGTAAACGAGCAAGATCCATTTATTGAAGAAAGTGTTCTTGAATCTTTTACTATTATACAGAACAACATAAACAACCAACTTGAAATTTACAACCCAAATAACATTGTTGTTGAGGATGTAACTTTATTTGATCTATCTGGAAAAAAGATCTTTAATGAAATAAACCTAGGTGGCCAGAGTGAATATACTTTTCCTACAAGAAACTTGTCAACAGGAATATATGTAGTTAAATTTACAACTCGCGATGGACTTACAAAAGGACGTAAAATCAGTATCGTAAACTAAAAAAGTTATATGGATGAATACATGTTGCCCTGCCTGAACAAGAAATATTTAGGTTTTGAATGCATGGGCTGCGGTATTCAAAGATCCATTTCCCTCCTTTTTAAAGGAGAATTTATAGAAGCATTTCATATGTACCCAGCAATCTATCCTTTGATAGCATTGTTGGGTTTTTTAATGCTCAATCAGTTTACAAATTTAAAATTTGCAAATAAAGGTGTAATATTTTTAGCTATATTGACGGTCGCTACTATCATCATTAGCTACACAATAAAAATGACTAACTAATCAATTAACTAAACATCAAACATTAAAATGGAAAATCGTAAACTGCCTAATGTAACCATATCTCTAGTATTAGGGATTGTATCATTCATAGCTTGCTGCTTCTCTTGGGGAATAGGAGGAGTTCTACTCTCTGGAATAGGCTTATTTTTAGCAAACAAAGACAAGAAAACATACTTACTATCACCTGACAGCTATGATAATTATGGACAGCTTAAAACTGCAAGAATTATCGCTATTATTGGTTTAGTTTTAGGTGTATTAACCTTATTAATGATAGCTGTAATGCTCGTTATGTTTGGAGGAATGGAAGGCATGCAAGAATGGCAACAACAACAAATGGAACAAGCAGGAATGGGACAATAGTCTTATTATTCTTGAATAAACATTAAACACGTCTCACGACGTGTTTTTTTTTGCCAAATCATGAAAGCAAAAAAGCCGTTAGGATTCATAATCCTAACGGCTTTATATTTTAAATCAAAAAGATCTACTTTTCAAACTGCTTAAGTGTGTTGATAATAATATCAGTACACTCTAATAATTGTTTTTCATTCATTACTAATGGTGGAGCAAAACGAATAATGTTACCATGTGTTGGTTTTGCAAGAAGTCCATTATCACGAAGCGCTATACATATATCCCAAGCCGTTGAGCTATCTTCTGTATCGTTAATCACAACTGCATTTAATAAACCTCGACCACGCACTAAAGTTGCGATAGAACTTGAATCTACAAACTCCTGCATCTTCTCACGGAAAATTGTTCCTAGTTTACGAGCGTTCTGTATAAGGTGTTCATCCCTTACAACTTCTAATGCCGCTGTTGCTACTGCTCCAGCAATAGGATTTCCGCCAAAGGTAGAACCATGCTGCCCTGGCTTTATAACCTCCATAATGTGATCATTGGCTAGCACGGCAGATACTGGATAAGCTCCACCAGAAAGTGCTTTTCCTAATATTAAAATATCAGGTTGTGCATAGGTATCCTCTTGTTTCTCACAATGAGACTCACAAGAACAATTACCACAAACTGCAAGTAAACCTCCAGTTCTTGCAATTCCTGTTTGAATTTCGTCTGCTATAAAAAGTACTTCATGCTTATTACACAAAGCTTGCGCCTTACGCATATAATCATCTGCAGGAGTATAAACACCTGCTTCACCTTGGATAGGTTCTACTAGAAAACCTGCAATATTTTTATGTGACTTAAGGGCATTTTCTAGCGCATCAACATCATCATAAGGTATTTTAATAAATCCTGGAGTATATGGTCCAAAGTTTTTACGAGCACCTTCATCGTTAGAAAAAGAAATTATAGTCGTTGTTCTTCCGTGAAAGTTATTTTCACATACAATAATCTGAGCTTCATGCTCTTCTACACCTTTTTTCTCGTAAGCCCATTTTCGCGCAAGCTTTATAGCTGTCTCTACAGCCTCTGCTCCCGTATTCATAGGTAATAGCTTATCAAAGTCAAAATACTCTGTAGCGTATTTTTCGTACGGTCCTAAGGTATCGTTGTAAAAAGCACGCGAAGTAAGCGTAAGTGTTTTTGCTTGTTCTGTCATTGCATTTACAATGCGTGGGTGACAGTGTCCCTGGTTTACAGCAGAATAAGCAGATAGAAAGTCGTAGTATTTTTTTCCTTCTACGTCCCACACATAAACGCCTTCTCCCTTACTTAAAACCACAGGAAGTGGGTGATAATTGTGTGCTCCATGCTTGTCTTCTAGTGCAATTGCCTCTTGTGAAGAAAGTTGATCAACAGTGGCCATAATAATAATATTTTAAAGATAGTAATCTACAATTCCTGCTTTTCCAGAGATGGAAATGGGGAGAGAAATCATCCCATATAAGACCTCTAAATTACAAATTATAAAGGACGTGCAAAACCTTCTGAACAATTCAGAATTGTTCTATTTTTGCGCCTATGGGAAGACGTAAACAAAACAGACAGGTTTTTGAAAATATTAGTGTAACAGATGCAGGTGCAAAAGGTAAAGCTATCGGCCACGCGCCAGATGGAAAAGTGATTTTCATTAATAACGCAGTGCCTGGTGATGTTGTAAACGTACAAACTACAAAGAAGCGTAAAGCTTATTACGAGGGAACTGCAACGGAGGTTTTAACGCTTTCGCGAAAGCGTACTCAACCTCAATGCGAGCATTTTGATGCATGTGGTGGTTGCAAGTGGCAACACATGGATTATAAATTCCAACTAGAATACAAACAGCAAGAAGTAGAAAATAACCTGAAACGCTTGGGTAAAATAGAACTTCCTGAACTTACTCCAATCGCTGGAAGTTCAGAGCAATACTTTTACCGCAATAAAATGGAGTTTGGTTTTTCTGACTCAAAATGGCTTACACTTGAACAAATAAAAAGTGATGAAGTCATTGAAGATAGAAACGCCCTAGGCTTCCACATCGCTGGAATGTGGGATAAAATACTTGATATTGATAAATGTCATTTACAACGTGATCCTAGTAATGCCATACGTAATGGTATAAAAGAATTTGCAACTGCAAATAATATGGCATTTTATAATGCCCGTAATCAAGATGGACTCCTTCGTACATTGATGATACGCACATCATCTAATGGTGAGTTAATGGTTTTAGTTCAATTCTTTAAGGAAGAAACTGAGAATAGAGAATTACTCCTCAACTATATAAAAGACACTTGGCCAGAAATAACTTCGCTATTATATGTAATAAATAGTAAAGGGAACGATACCATTTATGACCAAGAGGTTATATGCTTCTCTGGAAGAGATCATATTTTTGAAGAAATGGAAGGTCTTAAGTTTAAAATTAATGCCAAATCATTCTACCAAACGAATTCAAAACAAGCTTACGAGTTGTACAAAATCACACGTGACTTTGCTGGACTTAGTGGTAATGAGCTAGTGTATGACTTATATACTGGAACCGGTACTATTGCTCAGTTTGTAGCAAAGAAAGCTAGAAAAGTAATTGGTGTAGAAGCTGTGCCAGACGCAATTGAAGCAGCTAAGGAAAATGCAAAGCTTAATGGCATTGAAAATACAGAGTTTTTTGTGGGTGACATGAAGAAGGTATTCAATACAGAATTTATAAATGCCCATGGAGTTCCAGATATTATCATCACAGATCCCCCTAGAGATGGAATGCACGCAGACGTTGTACAGCAAATTATAAACATATCACCAGAAAAAGTGGTGTATGTGAGTTGTAACAGTGCAACACAAGCACGTGATCTTGCGTTATTAGATGACACCTACAAAGTAACTAAGGTTCAACCTGTAGATATGTTTCCCCAAACTCATCATGTTGAGAATGTAGTGTTGCTTGAAAAGAGAGGTGTTAACGCTTAATTGCTTTTCAAAATTGCGGATAATCTGCGGATAATAGGCGTTTTTGTTTGAATTGAGGGTTGTTTAAATGAATTCAATTACTCTTTCATTTTTTAGTAATTGCCATTCTCCACCCTTATATTTTACCTCTATGATATTTTCAACATATGAAGTCGTATTATAGTGAATCCACAAAAATTTATTTTTCTTTTTGTGGGTTACTGTTTTTACTCTAATATCTTCAATTTCCATCGTTTCAGTTGTTAAGTATTACTTTGTTACTCGTTAGTAGTTTTGTTTTGATTATAATGGATTACACCAATCACAGTTTTCGCCCTTATTAGAAACAGTAATTGTGTTCTCACTTCCGCATACGTCGCACGTTTTTAAATCTTCTTTCTCCAAAAGCTTATCCGCCAGGTCGTCAAATTGCGCAAGCTCCAGCATAGTGATATGTGTTTTATCCATCTTGTCAAATGAGGTTATAAGGAATTGCTTTTGATCTGACTTACTGCATAGTGGCTGTAATGCGTTTGCAACACCCTCTATAAACTCTCTACATTCAAACTATGAAAGCTCATTAGCTCGGTGTTTAATTCTTAGGAGTGTTCCTTGCTCTTTTATTATTTGTTCTTTATTCATTGCTATGTGTTTTTAGTTTTATACGTTGCGTACTCTTCCATCATTACAGTAATGTTATTCCAGATTAACCTATCTCTGTGATTAGGTTTGAACATTTCGTGTAATGCTGGGTTTCTGTGTGTAAGAAACTGTTGTGCGTTCGTAATTTATATTTTTATTCATACCTAGTTATTTTAACCTTTGCGTAATTTAATCCGTCTTTTTCAAAGAAACTTTCTTTACTTCCGAAGTAATCAGAAACTTGCCAGTCATACTCAGAATCTTTTAATAAATCTTTAGCCTTAATCACAGCCATTTCCCTTTTAAATTCGTCCTTAATATTATGTATTTCTACATCTAAGGATTCTCTTATAGCCGTCTTTCCTAGCTGCTTAAAGTTTTCTTCATCAATAACACTAGCCAAACCTACAACACCCCCCATTCTTCCAAAAAGCTGGACTATTTGCGTAGGTGTAAATGTTATATCTATGATACGCTTGTGTGTTTTAGAATCTGTTATTTCTAATACTGATTCGTGATTATGGTTGTCTCTGTTTATTCCAAAGAAACATTTAACTTCTATATTTTTATTTTTCATTCCTCTACTCTTTAATGTCTTGAAGTACTAAAACCTTTCCTAATACTTCCGCTATTGCAAGTAGCTTATTAAGAGTGGGGTTTCCTTTTCCTTTTTCGAGGTTAGATATTTCACGCTGACTAAGCTTTGCGCTTCCGTCAATCGCTTCTACTTTTTCAGATAATTGCTTCTGAGTAAGTTCGTGTTCGGCTCTGTAAAGCCTCATTTGTTTGCCTAAATCCATAAGGCTAAAACTAATCATTATTATTTTTTCCATATACAAATATAACACATTTATCAATTACAACTACTTATATTACATACAGATTTACAAACAATTTATAAATATTTTAATATATTTCATTATTTATGACTTTTAAGTAAAAATGTTTTGTATATTTGAACCATCAAAACAATTACAACTATGAAAACACAACAAGAAACATACAACCGACCAACGTTCGATTATAACAAGTTCGGAGATTTAGAATTTGAAAAGAATACAGGGTTCGGAGTTTACACCATATTAAACGGAGAGTATAACGGTAAAGAGTTAACAGATACTCAAATAGAAGATTTACACCAAGAATGTAACGAAGAGTTACTTTACGATTTATTCATTAGATAAAAGAAACATTATGAAACTAGAAATTAAACAAGACCACGTAGATTACGTTAAAGTTCATTGTTGGTTGAGGAGGAAATATGGAAAAGCTTCTAAGTGTGAGGGTGATAGATGTAATAAAAAAAGTAAAAGCTTTCATTGGGCATTAAAAAATGGTTTTGATTACATTAAAAACAGAGATGCTTTTTTTCAGCTATGCGCTAGTTGTCATAAAAAATACGACATGACAGATTCTACTAGATCTGTCTCTTATACACATCTGACGCTGCCGACGAAGAGG